>JBILOY010000041.1:0-7571 GCA_044374195.1 Candidatus Nanopelagicales bacterium
TGCGCGGATTCGGGCGCCAGGTCAAGCGTGCAGGTCGAATCTTCGGTGGCAGCTCCGCGGACGCGAACGCGATGATCAAGGAACGCGATCTCACCGGCGCCGCGCTCACCACAGCGTCAGGCATTACTGGCGAAGCTGCAGCCATCGTGGCCACCTCGACCACCGGCTCCGGTGCGGCAGTGAAGGCGACTCGCTCGGGTGTCGGTGGAGTCCTCAAGGGATCGGGCGAGGCGCTCGAGGCGATCGGTGGATCCACCGCGGCCGGCCAGGACAAGCGCGATAAGACCAGCGCCCTGCATTCGGGTGATCGCTTCAAGGAGGCTCGCACGAAGGGCGTCGATATCCGACCGACATTCGAGAAGTCGACGGCTGCGGAGCCTTCCCTTGCTGGTGGCTTGAAGCAGGCAACGACTTCAGGGTTGAGCATGTTCAGCAAGACCGACGAGGGCAAGGCTCTTATCGGGCAGGCCACGGACAAGGGCAAGGACCTCGCGGCAAAGGCCCAGGGCGCAGTCGGGCTGAAGCCGGAAGCCGACTGAGCCCTTCTGCAGCTGGCCCCCAACCTTTACTCAGGGTTCACCCGATCTCACACCTTTCAATGACGGGCAGTTCGGGTTGGCTGGGTTACCCTGAAAACTCCTGCGAGCGCCCTTCGGCGCCCACGTTCACCACGAGAGGTCCCTTCATGCGTCGTGCGCTAATTGCCGCCGTTGCCAGCGTGTCCCTTGGTCTTGGAACGGTCGGCATTGCCGCCCCCGCCATGGCCGCAGGCCCGGTCCCGAACACGCAGTTCGGTATGCACATCCCGGAGATCTCCCTGGGGGTTGACCCTGGCGTCTCCTACGGGGCCATTCGACTGTGGGATTCCGGTATCTCCTGGGGCAAGGTCCAGCAGTCCAAGGGCAACTTCTGGTGGACAGGCATGGATCAGGCCATCGGCAATGCGAATACGCAGAACGTGAAGATCCTCTACGTGCTGGGCAGCACCCCGACCTGGGCCGCCTCGAACAAGAAGCAGGGCACCTACCCGAATAAGGGCGCGGCATCGATGCCGACCATGGCGGCCTGGAAGACCTGGGTCAAGGCTGTCGTCGACCGCTACGGCGATTCCATCGAGTCGTACCAGATCTGGAACGAGGCGAACCTCTCCACCTTCTGGCAGGGCACGCCCCAGCAGATGGCGCAGCTGACCAAGGAGGCCTACAAGATCATCAAGGCCGGGGATCCAACGGCACAGGTCGTGGCCGCGAGCAGCACTGTTCGACTGCAGAACGCCTACAAGAAGTTCTTCCCGGCTTACATGAAGGCTCTGAAGAAGGCCGGCTGGCCGGTCGACGTCATCTCGGCCCACACCTACCCGGCCGGTAACGGTGGTCCGGCGGATCGCGCTGCGTACATCAGCCAGGTGAAGGCCGACATGGTCAAGGCTGGCGTTCCGGCCGGCCGCGCATTCTGGGATACCGAGATCAACTACGGCATCAAGGGTCCGGGCGGCACTCCGGGCCGCAGCATCGGCGGCGCTGAAGCAGCGTCGTTCGTTGCACGCACCTACCTTGATGATCTTCTGCTCGGTGTTGATCGCGCCTACTGGTACTTCTGGGCACCCGCAAACAGCCTCCTCGGCATCACCTTGCAGGACGGGACCCCGGGAGCGATCGGCTACCAAAACGTCAATAGTTGGCTGCAGAATGCTTACTACAGCTGCACACCGGGTGCAGTGAATGTCTGCCAGTTGGGTGACAACGTCAATCCTGAGGTCGTCGCATGGGCTTCAAAGTCCGGTGGTTCGTACACTGTTCCTGCAAACGCCACCACACAATGTGATGCCCTCGGCAGCTGCTCTGCTGTCGCTCCGGGCAGCACCGTCACGATTGGAAGCATGCCTCTATGGTTCGGTACCTCGGCCAAGAACGCCGCAAATCAAAGTGGTTCGTAGCCGCCACTAGTGCGGTAGTTGCTGCAGTAGTACTGAGCGCATGCGGTGGCGGCTCCTCATCGAGCGAGCCGTCTGCTTCAGGTAGTGCTGCTCCGACGACGCCGGCGAATGCCGTTCCTGCATCACTGATCGGCATGCAGGTCGAAGGTGTTGAGGGCGAGTCATGGCCGTCTGCACCCTTCGGCGCACTTCGTTTCTGGGATAACGGCACTGCCTGGTCGCAGATCGAGGTGAAGAAGGGCGAGTTCAAGTGGGACAACCTCGAGAACGCCGTCACCAATGCCGAGGCCAAGGGCATGACCGACATCCTTCAGGTGCTCGGCACGACTCCGACCTGGGCGGCATCGAAGGTCACCGAGGGCGAGTACCCGCCGATCCCCGGCGCAGCATCGGCACCCAAGGACATGACTGACTGGGACAACTGGGTGACAGCAGTCGTCACGAAGTACAAGGGCCGGATCACGTCATACGAGATCTGGAACGAAGCGAACCTGAAGATGTTCTACAACGGCACCCCGACGCAGATGGCCGAGATGACCAAGCGTGCCTACGACATCATCAAGAGCATTGATCCCGAAGCAAAGGTTGTCGCCGCCTCGCCGGCACTGCGTCTGCAGAGCGCTGTCGATCGCTTCTTCCCGGCGTACCTCAAGGAGCTCGCGGCCATGAACTGGCCGGTCGATGCTCTGTCGATCCACACCTATCCCGATGCCAAGGGTGATCCGGCCGCTCGCGGTCTGCTCATCAAGGGAATTGAGGACGTCATCACGGCGGCCGGAGCACCCGAGACCCTCGAGCTGTGGGATACCGAGCTCAATTACGGTCTCGGTGGCCTGGGTCTGCCGAAGCAGGACATCACCGGCGCGAAGGCGGCAGGCTTCATCGTCCGCACCTACATCGATGATCTCCGCTACGGCATTGATCGCTCGTACTGGTACATCTGGACCCAGACCCCCAAGGAGTGGCTGGGCATCCAGGCTTACCCGGGCGCCGAGGCCGAGCAGGGCTTCTTTGCCCTCGACAACTGGGTCACGGGCGCTTCCTACGACGGTTGCACTGAAACCGGCAATGCCGTGACGTGCGACTTCTCGAAGGCTGGCGCGAAGTGGATCGTTGCCTGGGCCGAGACCGGTACCGAGCAGTACACCGCGCCGGAGGGAACGCAGCTTGTCTGCGATCCGCTGGCCAACTGCACCGAGACCACTGCCGGCACCGGCATCACCCTCACCGAGGTTCCGGTTCGGGTGTACTTGCAGCAGTAAATCCTCATAGAAAGGGCGATACGGGTTGCCGTATCGCCCTTTCTACGTTCTGATGGGGCGTTCGCTTCGCGATGAGCGCCGACCAGCCCGATAGGGAGTCATGTCCGCAGCACCTGCCACCTCGACTCGCCGAGTTCCGGCGTGGACCTGGGTTGCCGCAGCGGTTGTTCTCGCGTCGTGGGCCGGGATGCTCTCGATTCCGATGAGTCACGATCTCCCGGCAGTAGCCGCGGGGTGGGTACTGATGGTCATCGCGATGATGGTGCCGACTGTTGCTCGCCCAATGCTGCGCATCTCCGCAGGTAACGGAATTCGTGCCTTCACCTTTATCTCCGGCTACGTGCTGGCCTGGACTCTGAGTCTTCCGATCGCAGCTCTCGTCATGCGTGCTCCGATCTGGAGCGCGACATCAGTTCTCGTGCTCTGGATCGCGGTTGGCTTCTATCAATTGCTGCCGACAACGGCGAAGAACCTGCGCCGGTGTCGATCACTGGATGCGACTGCATCGGCGAGTTCACTCGGCGTGCGTCAGGGCATCGCGTGCATGATCGCCTGCCTGCCGATGATGCTCGCGGTAATGCTCAGCATCATGGTCTGGAATACGGCGATCGTTCTGACTGCGCTCATCGTGCTTGCATCGTGCGCCTTCATGATCTGGGAGAAGACACCGTCGGTGTCGCGAACTGCGATTCGCGGAAGCGGCATCGCGATTGTTCTGGCCTCAGTCGTTGCCTTCACCTTTGGCATCGGCATGAGCGACTCGGGCCACGTGCATGATGCCTCGGGTCAGGCGACAGGCGTATCTAGATCCTGACCGTCGGCAATATCGCTGACCTCGAGGAGTACGAGATCGTCACGTGTGCGCAGGTAATCGCGCGCACCCGCATCACCTGAGGCACTCGCAATCAGAGCAGGCCAGTGATCGCGTCCGAACTTCACCGGGTGACCGCGCTGACCATCGAAGGTGGCACTGACGAGATCAGCGGAGTTCTGCGCAATGCGGCTCACAGCTTCAGCCGTGAGGCCGGGCAGGTCGACGAGTGTGACGACCACGGATTCCGCATCAGTGCTCGTGGCCCAGGTCAGGCCCTCACGCAGCGATGAGCCCATTCCGCTGGGCCAGTCAGCGTTTTCGATGACCACAGCGCCAGGAACTTCACCGACCCAGGCGCCGAGCACTACGGCGATCGGAAAGCAGCCTGCCTCGCTCAGTACGCGAACGGCACGGTCGACGAGTCGTTCACCGTCAATGACAACCGGCGCTTTCGGCTGGCCGTAGCGAGTGCCGGCACCTGCAGCGAGCACGAGACCGGCGGTGACCGACGTGCGCAGGTTGATCTCCATGACGAGAGGTGATTAGCGCGGTGCGCCGGGATGAATCGGGCCGTCGGTCCTCGACAGATTGCGACCCGAGCCTCCCCAGCGTGACTCGATGATCTCTGCGGCGATGGAGATCGCGGTCTCCTCCGGTGTGCGAGCACCGAGGTCAAGACCAATCGGCGAATGAAGCCGCGCGAGCTCTTCCTCTTTCACGCCGTTTTCACGCAGTCGCACGAGGCGATCCTCATGAGTGCGACGTGAGCCCATCGCGCCGACGTAGCCCGCGGGTGTGCGCAGGGCGAGTGTCAGTGCAGGCACGTCGAACTTGGGGTCATGGGTGAGCACCGCGATCACAGTGCGCGCATCGACAGTCTGCGATTCCAGCCAGCGATGCGGCCAATCGACCACGACTTCGTCGGCTTCGGGGAATCGCTTCGCGGTAGCGAACACCGGGCGTGCATCGCAGATCGTGACCCGGTAGTCGAGCAACTTGCCCACGCGCACGAGTGCAGCGGAGAAGTCGATCGCGCCGAAGATGAACATCTGCGCGGGCGGTGCGTAGGCCGAGACGAATACGTCGAGCCCATCACCGAGGCGCTCGCCCTCGGGGCCGTAGTGCAGGAAGCCGGTGGTGCCGGCGGCGAGCATGCCGAGGGCATCGTCATAAATGGTGTCATCGAGACGATCAGTGCCGAGCGAACCCTCGCGACGATCCGGGCGAATGACGAGATGGCGACCGACGAAGTGCGGGCCGCGCACGATCGTGGCCACGGCGACCGGCTCCTCGGCACGAATGCTGGCGAGTACGCCCTCGAGCTCGGGCCAGGTCTCGCGGCTGACCTTCTCGACGAAGATCTCCAGGATGCCGCCGCACGTCAGGCCGACGGCGAAGGCGTCGTCATCGCTGACCCCGTAGGTCTCCAGCCGTGACTGCCCGTCGGCCAGCACCTCTTGCCCGAGTTCATAGAGGGCTCCCTCGACGCAGCCGCCGCTGACGCTGCCGACAGCCTCGCCTGCCTCGGTGACGAGCATGGTCGCCCCGGCCGGGCGGGGCGCCGACTTCCAGGTGCGCACCACCGTGGCCATTGCCGCGGCGCCATCGGCCTTGATGATGGCGCTGAGTTCGGCATGCACATCACGCACGGGGGCTCCTCATGGAATGGTGGTCAGGTGGCACGTCCCCAGGCCGACTCGGCCCAGTACGCCAATAATGGCGGCATGAGTGCTGTCCGTCTTGTCGAAGTGGTCGATCGGCCCCTCGACTTTGAGGCGATGAAGGCTGCTGTGCGCGATGACCGCGCGGGGGCCGTGGTGACCTTCTCGGGCGATGTGCGCAATCACGACCACGGCAAGAGCGTCGAGCGGCTCACCTATGAGGGCCACCCGTCGGCAGGCGAGGTACTTCAGCAGGTCGCCGAGTCGATCGCGGCCGAGTTCGACCTCATCGCCTTGGCCGTCGCCCACCGGGTGGGCGATCTCGCCGTGGGCGACGCGGCCCTGATTGCCATCGTGTCGTCGGCTCATCGCGACGTCGCTTTCACGGCGTGCACGGCACTGGTTGATCGCACCAAGGAGTTGCTCCCGGTCTGGAAGCACCAGGTCTTCGCCGATGGCACTGATGAATGGGTGAACTGCGCATGAGTCAGCTTGTCGACACCTTCGGACGCGTCCATCGCGATCTGCGCGTCTCTGTCACCGATCGCTGCAATCTGCGCTGCACGTACTGCATGCCCAGTGACTTCGCTGACTGGCTGCCCGGCGAGCACCTGCTGTCAATTGATGAGCTCATCGAGGTTATCGAGGTTGCGACAGAGAACGGCATCACCGGCATTCGTCTCACCGGTGGTGAGCCATTGCTGCGCCCCGACATTGTCGAGATTGTCAGTCGCATCAACGCACTGCCGCTCAAGCCTGCGATCTCCTTGACCACGAACGGCATTCGTCTTGCCGATATGGCACCTGGCCTTAAGGCCGCCGGGCTCAAGCGAGTGAACATCAGTCTTGACACTCTTGATCGCGAGCGCTTCAAGAAGCTCACCTTCCGCGATCGCTTCGACGATGTCATTGCGGGCATCGAAGCTGCGAAGGCTGCAGAGCTGTTGCCGGTGAAGGTGAACGCCGTGCTGATGCGCGGAGTCAATGAAGACGAGGCAATCCCGTTGCTACGGCACGCGATTGCGAATAGCTGGAACCTTCGCTTCATCGAGCAGATGCCCCTTGATGCAGGTTCTGCCTGGGAACGCAGTGACATGGTCACTGCGGCACAGATTCACGAGATGCTTGAAAGCGAATTCACGCTCACGCCGGTACCGAGTCGTGGCTCTGCGCCCGCAGAGGAGTTCTACGTCGATGGTGGCCCGGCGACCGTCGGCATCATTGCGAGCGTGTCGAAGCCTTTCTGCGAGGCGTGCGATCGGTTGCGCTTGACCGCAGACGGTCAGATCCGCAATTGCCTGTTCGCACGCGATGAGACCGACATTCGTCACGTCATCCGCGATGAGTCATTGACGACCGAGGAACGACGCGAGCGGATCGCGAAGCTCTTCGCGAAGTCGACGATGGAGAAGTTGCGCGGTCACGGTGTCAACGATCCGTTGTTCATTCAGCCGACTCGACCGATGTCTGCCATTGGTGGCTGATGTGCCTGACGCAGCCACCGTCGAGATTCATCTGTTCGCTGCTGCGCGTGCGGCCGTAGGCGAGAGCGTTGTCACTGTTCAGCCCGGCACTCTCGGTTCAGTGCTTGATGAGCTCGGCACTCGATTCCCGGCATTCGTCGCTGTTCGTCCGCGTTGCTCATTCCTGCTCAATGAGGTCTCGTGCACCGATTCAGTAACCGCGATCAACGCCGGTAGTCGCCTTGACGTGCTGCCGCCCTTCGCCGGCGGCTGATCCGAACTACACCACGATCCACCCGCGCGGCCATCGAACTCTGTTCACTCGCGAGCGCGGGAGACCGCACCGACCTACACTTCCCGCATGTATGACATCTCCTTGAGCGTGGCCGCCTGCGCACGGTCGGGCACTCGTGCCGACGTCGCAGTGATGCTGGC
>JBILOY010000042.1:0-7500 GCA_044374195.1 Candidatus Nanopelagicales bacterium
TGGCCCTCGACGTTCATATTCACTGCACCATCGAGATGACCTGCGGCGAATTCCTCAGGAGTACGAACATCGATCACGGTGACTCCTGCTTGTGATGCGGCGCTCAAGAAGCTTTGAGCATCAACGGTTGACACGGTGCTTGAGCCTGAACTGCATCCGGTGACGAGGAGCATTCCGAGAACGGCGAAGACCGCCATCACGCGCTTGATCAGTGTGGTGTCAGTGGCGACGTTCATTGCGATGCTCCCAGGCGTGGTCTTAGTCTAGTTCGTATACCCCAAGGGGTATACGAACTAGACTATCAAACTTCCAGGCCATGGCAAGGGACGAAGAGCTGGAGTGCGAATCCGACGCTGGCTCTACCGGCGGTCGCCGAATTCCGTCGAAGGGCAGCCAAGTCGCGGCTATGCCAACCGTTGGAAGTTCGCCAGGTGGCGCACCGATCCAGCTCTCAAGGACTTGAGCACGAAAGTGATGTCAGCAGCGGGTTTCGTGGCCAGTGCCTTGTCGAGATCGGCGATATCGAGCTTCTCCACCGCGATACCCGAGGCAACCATGCCCGCGAACGATGCCTTGCCCTGGGTGATCAATTGGTCGTACAACTTCTGCACGGCCGGATCATCGAACTTTCCGACGGCATCACCTGCGGTCAGGTCGGTGATCCCATACACCCTCATGAGTTCCCTAAGGCGATTGAGATGGGTGGTCTCACTTGCCGAGATGTTGTCCAGTACGCGTAGGTGATAAATGTTGCCCAGCGTCACGTAGACGTCATGGGCGAGCTTCTCCTCCGCCGCCATGGACTGCAGCAACTTGGTGGTAGCCGTAGTGGCTGCATTCGCCGGAGCGGACACAGCGATGAATGCGGGGATGCTCACTGCGGCTATAGCTGCGGCAGTGATGATGCGACGAGTGGTACGACCGGTGGTCGTCATGATTCCTCCTTGTTTGGGTACTTCCTTTCTCCTCCCTTCGCATGCAGGTTGCGCGCCAGGAGGGTCAAGGAGAGGTAAGGACAACACGCGAAAGGATGAAGGTCCCGGTGGATCAAGGGAATCCGGGACCTTTGGCACCGGAGAGCGGGGCTACAGGCCTGTCAGCCGTAGACGGCGGGTAGCAGAAGGAGAGCCCCCGGTCAGGATTGAACTGACGACCTACCGCTTACAAGGCGGTTGCTCTACCACTGAGCTACAGGGGCGCACGCGCCACTTCTAGCGCGAACAGCGGGAGTTTATCCTCCGCGCCACGGCGGACTACCGAGACCGCCATCCCCCTAGGCTGCGCGGGTGCAGATCTTCATGTGGTTCGCGACCTCCGCGCTTATCGCGGTCGGTGTTGCAGCCTTCACTCGCCAGCGGGGCTGGGGCATGGCGCTGCCGGTGCTCTTCGCCGGAGTGATCGTCGGTTTCCTTCCGGTCGGCCCGAGCGCCCCGCCGGATCCGGAGATCGTTCTCGCCGTGATCTTGGCCCCGCTGGTGTTCGGCGAGGCGCTGGGATCCTCGTACCTGGATCTACGCAAGGTGCGCAAGCCGGTTCTCACCTTGGCCATCGGCCTGGTGCTCGCGACGACGCTTGTCATTGGCGGTGTACTAAGCCTGATGGTCGCGGCCCCGCTCGCGCTCGTCTTTGCTCTCGGCGCTGTGCTCGCTCCTACGGATGCGGTTGCCGTCAGCACGGTTGCTCGTCGGGCTTCACTTGATCGGCGCCTCGTGTCGATTCTCGAGGGCGAGAGCCTGGTCAATGACGGAACCGGGCTCACGCTGCTGCGCGTAGCCGTGATCGCACTTGTCGCCGGCACGGTGACCATTGGCGAGGTCGCAGGCGCTCTGGCACTGTCGATCATCGGTGGTGTAGCCGTCGGCGTGATCGGCGGATGGATCGTTACGGTCATCTCACGTCGAACTACTGACGTCGTGGCATCCAATGGCCTCATCGTGATCGCGCCCTTCGTGCTCTACCTCGCTGCGGAGCGGATCGAGGGTTCCGGCATCCTGGCGGTCGTTATTGCCGCGCTCTGGATTGCGCACGCGCAATCGTCAGACATCGGCCGTGCAGCTCGCCTGCAGAGCGCCCAGATCTGGCGTCAACTCACCTTCTTGCTGCAGGCCATGGCCTTCTTCCTGGTCGGGCTTGAGTTGACTGATGCATTGCAAAAACTCGAGCGTGGGGAGTACGGAGAGGTCGCGCTGTTCACTGCAGTCGTCGTGATCGCGCTGATCCTGGTTCGTTTCGCCTTCGTCTTCGCGATGGTTGGCGTTCTCCGGATACGGGGCACGGCCAAGGGCTCATCCGGGATAGCACGGGGGGCAGCGGTCGTGGCATGGGCGGGCGCGCGTGGTCCGGTGTCGGGTCTCGCGGCCTTCTCTATCCCGATGGTGATGGCCGACGGCACGCCTGTGCCCCATCGAGAGGCCTTCCTCGCCATCACCTTTCTCGTAATCCTGGTGACCTTGCTGCTCTCGCAGACTCTCGGGCCGGTAGCTCGACGACTGGGCGCGACGACGGGCGATGACACGGAACTGAAGAATCGCGTGCACCTCGCGCTCGTACACGCAGCGTTGGAAAGACTCGACGAGGCAGCTGAACAGGCAGACCTCCAGGGCAATCCGCTTCCGAAGGAAGCGGTGATGAAGGTGCGCGATGACTTCGAGCTGGAACTCGACCGCATGATGAGCACGGCCCCTGAGACAACCGATCTAGGTCTGCAGGCACAGGCGATCAAGATGCTGTACCTCACGATGCTCCGCGCAGAGGAAGAAGAACTCGTGCGCATTCGTGACGAGGAAGGTCTTCCGGATCCCGTGTTTCGTGCTCTTCAGGCCCAGATCGACATTCGCCGCGAGGCACTGCGTGCCGGGCGCTGATCCCGACCCATGTGAGCCTTATGGCGCGAGAGTTCCGCCAAAGATCTGCCAGGCCAGCAGCGACTTTGCGATGAGGCTCAGCCAGATGTAGGTGCGCTCACCTGAGAGGTAGTTGGCCCAGCGTCCGACCTTCTTGTACTGGAGGAACTGCACCAGCGCGAAGATGTTGAAGAAGATGAACAGCGAGATGATGATGCCGTAGACGAACGGCGGGGCGGTGAGTTCAGCAGGTGCTCCGGGCGAGATCACGTAGATCGCAATGGCAATCCACGGCACGATGCCTGCGATGCAGCCAAAGATAAAGGGCATCCATCCGCCTGAGCCGGGCTTCTCGTACTTCTCCTGGAGCCAGCCGAAGAGGATCATGGAGGCATTGACGCCGAACAGTGCAATTACGGCGGCGACGTCGCTGATGCCGCAAATGAGTGCGATCAGCACGATCATCACCGATGAACTCAGCGAGTACTCGACCCAGCGGAAGTAGTTGTGCTGGTGCGCCAGACCGTTGGCATAGCGCGGGAAGAACCAGGGGCTGGCAACCAGGAAGTGGAAGAGGGCCGAGAGACCGAAGAACAGGGCGACGCCCCAGCCGATCCGAACGTCGAAGATGGTGACGGGTGGCGCGAAGGGGCTGCCGGGCGGCCCGGTCATGTAGGTGCCGGTGACCGAGAGTGCGAATTCGTTAGAGAGGACTAAGACGGCGATCATCTGAATCAAGTGGGCAAAGCCCGCGATCACGTTCAGGCGACGCAGCTTGCGCAACTGCTCAGGGGCAACGGGAACGACATCAGTGGTGGTCATGCTTAATGGTGGCACGTGCAGCCACCCCACGTGGGGAACACGCCCCGCCTAGATACCAATTGACTGCTTGCGCAGCGTGCGCGTGCCCACGAGCACCGCGAGCAGGTAGATCACTGCCGCCACTCCGATGAGCCACTGGTAGCCGATCAGGAGTGACAAGTACTCCAGGCAGCCGCCGATCATGGCGCCGAAGAGGTTGGCCGCGAAGGCTGCCGTGGGGTTCTCGGAATTCTTGAATCGCGAGGTGAAGAGGAGGTTCGCGAAGAAGATCGGCGTGAAGGCGATCAAGATCGCGCACAGGAGCCGCAGCGGGAGGTCGAGCCCGAGGAGTGCGGAGTTCGGGATCAAGAACGCAATCAGCAAGGAGGCGAACAAGCCGGTGATGATGAGTGGCCGGGGAATTGGCTTCTTCACGCGTGAGGTCACCTCGATGGCGACGAGCACTGCGAGCAGCACGCCGGCGAACACCAGGGCGTTCACCAGCCAGGTAGTTCCGAAAAGCAGCGCAAACGTGGTGACCGAGCGTGTTTCGAGCAGGAGGAACGCCATGCCCATGAAGAACAGGTCGCCATAGCCACCCATCAACCGCAGCGGGCCGCCGAAGACTCGGATGCCGATGAGTGCGAGGCCGAGGATCAAGGCGATCACCAGCAGGTATAGCGGTGGGATCGTGACCTCCTTCAAGTACAGGAAGGGTCGGTCGTCGTTGACGGCAGCAGGCACTGCTTCACCGCGCGCGAGTGCTGCGTCGCGAATCCAGGTGGTGTCCGGTGCGCAGACCGCATTGTCCGGGCTCTTACCGATGGTGATCGCCGCCAGTGACTGCACCGCGGTGAAGGTGTCGAGGCATGGTTCGTGGCCGTAGACCTCGTCAAGCGTGCCTGCGAGTCGATTCACTAGCCACGGTTCGCGGTAGTAGTTGTACATCGCGAACACGCCATCGTCGGTCAGGTGATCGCGTGCTTCTTCCATCGACTGCTTCGTGAAGAGGTACGACTCCAGGCGCAGCTGGCTCGCTCCTGATACGAGGGTCAGTGAGTCAGGTAGTGCAAACAGAATCAGGTCGTACTTAGTGTCGTTGCTCGACAAGAAAGCGCGGCCGTCATTGATATGGACGCTGACGCGTGGATCGTCGTACGGCTTGTTCGGGTTGACCTGCGAGCCGATCTGCTGAATTCGTGGGTCAATTTCCACTGCATCGACATGCTTCGCGCCACGCGAAAGCGCGAGTGCGACGTCGGTTCCGGTGCCGGCACCCACGACCAGCACATTGTTCAGCGGATTGTCGATCGCGCGCTCGTACGGACGACCGTAGACGGGTTCGGCGAGCAAGCGCTGCTCAGCGTCCATCACGTTTTGGTGCGGGATTCCGTTGACCTGAATGTGGGTGAATTCGTTGACAGTGCCGGCGTTGCTCACCGACGTGTGCACCTTGTAGTACGGCGACCACGAGACGCCCGCAGAGATCGATTCGAGAACCAGGATGCCGACGACGGCGACCATCGCGATGCGCGACACCCAGGGAAGCAGTGGGCCGTAAAGAAGAACGAGTGCCACTAGCGTGACCACCGGCCAGATCCACGACGGTGCGCGCAAGAACGCGATGAGCGTGAAGGCCAACGTTCCGAGAATCGAGCCGATGATGTCCCAGCGGTAAGCGTTGAGTGCCGTGAACTCGCGGAAGGCGCGGCCGGTGATCTCGCCGAAGCCGGTCATCGTGATCGCGATGACGATGAAGACGAGGGGAAGCGTGACCCAGGCCGGGAACCCGGAGGGCCGAACCTCGGTGAAATAGATGAGATCGGTGCTCGATGCCTCGATGGTCGCGGGGAACAGCATGATGAAGGCGACGAGGATCAGCAGGCCGATCGGCACATAGCGGCCCATGTCGCGATCGCGGCGCGAGCGCAGGAATCCCAAGCCGATGCCAAGGAACGATGCGAGCAGGATCAGGTTCGAGAAGTACGACAGGTGAACAAGGTTCGCACCGCTCCAACGGATCAGTGCCAACTGCACGAAGAGCATGAGAGCACTGGCAACCAGGAGGCGGGCTCGTCCGCGCAGCACCCATGAAGGTGCATCGGCGAGGGCCCTGGCTTTGGTCACCACGGAACCGTAGCGAACCTGTCGTTCATCTGGATGGCACCTGGACTCATCGCCTTAGACTCGTATGAGATCGAGGATGGATTCCGCTGTTCGTCCACTGGCCAGGGAGGGGTTCGGAAGATGTTCGAGCTCTATGCCCCGGCGCAGGAGGCGGGCCTGGCGCTGTGGCCGGTTCTTGTCGTGGTCGCCTTCATGGTGGCCATCAATGTGGTCAATAACCGCATCGCGCCGCAGACTCACTTCCTTCTCTGGGCTTTCGGCAGTTCGGTAGTGCTGATCGCGATCGGCCTGCTCGACGGCAATAGCTGGACGGACATGGGTCTCTCGTGGCGCTTCGGCCTGAGCGGGCTCTTCTGGGCGGGGCTGACCATCGCCCTGGTCACGATTGCGTACGCCATTGCCTCCTCATTTAAGAAGACTCGCCAGGCCTTCCACGACGAGCGCTATGCCCAGATGAGCGGCGGCCGCCTTGTCTTCCAGACCCTGCTCGAGGTGCCCTTCGGCACGGTGCTCATGGAGGAGATCGCCTTCCGAGCGGTGCTGTTCTCGATGCTGGCCCGCCGTTACGGGGTGATCTGGGGCCTGGTGATCTCGTCACTTCTCTTTGGCCTGTGGCACATCCTGCCCTCGATCGGCACCCACGAGTCGAATCCCGCCCTAGGCGGGGTGGCCGGCGAGGGCCGCAAGGGAAATGTGATCGCCGTGGCGCTCAGCGTGCTGACCACCACCGTGGCCGGCGTTATCTTCGTCGGTCTGCGCCTGGTCTCGGGCAGCATCCTGGGCCCCATGGGCCTGCACTGGGCAACCAATGGCCTGGGCTACTTCTTCAGTTTCTTCCTCATTCGCATTCGAGACAGAGCGGCTGCCGGAATCGAGGAATTAGTGCATCATCATGAGGAGAAGGAGCCAGATCAGGGGGATCAGGACACCCGACCCGGGGAAACTTCCCGGGGCGAATGACAACCGTGTAATTGGACTCATAGGATGGGCACACCAGGACGAAAGCGACATGTTTCGGGGCAGCCACGCCGCTCGGTTTCACGTCGCCCACAGCACCACGGAGGCCTTACGCATGGACGCCGCACGCACTCACCTCAGCTCCGAGGCAGCAGGGGCCATGCTGAGTGACCGCGACCGCGAGATCTTGGAGTTCGAGCGCCAGTGGTGGCGTTACGCCGGCGCCAAGGAGCAAGCCATCCGTGAGCTGTTCGACATGAGTGCCACGCGCTACTACCAAATCGTCAACAACCTCATCGATACCCCTGAGGCCCTGGCCTTCGACCCGATGCTGGTCAAGCGGATGCGCCGCATGCGTGCCACCCGTCAGCGTGCGCGCTCGGCCCGCCGCCTGGGCATCGAGGTCAACTAGTCGCACATCCCCAGGTCGTCCGCTCGCTGCCCCGAAGGCGCAGCGCAGCGAGTTCGTGACCTGGATCGTTTCGAACGTCGAAGACCCTCACGACCCTTGGGCGCGGCCGGTGAGGATTACGAGAGGCGCTTTTGCTCGCCTTCGGCGTCGAAGATGTAGGTGCGTGCGGGCGATACCTTCACGACGGTGCCGATGGCAGGCGTTGCCTTGCCGCGTGCGACGAGATCAACGGATTCGCCGCGATCGTTGGTCGCGGTGCCATAGATGAAGGTGTCGGCGCCCAGGTTCTCAACGAGGGAGACAGTCATCTCCATGCCGTCATCGGCCAGGTGAAGATCCTCAGGGCGGAAGCCGACGAGT
>JBILOY010000025.1:0-25052 GCA_044374195.1 Candidatus Nanopelagicales bacterium
ATGCCGAGCATGCGCGATTGCGCGTAGAGCTCGGCAAGCGGGTAGTCCTGGCTGACGCCGCCACCGCCGCACGTCTGGATCGCGCGATCAATGACCCATTGAGCCATGTTCGGAGCCGCAACCTTGATCGCGGAGATCTCGATCTGTGCTCCACGGTTGCCGACGGTATCCATCAGCCAGGCTGTCTTGAGCACGAGCAGGCGCACCATCTCGATACGGATTCGCGCCTCGGCGATCCAATCCTGGAAAACGCCCTGCTCGGCTACTGCCTTGCCGAACGGGAATCGGGTCAGGGCCCGCTCGCACATGATGTCGAAGGCGCGCTCGGCCATGCCGATGAGGCGCATGGCATGGTGAATGCGACCAGGGCCAAGTCGAGCCTGGCCGATGGCGAAGCCCTCGTGAAGAGTGCCCAGGAGGTTCTCTCTCGGCACCCAGCAGTCGTACTCGATCTCTGCGTGGCCACCATGGCCGCTGTCGCTGTAGCCGAACACGCTCGTGGAACGAAGGATGTTCACGCCGGGGGTATCGAGAGGCACCACGATCATCGAATGACGACGGTGACGCTCACCATCAGGATCCGAAAGGCCCATGACGATGGCCACCTTGCAGTGCGGACTCATCGCTCCACTCGACCACCACTTGCGACCCTTGACCCTGAAACCATCGCCCTCTTCGGTGATACGCAGGCTGATGTTGTTTGCATCGGAACTCGCCACCGCGGGCTCGGTCATCGAGTAGACCGACCGAATCTTGCCGTCGAGCAGCAGCGGAAGCCAGTGCTCGCGCACGTCTTCGGTGGCAAAGTGGTAGAGCACCTCCATGTTGCCGGTGTCCGGGGCGGAGCAGTTCATCGCCTCAGGGAGGATCCATGGGCTTCGTCCTGAGATCTCGGCTAGGGGGGCATATTCGAGATTCGTGAGGCCGGCGCCACGGTCACCGGGTAGCCAAAGATTCCAGAGGCCCTGACTGCGAGCCTTCACCTTGAGATCCTCGATCACCGGCGGCGTATCCCAAGGCCCGATCTCGAGCTTCTGCGCCTGGTAGACCGGCTCCGCGGCCAGAATCTCTGAGTTCAAGAAGTTGGTCACGCGCTCCTGAAGATCGACGACCTTGGGGCTAAATTCGAATTCCACTGAACGCTCCCTGCGGAGGCCACGTCCCGATTCTGCAGACCTGGCGACGGATTAACTAACGCGTGTTAGTCTAGCGACTTCGAGGCACCTTGAGAAGCCTCTCGGAAGAATTCGAGCGAGGGATCATGCGCAGAAGGCTCTACAACGAGGACCACACCGCATTCCGCGAGAGCGTCCGTACCTTCGTCGAGCGAACCCTCGAGCCGAGTTATCACGAGTTCGTAGAGAACAAGGAGATCGCCCGGGAAGTCTGGCTCGAAGCCGGTCGTAATGACCTTCTCGGGCTCGAGGTACCGGAGGAGTTCGGCGGTGTCGATGCTCAGGACTACCGCTTCAATGCGGTGCTCGGCGAAGAGCTCGCGCACGCGTCCATGGCCTTCAACTCATGCTTTCAAATGCACTTCGATGTCACGATCCCGTACATCGTCAAGTACGGCACAACCGAGCAGAAGCAGCGCTGGCTGCCTGGCGCCTGCTCGGGCGAGATTCTCTCGACCGTTGCCATGACCGAGCCATCCGGCGGTTCGGACCTCGCGGCCCTGCGCACGAGTGCCGTGCGCTCGGGAGACGACTGGGTGCTGAACGGATCGAAGACTTTCATTACCAATGGATATACCGCAGATCTCGTCATCGTCGCCGCGAAGACAAGCCCGGAGAAGCGGGCAAAGGGAATCACCTTGTTCGCTGTCGAAACCGGAATGAAGGGATTTGAGCGCGGTCGCAAGCTCGACAAGGTCGGCCAGCCGGAGGCAAACACCGCTGAACTCTTCTTCGAGGACCTTCGGGTACCGAATGAGAACGTCATCGGCGAGGTAGATCGCGGGTTCATCCAGATGATGGAGCAATTGCCTCAGGAGCGTGTTGGCGCAGCAGTGGGAAATCTCGCCCACGTGGTGCAGATTCTCGATGAGACCCTGGTCTACGCGAAGGAACGCCAAGCCTTCGGCCAGGCAATCGGAACCTTCCAGCACAACAAGTTCCTGCTCGCGGACCTCTACACCCGAATTGACGTCACTCAGGCCTATGTCGACGCATGCGTCGAAGCACATGCCGAGGGCGAGCTGTCAGCTGTTGATGCGGCCAAGGCAAAGTACTGGACAGCGGAGATCCAAAATGACGCCCTTGATGCCTGCGTGCAGCTGCACGGCGGCTACGGCTTCATGCGGGAATACCGCGTGGCCCAGGCCTGGATGGATGCGCGAGTGACCAAGATCTGGGGTGGAACGAACGAAATCATGAAGGAGATCATCGGCCGCGACCTGGGTCTGTGATTCAGAGTACTTCAGTACACGCTTGGTAAGGGAAATCACCGAAGAGGAGAGCACATGTCGAATATTGCCTTCACGTTTACCGGCCAGACCGTGATCATCACGGGCGCAGCGCGCGGAATCGGACTCGAGCTTGCTCGCTTTTTCGCAGATGCGGGTGGGAACGTGATCGCCGTGGACTTCGACGGCGATGTCCTTGAGCAAGCGTGTGCTGAAGTAGGCGCAACCGGGGTCCAGGCAGACGTGAGCAACACCGACGACGTCCAGCGAGTGATCGACACGGCCATGGCCAAGTTCGGTCGCATCGATGTCCTGGTGAACAATGCCGGAATCCTGCGCGACGGCGTCGTGTGGAAGATGTCGGATGACGACTGGGATGCGGTGCTGAACGTGCATGCCGGCGGAACCTTCAAGTTCACCCGTGCCTGCGTACCGCACTTCCGTGCACGTGGATATGGCCGCATCATCAACGTCACGTCCTACTCAGGAATCCGCGGCAACACCGGACAAGCCAACTACGCGACCGCTAAGGCCGGAATCATCGGATTCACGAAGACTGCCGCCAAGGAGCTGGCCCGTTTCGGCATCACCGTCAACGCCATTTCGCCGAACGCCGAGACTCGCATGGTGGCGGGAATACCGGCCGACAAGCTCGCGGAGATCGCCGCGGGAATTCCGATGGCCCGCTTTGCTCATCCGTCAGAGATCTGCTCCGCAGTCGGTTTCCTGGGCTCCGAGGAGGCCGGCTACGTCACGGGCGTAGTGCTTCCGGTCGACGGTGGCATATCCATGTAAGTTTGCCCCGCCTGTCGAGTTAGTCGACGAGTGCGGCACGCAGTCGGGAAATGACGTCGTCACCAACGCCCACGGAGCGAAGGAAATCCGCGCCTGAGCCGAACTGCTCCACCAGCCCATCGAGGAATCCGCCGATGGTCTCTGGGCGTGCGTCCATAACCTCGGGGGGCTGGAGGTTGATGTACTCGCCGTAACTTGGCAGTGTCTCTAATCGTGCATGCACCTGCGGATAGAACTCACGGGTACGCACGTAGTCGTCGATGATCGCGGTGCGCTCTACTCCCACAGCGTCAAGGAGGACAGCCACCACGACGCCGGTGCGATCCTTGCCCGCGGCACAGTGCACGACAGCCGGGATCCCATCAGCGGCCAGAGTCTCGGCGATCACGCGGAACTTGTCAGCGCTCACCTCCAGGAAACCCACGTAGTGCGGAATGTGCATATCCGCCGTGATGAGCGGAACCGCTGTTCCCGGCACGGAGAGATCAACGCTGATGAGCGGAACACTGAGATGACGGACAGACGGTTCGCCTTCGAGCGCTCCGCGACCTTCTCGAACCACCTCGCCTGCAAGTCGCAGATCGACAATGGTGCGCAGGCCGACTTCGTCGGCGAGCCGCCGAGCGTCTGCCTCATCAACCTCTTGGAGAGTGTCGCTCCTGAACAGTCGACCAGGACGAGTGAAGCGACCGTCAACGGTGGGGAGTCCTCCCAGATCGCGCCAGTTGTAGGCACCGGAAGGCTTCCAGGAAGTATTCATCCTCATCAGCATACATCTGATGTTTGACTGCGGGGGGCAAACTACTTCACTAGACTCGGAGCCAAGAAAAGTCAGCGTTGCGGTGAGATTCAAGGTCCAAAAAGGCTACTAGCGGCGAGCTGGCGTAGCCTAAGTCGCTAGTGACGTCAGTTGCAACATCGGATGTCTTTCGTTGCACAGTGACATGGATTCCTGGCCTTCACGTGACGGGGCACCAGGCTGAGTAAGAGGAGCTACACATGCGCGACGCAGTCATCGTGGGAGCAGTCCGATCGCCCATCGGTATCGGGAAGCCGGAGAAGGGAGTTCTCAGCGGAATCAATCCCGTCGATCTCTCCGCCATGGTTCTCCAAGGCCTCGTAGAGCGCACCGGCATCGACCCTGCCGTCATTGACGACGTGGTCTGGGGTTGTGTCTCTCAGGTGGGCGAGCAGTCCTTCAACGTCGGTCGCAATGCGGCTCTCGCAGCCGGGTTCCCAGAATCCGTACCGGGAGTAACTGTCGATCGCCAGTGCGGATCCAGTCAGCAGGCAGCTCACTTCGCTGCTGCTGGAGTGATCGCCGGTCAATATGACGTGGTCATCGCAGGCGGAGTCGAGTCCATGTCGCGCGTGCCGATGTTCTCTAACACCGTCGGCGGTGACGGTCCCTTCGGCCCGCGCATGCTGGCACGCTACGAGGACCAGCTCGTTCCCCAGGGCATCAGTGCCGAGATGATTGCCGAGCGCTGGGGTCTTAGCCGCACCGATCTTGATCAGCTCGCCGTCAACTCTCACGCTCGCGCGACCGCCGCCACAGAAGCAGGGCTCTTCGCTGAGGAGATCATCCCTATCGTCACGGCAAACGGACTGGTCACGGCAGACCAAGGCATCCGAAGCGGTACGAGCCTCGAGGGGCTTGCCGCCTTGAAGACCCCGTTTAAGGAAAACGGCGTCGTAACGGCTGGCAATGCCTCGCAGATCTCCGATGGTGCCGCTGCGCTGCTCATCACCACGTCGGAGAAGGCTGCTCAGCTAGGGCTCACTCCACTCGCACGATTCCATACCTTTGCCCTGGCCGGCGTCGACCCGATCATCATGCTGACCGGGCCCATACCCGCGACCAAGAAGGCACTGGAGCGCAGCGGCCTCTCCTTGTCGGATATCGGCGCCTTCGAGGTCAATGAGGCCTTCGCCTCGGTGCTCGGAGCCTGGCTCAAGGACACGGGAGCGCCAGTCGAGTTGACGAACCCCAATGGTGGCGCCATGGCGCTCGGTCATCCGCTCGGCGGATCCGGCGCACGCGTCATGACGACACTCGTGCATCACATGCGCCGCACCAACACTCGTTACGGACTCCAGGCGATCTGCGAGGGCGGCGGCATGGCGAATGCCACGATCCTCGAGTTGCTGAACTAGTCCGCAGCCAACCGGCTCAGTCGCAGCCCGAGGAAAGGGATTCAAGATGACTGGGAGTACCTTGCGCATCGACGCGAACATCGGCACAGGTTCGTACGGCGGACTCGCGGACATTCGGGCGGCTGCCAGTGCGGCTGAGACATCTGGCTTCGATGCACTGTGGTCCTCCGAGGCGCAGCATGACCCCTTTCTCCCCTTGCTCATCGCCGCCGAGGTCACCAGCACCTTGCAGGTGGGTACCTCTATTGCGGTCGCTTTCGCACGCTCGCCCATGACTCTCGCTCAGACGGCCTACGACCTTCAGTCACTTACCGGCGGACGCTTCATGCTCGGCCTGGGCAGTCAGGTGAAGCCGCACATCACGCGTCGGTTCTCCATGCCCTGGAGTCCTCCTGCTGCGCGAATGCGGGAGTATGCGCAGGCCCTGAAGGCAATCTGGACGGCATGGCAGGACCAGACGCCGCTGAAGTTCGTCGGTGAGCACTACCAGCACACCTTGATGACTCCATTCTTCTCGCCTGAGCCTCACTCCTACGGAGCACCGCCCATTTACATTGCGGCCGTAGGGCCTGACATGACTCGCGTTGCCGGTGAGGTCGCTGATGGCGTGATCCTTCATGGGTTCACTACTCGCCGATACATTGAGGAGATCTCCGTGCCGGCAATCGTCGAAGGCCAGACGGCAGCGGATCGCGCGGATGATTCCTGCGCCGTGAGCCTGATGGGCTTCGTCGTGAGCGGTGATACCGATGCGGAGATGGCTCTCTCAGCCGACGCCGTGCGGCAGCAGATTGCCTTCTACGGCAGCACTCCTGCTTATCGTCCGGTGCTGGAGTTGCACGGCTGGGGAGACCTCGCCGACTCCCTTTCCGAGCTCGCCCGCCGGGGCGGCGATGCGTGGGCCACCATGGGTCAGCTCGTGACCGATGAGGTGCTCGAGGAGTTCGCGGTCATCTCTCCTCGAGACAATCTCGCGCAGGCCATCAAGCAGCGTTTCGACGGCCTACTGGACCGATTCTCCTTCTACGTGCCCTACGAGGTTCCAGCCGGTTACTGGGACAGCACAGTTCGCGAACTGCGCGCTTAGGTCGATCAGAGAATCTCGTGCACCGTGTACCTCGGGCCCGCCTTGACGCGGTCGCCGAACCCGACACAAACGATGCTGTTGAGCCATGCGTACTTATCCGAGCCAGTCTCGAAGAACGGGATCGTTCGGAAGTAGTACTCGGACGGATCGACGTACTCACCTGCAGCGATGCGCGCCAGCACCTCCGGAGGTCCGGTTCGAATTCCGCGATACGTCATCATGAGGTGAGCGCCGTCATCGGTCTCCAGGACCAGCCTCACGTCAAGGACGAGGGCGCCGTCGGCCCGAGTCATCGCCCAATCATGACCACCCGTCGGAAGGATGACCCCGTTGAGTCGCTCGCCGGTGAATGTGCCGCCGAGTACCGGAACGATCTTGCGCATGCCGTAGGGAGTCTCTTCCATCATCTGCGGGCTGCCCAGAACGGCGTCCAGTACGAACAGTGGTCTCGTCGCGATCATCGTGGCAGTCATGATTTATCCCCCTCGTCGGCAGCGGGCGGCGCCCAGGCGGGCGAGCGCTTGGCCAAGAAGGCCGCCATGCCCTCCTGGCCCTCCTCGGATCCGAAGACTCGGGCGGAGAGCTCACCTGTCCAGTCGAAACCCTCATCACGTCCCATCGCCGGTACCCTGCGCAGGAGTTCCTTGGTATGGCTGATGGCCAAGGGGCCAGTGAGCGCGATCATGGCGCACAGTCGCGCGACTTCAGCATCCAGCTCCGCCGCCGGCACTACGGAGGTAACAAGACCGGCTCGGAGCACTCGGGCAGCATCGACACGCTCACCCGTCAGCAGTAATTCCTGCGCATCGCGCCGGTGCATCACTGCAAGACACGGAACCGAGATGACTGCGGGTGCCAGGCCAAGGCGCACCTCGCTGAAGGCGAAACGGGCGTCATCGACCGCAATCGCCAGATCGCAGGATGCCACGATCCCATTGCCACCGGCCGCTACGTGGCCCTGTATTCGCGCGACGGTGACCTTGGGACAGTCGAGGAGTGCCGCGAGGAGGCCCACGAGTTCAGCCGGCCCCGACCCTACGAAGCTGTCCTGTCCCGCGGAACCCGTGGCAGCCGACAGATCAGCGCCCGAGCAGAAGGTGTTGCCGGTACCCGTGATAACGATGACGCGCACGTGCGGATCCAGCCCGGCTTGTTCGATGAATTCGCGGGCAGCGGCCATTGCATCGGGACTGAGCCTGTTGCGCAGATCGGGCCGGTCCAGGGTCAGCGTGGCGATAGCGCCTTGGACGGAATATCGGACCGACGGCGGACTATCGTGCGAAGTCTCATTCATCTGCAACTCCTCTGCTTCATCGACCGGTTACCTACGAGACTAGATGCCTGAGCACGACAACGACGCAAAAGGAGAGAGACATGGTCCGCACCTTCACCAACGCCGAGGAAATCGAAGCCGCAATCGGCACTCCGATCGGGGTGAGTGACTGGCTCACCATCGACCAGGACAGAGTCAATCAGTTTGCTGACGCAACCGGCGATCATCAGTGGATTCACCTCGATGCCGAGCGAGCGGCGAACGGACCCTTCGGTGGGACCATCGTGCATGGCTACCTCACGTTGTCCCTCGTAGTGATGTTCGGGCACCAGGTATTCGAATTCGCCACCGGCAAGCCGATGATCAACTACGGCGTCAACAAGGTTCGCTTCCCAAGCCCTGTCCTGGTGGGATCCCGGGTCAGGGCCGAAGTCTCGGTGCTGGCTGTTCAGCCGGTCAGCGCCGGAACCCAGGTCACCATGGGGTTCGTGATCGAGATCGAGGGAGCATCCAAGCCGGCCTGCGTAGCCGAAACCGTCATCTTGATGCTCTGAGGCAGCGAATTCTCTGTACATCGGCATGACTTCAACGCTCGTGACTACAGGACTCCGAGATCTCGCGCGATGAGCATGCGCTGAACCTCGCTGGTGCCTTCGCCGATCTCGAGAATCTTCGAGTCACGCCACATGCGCGAGACCGGGTACTCGTTCATGAATCCGTATCCGCCATGGATCTGCGTTGCCTCGCGCGCGTTCGTCACCGCGATCTCGGAAGAGTAGAGCTTCGCCACGGCCGCCTGGCGCTTGAAATCCTCGCCACGCAGCATTCGAGCGGCAGCGTCGTAGTAGGCCAGGCGCGCGGTGTAGGTACGTGTCTCCATGTCGGCAATCTTGAACGCGATCGACTGATTCGTGCCGATGGTGCGACCGAAGGCCATGCGGGTGTTTGCATACTTCACTGACTCATCAAGGCATCCCTGCGCAAGTCCCACAGCGAGTGCGGAAATCGCAATTCTTCCCTCGTCGAGGATTCTCAGGAACTGTGCGAAGCCACGGCCTTCCTCACCTACGAGATTCTCGAGAGGAACCCTCACATTGTCGAAAGCGAGCTCATGGGTATCCGAGGCATTCCAGCCGACCTTGGAATAGCTGGGAGCCACGGTGAGACCTGGCGTTCCGGAAGGAACGATGATCGAGGAGATCTCTTTCGTCCCATCTGCACGCGTGCCGGTTACGGCGGTGACCGTAATCAACCCGGTGATGTCGGTGCCCGAGTTCGTGATGAAGGCCTTGGAACCGTTGATTACCCACTCCCCGGCGGAGCGGACAGCGCTCGTTCGGGTTCCACCTGCATCAGAACCGGCACCGGGCTCGGTCAGGCCGAAGGCACCCAGCATGCGCCCGCTGCACATTTCTGGGAGATACGTGCGCTTTTGCTCCTCAGTGCCAAACCGATAGATCGGCATTGCTCCCAGGGAGACGGCTGCCTCGAGGGTGATCGCCACAGAGGAGTCAACGCGCGCCAGCTCCTCAATCGCGATGCAGAGCGCGAAGTAGTCGCCTCCGCCACCGCCGTACTCCTCCGAAAACGGTAGGCCGAAGAGCCCGAGATCGCCCATCTGCCTGACGATCTCGTAGGGGAAGGTGCGCTCCTCGTAATGGGCTCCGATGACCGGCGCCACGACATCATTCGCAAATTCTCGAACAGTCGTTTGCAGCAAGATCAGTTCTGGGGTGAGCATGCGGGCACCTTCCGTGTCGTACCTGGATTGGCACTACCTGCCATTATCTGGAAGAACGATCCCAATTTAGTAAACTTTCGTTAACATTACGCCGAAAGCGAGGAGGAATGTGAGCAAGCCAGACATGGACCCTCCCGGCCTACGAATGACCTCGCTTGCCGCTTGGTTGGGCCAGCGCGACCTTCCGTTAGATGCAGACGGCCCGCTCACCACCCACCTCTTTCCGGGCGGACGCTCGAATGTGACCTACCGCATCACGGACAAGCACGGCGATTCGATCGTGTTACGACGCCCGCCACTCGGACACGTGCTGCCGAGTGCTCACGATATGTCGCGCGAGTATCGAGTGCTGAGCGGATTGGGTCGCACGGGCTTTCCCGCGCCGATCGCCTACGCGTTGTGCGAGGACGACGAGGTCATCGGATCCTCTTTCGTGGTGATGTCGTTCGTTGAAGGACGCTCGATCTCCGACGCTCAAGGTGCCGCAGCACTCTCAGAGCAGGAAGCCAGTGAAATCTCCGGGTCACTGATCTCCACTTTGGTGCGACTGCATGCTGTTGACACGGTTCAGGCTGAACTGACTGATCTCGGCAAGCCCGACGGCTACCTGGTCCGCCAGCTCACCCGCTGGAGTCGCCAGTGGGAACTCACCAAGACGAGGGAGCTGCCGATCATCGACGAATTGCGCGATCGGCTCGGAGTCCTGATCTCAGGACTCCCCGATGATGTTCCCGCGACTCTCGTTCATGGTGATTTCCGTCTCGACAATTCCATTCTCGCAGCCGATAGCCCGAACGTCCTGGCGGTGCTGGACTGGGAGATGTCGACCCTGGGGGATCCGCTCTCTGACCTTGCACTCACCCTGGTGTACTGGACTCGTCCCGATGACAACCTACGACGACTCGTTCCCATTGCTCCTGGCGTTACCGAGCGCACTGGCTTCTGGGATCGGTCGCGCGTGATCGAGGAGTATGCCAATCGTTCCGGGCTGAACCTCGATCATCTCGATCCACGCACTGCACTCGCCTGTTTCAAGCTTGCCGTCATCACCGAGTCAATTCACGCGCGGACTCTCGGTGGTCAGCAACTCGGCACGGCCACGATGAATGAGGAGAACATGGGCAAATCCACCGAATACTTGGCGGAACTCGGGCTCAATGTGCTTCGCTTGGGCACCGTCGCAGGCCTCGCGTCGTAGCACAACACGAGGGTCGAATCACCCCGTCAGCTCCGCCTCCACATTCGCATGAAAGAGGATTCCATGTTCGTCATCACTGTCCTGTACCCGCTGACTCCTGGCACTACCTTCAACATGGACTACTACATCAATTCGCATCTACCGCTAGTTCGCCGACTCCTCGAGCCCATGGGTCAACGGGACATGCGCATGTACAAGGGCCTTTCCGATGGTGGTCCCGGGACACCCTCGTTCGGGGTGATCGCAGAGCTCTTCTTCGATGACATGGAGAGCCTGACGGCTGCGCTAGTGGCCCACGGTGCAGAGACTCAGGCGGACATCCCCAACTTCACCGACTCCACGCCCATCGTCCAGATCAGCGAGACCGTCGAGGTCTGAACGGATCCCGTACGTTTGGCCGCGCCTCTCAGTTGTTCGGGTACTTCGCCTCGTAGTCGGCAACGCTTAAACGCGGAACGTCGACGATCTCTCCGAGACCGCTCCAGTCACTTGCTCCCAGACGGGCAACCGGATTGAGTTCGCTCATCGTGACGCGACGGTCATCCATCACGCGCTCGTCGACGGCGATCATGATGACCTCACCGAAGATCACGATTCCATTGCCCATCTCGAACATGTCGGTGCACCGGCACTCGAGTGCATAAGGAGATTCGGCAACACGGAAGGGCGCAACAAATTCACTGGGCTCACGCGTGAGGCCCGCGACATCGAATTCACTGACGCCCGCCTCGAAGTCGATGCCGGTCAGGTTGATCTTCTCGATGAGCTCCATCGTCGAGCCGCACACGACGAACTCGCCGGTCTGCTTGACGTTGCGCGCGGTGTCCTTCTCCCCCATCGTGCTGATCATCACGATCGGCGGATTCGTGCTCACCAATTGGTAGAAGGAGTGCGGAGCAAGATTGTCGATGCCATCAACACTTCGAGTCGACACCCAGCCGATCGGACGCGGGACGACAAGTGATCCAAGGAGTGAATAGATACCCGAAGTACTGGCCGGATCAGTGAGACGCCGAGCCATTAGCCTTGAGCCGAATGCAACTTGCGCATCATCGCGAAATCAGCAACCTGTCGCCCGATGGTCTCGAGAAGGGCGACCGCCGACTCGTCTTCCTCTCCGGCCTTCAGCGACGTTGTCGCCGAGTTGATCGAGCCGCCGAGCGGAGTCGGCCACGCGCGCAGTGCATGAGCCACCTGACGCAACTGGTGAAGGGTGGAGACGGTTGCCTGCGCACCGTAGGCCACGGCAATCGAACCGAACGCGCAGCCATCAAGGTATACGCGGGGGTCCTTGTTCATGTCCTCCGTGTAGTCAAGGGCGTTCTTGATCATGCCGCTGATGCCACCGTGATAGCCGGGGCTCACCACGATGAGGCCGTCGCAGGCACGCATGGCCTCGATAAGTGCCGCAGCCTGCGCCGTGCGCTCGGCGGTCTCGGTGTCGTAGATCGGCAAGATCAGGTCACGACCGAGGATGTAGTGCACATCTGCGCCGGCACTCTCAGCACCGCGGCCGGCGATGCGCGCAGCAAGCTCACCCGAGGAATCCGGGCGCGTGCTTCCGCCGATCACCAAAATGTTGGCACTACTCATGTCGATGATCCTCTCCCGAAACTCGCGAACGCGACGATGCTACTGGCCGGGTGGACGGTGGTGACTCCGGGGCGCGCTCATTCGGCGACTGTGGCGCCGCGCAGGGTCGCAGCCGGGTACTCACCGAAACGCTGCGCGTACGAAGTGCTGAATCGGCCCACATGTGCGAAGCCGGACTCATGGGCGATCGATGCGACGGTGTTGGCATGCGGATCAGCAACTCGAAGACGGCGTCGAGCGCTTTGGAGGCGAATCTCGCGCAGTAGCTGCGTGGGGGTGACCCCGAGGCGCGCGTGCGTGACACTCTGCAGCTGGCGCACGCTCAGGCCGAGCTGGCGCGCCATTGCGACGGTGGTGATCTCGATGCCGTGATTGAGCTCGAGCCATTGCCGAAGCTCCTCGACCCGACCAGGGGTCATCGTTGTCGCCTCGGCCGCATCGCTGTGGCAGGCGAGCACCATCGCGGTGAGCAAGTGATCCTCGATGGCGCCCTTGAATGCCGTGACGACCTCATCAGGAGTGTCATCGGTGATCGATGCGCTGGCCGCCCAGGCTCGGGTGCACGCGTGGGTGAGGAGTCCGGTGGGATCACCGGGCATTCGGCCCGCGGCATCGCCGCCCAGCACGATGCGCTGGTGTTCAGCAAGCTTCTCGCGCTCTGCCGCCACGACCAACGCTCCGGCCCACGGGTCGGGCTGCATGAGAGTCTGGCCATCCTTCGACAGCAAGAATCCCGAGTCATGCACGACATCGGAGTGCTTGGCGCCCATCGTGACGCGCATCGGTCCGAGCGGCACTGTTGCCACCACGCGTGAGCCGGTGGGCGGTGCCTCGACCAGGACATCGCCGCCGTAACGCACGAACACCAGTCGCGTGGTCGACAGTGGAACGACACCGACAGTGCCATTGAGTGGCGAGCCCATCGGCGTGACCTCATGCGGAGTCACCGATGCCACTTCGTCACGGAGGACCTTGGCACTAGAGCTGTGCACCAAGTTGGCGGCACGGTGAGTAGGCAACCCTGCGCTCACGCCACCCATGGCACCGCTCCGTTTCCCGGCCCGAGGGCCGAAAGCCTGAGCCTTGAGTCTAGGCGCTCCGTGACGACCCTCGTGGATCTTTAGCGAGGCAGACGAACACCCTTGGCCTCAAGGCGCGGCAGCACCTCCTGGGCGAAGTACGGCAGTTCGTCGGCGTAGTTCAGGAAGGCGAGAGTCATACCGCCGAAGCCAGCCTTCGCGTAGCGCTCGATCTCGTCAGCGACCTGATCGGGGGTACCGATGACCGGACAGGTGCCATGGCCGGCGGCAAAACGCGGACGAAACATAGCGAGCATCTCCGGTGAGAAGGACTGCGCGTGGAGGCCCTGCAGGCGCATCAAATTGTCGACGGCATCCCAGTCGGCATTCTCATTGGCGTAATCGTTCAGGAAATCCTGCGCTTCCTTCTCCGTCGGGCGAACGACGCAGTGACCGAGGGTGAGAACGCCCGCATTGCGGTGGTACTCGTCCTTGGCCTGAGTGGTCACGGTCTTGACGACCTCGGCACCGTCATCGGGGCCACCGACGATGGTGAACACGAAGTTGGCGTTCTTCGCGGCGAACGCGCGGCCCTGGGTGGAGGACCCTGCGTTAAGAACCGGCAGCATGCCGTCGTACGGCTTCGGCATGCCCTCGACGTGCTGCAGCTGGAAGAACTTGCCGTCCCAGTCGAACTTGCCCGGAGTCGTCCAGATCTTCTTGACGATGTCGAGCCACTCCTGCGCAAGCGCGTAACGATCATCATGGCTCTGCGGGAGATCCATGCCGAAGGTCTCGTACTCGGGCTGGTTCCAGCCGGCCACGACATTGATGCCGGCGCGTCCATGTGCGATCTGGTCGACGGTGGCCATCTGCTTGGCAGCGACGATCGGATGATTGAAGGCGGTGTGGATGGTCGCGAAGACGAAGATGCGCTTGGTCTCGGCGAGGAGGCCAGCAGACCACACGGTCGGATCGAGTACACCCTCGTGGAAGTTGGTCTCGCCGCCGTAGCCGATCCAGCGGGCGATCGGGAGCAGGAAGTCGATGCCCACCTCGTCGGCGATCTTCGCCATGCGCAGGTTGTCATCCCAGCTGCCGCTCCAGCGATCGGGCGACTTGGTCACGGCCAGACCTGACGAGCAGTTGGAGGAGAACAGGCCGAGCTTGAAATCCTTGCCATCAAGAATTGCCTTGGACACGGAGCCTCCAGGTTGAATCGCGCCCGGCACCATGCCGGTCAGTAAACCGAGCATTGCAGTGGCGAACCGTCGCGTCTATCCAGCCAGCGCAGTCGACTATCCAATTCACGCGCAGCGGCCGGTCAGCCAATCGCTACTGTTCTGCCATGGCCGGCGTCAGTGGGGAGACCAGCGATCTGAGCGCGCGCGCCTCCAGTCCGCAATCACTCATCATCACCATCTACGGGGCGTACAGCCGCCCTCTGGGCGGATGGTTTGCTGTCAGCAGTCTCCTGTCGATGCTCGAAGTACTCGAGATCGACGAGTCGTCGGTGCGCGGAACACTCTCCCGGCTCAAGCGGCGAGGCATCCTCGTCGCGGACAAGCACGGCAACAGCGCCGGCTATGCACTCGGCATCTCCGCTCGACGCACCTTCGAGCTGGGCGACGCCCGCGTGCTTGAGCGCCGCACTCCCCCGCCAAATCGCGGTTGGGTTCTCGCCGCCTTCTCCATCCCCGAGACCTCACGCGACCTGCGCTACCGCCTCCGGTCACGTCTCTCACGAGTCGGCTTTGCCCAGGTGAGCGGTGGTCTATGGATCGCACCGCGTCAGCTTGAGGGCGATCTTCGGTATCTGATCACCAGTCTCGGGGTGAGCGAATACGTCGACATCTTCACTGCAGAGCACAGCGGCTTCCGCGACTCCGGTGAGGCCGTCGACCAATGGTGGGATCTCGATGCCATCGCCGATCTCTATGAGCAGTTCACTGCGGAGTACAAGTCCACAGCTGCTCACTGGAAGCGCGCGAAGGATGTCGACTCCACGCGCGCCTTCGCTGATTACACGCGAGTGCTGACCGCCTGGCGCCCGATTCCCTATCTCGATCCCGGCTTGCCGGCCGAGTTCTTGCCGAAGAGCTGGCCGGGTACGACAGCAACAGCACTGTTCTTCGGGCTGCACGACAAGCTGGCGAAGTCTGCGATGGACTACGCGCGACGCGCGTAGTGACATGAACGGGTGCTACGCGCGTAGTGACATGAACGGGTGCTACGCGCGTAAGGCGTGCCGACTAGCCGACGATGTCGGCGACCATCGCGCCACTGGTGCCGCCCACGCCACCACCGGGCCAGGTGCCAGCACCGCAGATGAACAGGCGATCGACAGGCGTGCGGTGGCGACCCCAGCCCGGAACCGGGCGAAGGAAGAAGAACTGCGCAGGGTGATGGCTGCCACCGAGGGAGTCACCCTTGACCAGATTCGCGTTGTAGCGCTGCAGGTCGGCGGGTGAGAGCACGTGACGACCGAGTACCTGAGCGCCGAGGCCGGGCGCGTAGGTCTCGAGAATGCCCATCACGTAGTCGGCGTACTCCTCGCGGACGTCATCCCAGTGGCGTCCATCGGCGATCTCCAACGGCAGCACGCGCACCTGCACCCACAGAGTGTGCTTGCCCTCAGGTGCGCGCGACGGATCAGTCACGGTCGGCTGCCCGATGACGACGGTCGGCGAGGTCGGCAGGGTTCCGGCCGCGGCTTCGGCATACGTCATCGCCATGTTGTCGAGGTACGGGCCGATGTGCACGTAGTTGAATGCGCCAGCCTTCGGATCAATCCACTGCGGCAGCTCATCAAGCGCCAGGTGGATCATCATCGTGGCCAGACCCGGCTCGAACTCGCGAGCACGGGCGACCTTGCGCTCCGCTGCTACAGCTTCAGGCAGCATGTCGGGCATCAGCGACGGGTTGACGTTCGAGATGACCGCATGTGATGCGCGAATCACCTCACCTGATTCCAGCCGTACGCCGACAGCCTTGCCGCCTTCGACCAGGATCTCGCTGACGCGCGCATTGCACTGCACGGTGCCGCCGCATTCATTGATCACGCCGACGAGCGCGTTGATCAAGGTGTCGGCGCCACCCTTGCCGATCACCATGCCGAACATCTGGCCGCCGAGGGTCTCGAGGTAGGAGAACAAGGCGCCGCCAGGTACATCGGGCGCGAAGTCGAGGTGCATGCCCCAACTGGCGAGCAGTGCACGCATCTTCGGTGACACAAAGTTGGCATTCGCGAAGGAGCGAGTGCTGGCGAGGGCGAGCTTGGTGAGTTCGTAGACGCCATCCATGCCAAGTGCCTTATGCGCCTTGCGCAGCACCTTCGCTGCCTTCCATGACGGGAGGTCAGCGCCAAGCAGGCCGATGAGGTAAGGCGCCCACTCGCCGAGCTGCGCCCCGAGGCGATCCCAGGCAGCGACATCCGTGGGTGAGACCGCCGCGATGCTGGCGCGAGTCGCCTCAGCGTCAGTTTGCACACCGACGCTCGTGCCATCGGGGAACAACGAGCAGAAGGGCTTGCTCGAGGGCACGAGCTCGAAACCGTGGCGCGCGAGGTCGGCACCGATAGCGGCATTGACCGGGCCACCCGCAAACAGGCCGAGGTTCATCGCGAACAGGTCGTGGCGGAAGCCCGGCAAGGTGACCTCAGCGGTGCGCACCGCACCACCGGCGGTATCGGCGCTCTCGAGCACGATGACCCGCCGGCCCTTCTTCGCCAGTAGGGCCGCAGCCGAGAGTCCGTTGATACCCGAACCGATGACGATGATGTCTGCCTGGGATTCCATGACGCACTTCCTACTCGGTCACTACTGTGAGAATGTGACGATCGACATCTTTGCGACATATGCGCGCCAGGGCAACCAACCAAGGAGTTTTCATGGCCGAGCGTGAATTCGACGCCGTCATCGTCGGCAGCGGCATCAATGCACTCGTCGCTGGTGCACTTCTCGCGAAGGAAGGCTGGAAGGTTTGCCTCTGCGAGCGCAATGCCACACCCGGCGGCGCCATCGCCACCCGCAGTGATCGCATCCCCGGCTACACGATCGAGTTCCTGTCGAGCTGGTATCCCCTGTTCGTGGGCGGCCCCGCGTACGCGCTGCTCGCCGATGACCTCGCTGCGCGCGGTGTCGTGTTCCAGAACACCGTGCTGCCCACAGGTGTGGTCTGCGCTGACGGCTCAGCAATTCTCTCGACGGATCCCGCGATCACTGCGGAGCAGCTCGGGCGTCACGGTGACGCTGAGAACTGGAATGCCGTGATGGCGGAGTTCGGGGCCAAGATCAATCTCGCCTTCGGGCTGCTCGGTACTGACTTCTGGCGCAAGTCCTCGCTCAAGTTCGGCTGGGGCGCTTTCCGTCAACTCGGCCGCCGCAAGCTCGTGGCCAGCGGCGCCGAATTACTTGAGCCCGCTGCACCATGGCTCGATCGCGCCTTTGACTCCCCAGTCACGCGAGCGTTACTCGCACCGTGGGCTTTGCACAACGGTCTCGGTCCTGACGATGCCGCCAGCGCGTTCATCACCAAGGTGATCGGTGCAGCCATTGCCTTCGGCGGATGCCCCGTGCCGATCGGCGGTGGCATCACTGTCGTGAATGCACTGCTCGGCATCATCACCGATGCCGGTGGCGAGGTGCGCACGAATGCCGAGGTGACTCGCGTCAATGTCAGCAACGGGCGCGCGACTGGCGTAACCCTCGCCGATGGCACGTCGATCAGCGCCCGTCGAGCGGTGCTCGCCTCGGTTACGCCTCAGTCGCTGTACACGCACTTGCTGTCACCCAGTGATGTGCAGGCCGACACCCTCGCTGCTGCGGAGGCCTTCCGCTACGGCCGCGCCGGCATGCAGATTCATATCGCGATGCGCGAGAAGCCGGTGTGGGCAACGGCCCCGGAGATGGCCGACGTCGCCATGGTGCACGTGCTCGAGAGCATGGATTCCCTCTCGGAGTCGGTGAATGCCGCCAACCGCGGATATCTGCCGCGACGGCCCACAATCGTGGTCGGCCAGCCCTGCACGCTAGATCCGTCGCGAGCACCCGAAGGGCAGTCACTGCTGTGGATCCAGTTACAGGAGAACCCGCGCCATATCGTCGGAGATCTCGCCGGCGAGATCGATTGCGGTGACGGCACCTGGACTCCCGCTATCCGCGATGCCTATGCGGAGCGCATCATCTCGATGCTCGAGCCGCACATCACCAACATTCGCAGTGCGGCGATCGAGACCTTCGCGCTCAGCCCCGCGGATCTGCAAGCAATGAACATCAACCTGGTGGGCGGCGATCCGTATTCCGGTGACTGCCGAGTCGATCAGTACGCCGCCTGGCGCCCGCTGTCGACCGCCCAGGGTCACAACACCGGTATCAAAGATCTGTGGCAGATCGGTGCATCAACTCATCCGGGCCCCGGTCTCGGTGGCGGCTCGGGCTATCTCGTCGCCCAGCGCCTGCTCAAGAAGTAATCCGAATGCACGAAGCGGGGGTCACCACCAGGCGACCCCCGCTTCTATGTCTGCGAGTTAGCGCTGAACCAGTGCGAGCACGCGGCACGGGCTGCCCGAGCCGTTGACGATCGGCAGCGGTGCGACGATCACGACAGCGCCCGTGGTGGGAATCTTGTCGAGATTGCGCAGCTGCGTGACGCCGTACTTGTTCGCGCCCATGAACATCGTGTGGCACGGGAACGGCGGCTCGAAGCCGAAGGCGCCACCGGCATCGGTGCCGACAGTCTCGACACCCCAGCCGAGGATCTTCGTCTTCGAGATGTACTCCGCGGCCTCGGGCGTGACACCTGGGGTATGCGGACCGTTCTCGTCAGCATTGGCGAATGCGGCGGGGTCATCGCCGTACTTCGACCAGCCGGTGCGGAAGAGCATCCAGCCGTTCTCCGGCAGCGGGCCATTGGCGGCTTCCCAGTCGAGGACATCTTGCAAGGTCAGGCAGTAGTCGGGGTTGCCCGCGACCTCAGCGGTCTTGTCGATCACTGCGGCAGCACCGATCAGGCGCTTGGCCGGAACCTGCGAAACGTCGTCGAGATCCTTGCCGGTGATCCAGTGGTTCGGTGCATCGAAGTGAGTGCCCGTGTGCTCGCCGGTGTGGATGTTGTTCCAGTACCAAGCCGGACCCTTGTCGTCATAACGGCTGATGAGCTCGAGGCTGAACTTCGCGGTCTGGCCCATCTCCGGCGGCAGCTGGAGGATCGGGGTCTCCGAATGTAGCGGCGATGTGAGGTCGATGACCTCGACCGAGCCGTCGAGGATGGCGGCGGCGAGGCCGGAGAGATCGGACATGTGCTTCCCTTCGAGGTGCGATTCAGCGTTACCGACGGCGACGCTAGCGGAGTTTGATGGGTGCGGCGAGCGGTTTCTATGGACGCCAACGGCTGGGGCGATTGACGACCGTGGTCTCCTCCGGCACCAGCACGAGCCGGGGCTTGGGATCCTCACTGCGACCAGCCGCGGGCTTGCTGCTTCCCCACAGGTACGGATCAGGCCACTTCATCGCGTAGTCCTGGTCAGCGGCCGCGTGCAGGGTCCAGTTCGGGTCGTACAGATGCGGACGCCCGACCGCGCACAGGTCGGCTCGACCCGCCGCGATATTCGTGTTGACGTCGTCCCAGCTACTGATCGCACCCACTGCGATGGTCGGAATCCCGACCAGATTGCGAATGCGATCGGAGAACGGGGTCTGGTACGAGCGGCCGTAGGCCGGACGAGCCTTGGGCGTGGTCTCGCCCGTGGACACGTCGAGGATGTCAGCGCCGTGATCAGCAAACGCCTGCGCGATGACTATCGATTCTTCCTCTGTGATGCCGTCAGGCACCCAGTCGGTAGCGGAGAGCCGGACGCTGATGGGCCGATCGGCAGGCCAGGCAGCGCGCACCGCATCGAAGACCTCAAGCGGGAAGCGAAGTCGGTTCTCGGTCGACCCGCCGTACTCATCGGTGCGCTGGTTGCTGACCGGGGTGAGGAAGGAGGAGATCAAGAAGCCGTGCGCGAAGTGCAGTTCCAGGAGATCGAAGCCGGCAGCCGCCGCACGCCTAGTCGACAGGGCGAACTCCGCCACCACATCGTCCATGTCCCCGCGACTCATCTCGCGCGGAACCTGATTGCCCTCGGCCCAGGCGATCGCTGATGGTGAGATCAGCGGCCAGGCGCCAGCATCGAGCGGCGCATCCATGCCCGCCCACGACGGCTTCACCGCACCCTTGCGGCCGGCATGCCCGAGCTGCAGCCCGATCTTGGCGGGTGTCGTATGCACGTAGTCGACGACGCGAGCCCAGCCGGTCTGCTGGGCGTCATTCCAGATGCCAGGGCAGCCAGGGGTGATGCGACCATCAGCGGATGCTGCCGCCATCTCAGTGAGGATCAAGCCGGCGCCACCGAGCGCGCGCGCGCCGTAGTGCGCGAGGTGAATATCGCTCGGCACGCCATCGATGGCCGAGTACAGGCCGATGGGCGACACGACAACGCGGTTGGCGATGTCAACCTCGCGCAAGCGGAAGGGCAGGAACATCGGCGGACACGGCATGGTGCTTGCAGGAACGTGACCGGCAGCAATCTCGCTCTTCAACAGCCACGCATCGACCTCGGCCACGAACTTCGGATCACGCGCCTGCAAGTTTCCGTAGGTGACGCGACGACTGCGGGTCATCATGTTGAAGACGAACTGCGGCAGTTCCTGACCGACGTACTGGTCGATCTCCTCGAACCACTCCATGCTCGCCTGCGCCGAGCGCTGGGTGCTCTTGATGACGGGGCCACGCTCGGTGTCGTAGGCGTTGAGTGCATCGGCGATGGTGGGCTGCTCGATAACGCAGGCCGCGAGCGCGAGGGCATCCTCCATCGCAAGCTTGGTACCCGAGCCGATTGAGTAGTGAGCCGTGTGCGCCGAGTCGCCGAGCAGTGCCATGTTCTCGAACACGAGGGTTTTGTTGCGAATCGTGCGGAAGGCGATCCACTTGCTGTTGTTGGCGAGTAGTGAGCCGCCGTCAAGATCGTCCTTGAAGATCTCCGCAATGCGCTCGATGCTCTCGTGATCGCTCACTCCCGGCGGAAGCGACGCGGAGTCGACCTTGTCGAGGCCGGCCTTGCGCCAGGTGTCCTCGTGCATCTCGACGATGAACGTGCTGCCCTTCGCATCCATCGGGTACGAGTGAATCTGCATGGCACCCCAGGGAGTGTTGCGCACGAAGAACTTGAAGGCGTCATAGACGGTGTCGGTGCCGAGCCACATGAACTTGCACTCGCGCGGGTCAATTGAGGTACCGAAGTGGTCGGAGTACTTGTCACGAATCGGTGAGTTGATGCCATCACTTGCGAGCACGAGGTCGTACTCGGCCATGAGCTCCTCGACCGGCGGCGCTTCAGCGCGGAAGTGAATATCGACGCCGTGTGCGATTGCCCGGCGTTGCAGGACGTTCAGAAGTTCCTTGCGGCTCATGGCAGCGAATCCGTTGCCGCCGATGGTCATTGACTTTCCATCAACGACGATGTCGATGTCGTCCCAGTATGCGAAGGACTTGCCCATGTCGTCGAAGGCCGGACGATCGGAGGCCTTGATGCCGCTGAGCGTCTGGTCGCTGAAGACCACACCAAAACCGAAGGTGTCGTCGGGCGCATTGCGCTCCCACACCGTGATCTCGGCCGCCGGGTTCAGCTGCTTGACCAGGCTTGAGAAGTACAGGCCGCCCGGGCCGGCGCCGATGACCGCAATGCGCATGAGATCTCCACTTCGAGCCGCCACTGATGTAGCGGGAAATTGACTATCGCCAATATCCCGTAATGCTACCCCGTCCGCAAGGGGATCGCTCGTCAAACTCGGCCCCCACGGGCCGCCCCTGGCTACACTGATTCAATGCTGACAGCGCTGTGCTTTCTCCAGGTGAAGTCCGGACAGATCAACGAGGTCGGCGAGGCCCTGACCCGGGTCCCGGGTGTCGCCACCGTGTACTCCGTGACCGGCAAGATCGATCTCGTCGTGATCATTACGGTCAAGGATCACGATGAGGTCGCCCGCATCGTCAACGACAAGATCGGCGTCGTTCCCGGCATCGTCTCCACCGAGACCCACATCGCCTTCAAGACCTACCTCAAGGAAGACATCGAAGCCGGATTCTCGATAGGAACCGAGGGCGGCTTCTAGCCGGCTTACCCCGCACATGACGAGGCCCGCGACCCCTATTGGGGCAGCGGGCCTCGTGCGTGAGCTCTAGTAAGCGCCGCTGAGGAGGGCGCCCGCGTTCGGCACGACGGGCTTGAGGCCCATCTCCTTGAGCAGGTAGTACGTGGTGGCCACAGCGGCCGAGATGACCGGCTTGCCGATGCGATCTTGGACCTTCTGGATCGCGGCGAGCGAGGGCATCTGCACGCAGGCCGAGAGGATCACGACATCGGCCTCGCTGTGGTCGAGGCGATCGACGATGGCATCGAGGTTCATCGGATCCTGAGCGCCGACCTCGAGGTTATCGGGGATCTCGAGGGCGACGAAGTCGGTGACCTCAAAGCCACCGTTCTCGATATAGGCCACGACCTGCTGCGTGAGCGGGAGCATGTAGGGCGCGATGAGGGCGACCTTCTTGGCACCCATCAGGTTCAAGGCATCCATGAGTGCGCCTGCACTAGTGACGACACTCGCGTCGCAGCCTTCGGCGACCGCGATCTTGCCGAGTCGCTCCTGTGAGACACAGTGGTAGCCAGCACCGCGCGTCATGATCGCCACCAGGCAGGCGTAGCCCATGACATCAACTTGGGCATCGGAGAGCTCGACTGCGCAGCGGTCTGAGGCGTCGTCCATGGCTTCGAGTTCTTCCTTGGTTACCGACTTCATGCGCATGCGCGAGGAGTGGAAGGTGAAGCGCTCGGGCTCAACTGCCTCGCGGGCGCGCAGCATCGCCGGGATCTCGGTTTCCATCGTGACATTCGAGCTCGGCACGATGAGACCGACGCGGAAGTTGGTCTTTGCCATGTCAGACCGCAACCACGGGATTGCTGAGGGTGCCGATCGCATCGATCGTGCAGGCCACGACATCGCCTGGCTGCAAGAAGGTCGGCGGGGTCATCGCGGCGCCCACACCCTGCGGTGAACCGGTGGCAATGACATCGCCCGGCTCGAGGGTCACGCCTGAACTGATGTCGGCGATGAGTGTCGGGATCTTGAAGAGCATGTGCTTGGAATTGCCGTTCTGGCGCTGATCGCCATTGACGGTGAGTGAGAGCTGCAGGGTGTGCGGGTCGGTGATCTCGTCAGTGGTGACGATCATCGGGCCGAACGGGCAGTAGGAATCCTGGCCCTTGGAGAAGAACCACTGGCCCGAGCGACGCTGATCGCGTGCACTGATGTCGTTGACAATGCTGTAGCCGAACACGTGCTTGAGGGCATCGGCCTCGCTGACATTGCGGGCAGCGGCACCCATGACCACGGCGAGCTCGCACTCCCAGTCGAGTTGCTGGGTCATCGCGCCGTTGTGCTGAATGGGCTCATTCGGGCCGACGACCGCGGTGCCAGGCTTGCTGAACAGCACGGGGCGGGTCGGGAGCTCCTTGTCGGTATCAAGGGTGCGGCTGGACTCTTCGACATGCTCGACGTAATTGAGACCGACACCGACGACTTTGCCCGGGCGCAGCGGTGCGTGCAGGCGCGCATCGGCCAGCGGCGTGGTGGTGCCTGCTGCCCAGGAGCCCGCGGCTGCTGCGGCGCGCACCTTCGCATGGAGTGCCTCGCCGGCTGCGATGTAGTCGATCAGCTTCACGGGAACGTCGACAGTGCCGGTGAGCGCCGCGCGCAGGTCGACGACGGTGTCGCCATTGACGACGAGGCCGATGCGGGGATCAGCCTGTGCCGCGGTGCTGTAAGTGACAAAACGCATGCGATTTCTCCTGATGTTGGTTGGTGAAGTTAAAGCTCGGTGGAGTCCGGCTCGAGATCGACCGGAGGAAGTTCGTTGAAGACGATCTTGGGCTGCGGGGCGCGATTGACGTGCAGTTGGAAGACGTCGAATCGGTTGTAGTGCCCGATGATGTCGTGCATCTGCTTGGGCTGAATGCACTTGTTGAGATCGATATCTCCATAGACGATGCCCTCGTCGTCGATGAGCGGCTCGCTGATGAGGCGGCCGTCGGGCCCGAAAATGCCACTGAACGCCGAGTGCTTGCGCTCGAGCATCGCGCGTGATTCATCGTCATGAGCAACCGCGTCAACGATCTCGGGAGTGATGGCCGAGCAAGCTACGACGGTGAAAACCTTGCCCTCGAAGGAGTGCGCCGCGGCGCGCACCTTGATGGCTTCGACCATGTCGTAATCAGCCGGGGCCGTGGGAAGCGAGATGTAGTTGGCCGTGTGAATGTTTTCACCCTGAGCCAAGAGCGCGAAGCGAGCGAGGGTATTGGTGTTCTCTCCGCAGGCCAGGCCGCCGAGGCGTCCGATCGAGGTGTCGTAGACACGCAGCGAGCTGCCGTCGCCGCCGGCCCAGGTGAGCTTCTCTGCCCAAGTCGGCACCAGCTTGCGGTGCACGCCAATGACCTCGCCGGCATCGTCGATAAAGAGCAGCGAGTTGTAGAGGGTGCCCATCGAGTAGGGATCACGCTCATTGATGCCGATGACGACGTGGGCGCCAGCGTCGCGCGCAGCTATGCGCAGTGCGTCGACCTCAGGGCCGGGCACATTGATGGCAGCGCGGAATAGCTTCTCGAACCAGGCACTGCCCTTGACCGGGGTCATGGTCCAGTTCCAGTACGGGTAGCCCGGCACGAAGACCTCGGGAAACACGACGAGCTTGG
>JBILOY010000062.1:0-7405 GCA_044374195.1 Candidatus Nanopelagicales bacterium
AAATTGAGATCAGTTTTGTCAGAAATGATTCCAAAAGAAATAACAAAATGAGGCGGGAATTTGTCCCGCTTCGCTCAATTTTAAGAAGAGTCGCCCTATAAGCCGGACTCAGGACGCTTCCTGAGCCGCTGCTTCCTGGAGGCCAGGCGTGACGTATCTGCGCACTTCGGGCACCAGTAGAGCAAGAGACGCCATCGCCGTCAGAAGCGCGGCTCCCCACAGCACGGCACTCAATCCGAAAGTCAAGACAAGGGGACCGGCGACGCCCAAGGCAATTGGCGACAGTGCAAATGTTCCGAGCCAGTCAAACGAACTCACGCGAGAGAGTGCATCGCGTGGGACTCCCTGTTGCAGCGCCGTTTCCCACAGAACAGCGAAGATGTCCAGGCAGGCCCCGGCCACGAAGGCGGCCACGACTACGACGACAAGGGACGCCGGTATAGCCAGAGCAAACACGGGAAGGCTGTAGAGGCCCAGAGCAATCACCGCAACGACCAATGGCCGACGCGGATGGATCCTCAGGGCCGCCACAGCTCCGACGAGGAGCCCGATAGCGAGTCCTGTATTGATCAAGGCCCATTCGGAAGCACCTCCGGTCTCCGCCATCGTCAGTGGACCAAGGACACCGAAGAATGCTCCGGACCCAAAGCTGGAGACCGCACCGACCACCACAATCGCGACCACCCAGCGCCGGGAGATGAACTCCCTCCACCCTTGCGCGAGGTCGGCGAAGGGATTCGACGCGGTCGCGCCTGACGCACTGAAACGCGGCTTGAGTCGAACCAGGACAAGGGTTGCCCCCAGCGCGAGAAATCCACTCGTGACGATGGCCCATCCCGCTCCAAGAAAAGCGACGATGATCCCCGCTGCCGCAGTTCCGGCGATTCGCGCCACGTTAGCCGTCATGCGGAGAATCGCGTTCGTCGCCTGCAGTTCCGCGGGCGGGCTCATCTCCGGGACGAATCCGGTTAGTGCCGGATAGAAGAAGCCGCCCGCCGCTCCCGCTATTCCAGCGAGGATTGCCATCAGGGTGACAGAAACAGTTCCGGAAACATAGAACAGGCCAAGACTCAGGACTGTCGCACCGGAGATCACCTCGGACAGCACCAAAACACGCTTTCGAGACCAACGATCCGCGACGACTCCACCCGGGATCAAGAACGCCACTTGGCCCAAGGTGGCACATGCCATCACCAGTCCAAGTGCGGCCGCCGAACCGTCCTCCAACGCGAGCACCCCGAAGGCAAGTGCAGTGGGAAGCACGCTGCCCCCCAGCAGGGCCAAGAAGCGCGCAATCGCCATCCCACGGATTCCGGGGTCCGCCAGCGGACGAAGGTCATCGGCTCTCCACGCCTGCCTCATGACGATGGGATGGCGATACCCTTCGCGCCGCTCATCGCTGCACTCGGGCACTGCCGCCCGCGGCAAGCGCCTCAACTTCGGCGCGCGTCGCCATTGAGGTATCGCCAGGAGTCGTCATCGCAAGGGCCCCGTGCGCCGCACCCAGTTCGACCGCTTGAGCTAGCGAGCGGCCGTCGAGCAAGCCGAAGATCAGCCCGGATGCGAAGCTGTCACCACCACCGACGCGGTCCATGATGGCAAGTTCTTGCCTGTCCGCGGCCCTGACAAAGGAGTCAGCCGGCGACCACGCCACTGCGCTCCAGTCGTTGGACGACGCAGTGTGAACTGCTCGGAGAGTCGTAGCAATGACCGAAAGATTGGGGTACTCGCGGGCGACCGAAGCGATCATCGCCTCGAACTTAACCGCGTCGAGGGCTCCGGCCTCGATGTCGACATCAGGGACCTCGAAACCTAGTGCAGCAGTGAAGTCCTCCTCGTTACCAAAGAGCACATCCACGAGTCCGACCAACGTGCGGTTGACGTGACGCGCCCTCTCCATCCCGCCTTGGTCATTCCAGATGCTCGGACGGTAGTTGAGGTCATAGGACACCACTGTCCCGTGACGCCGCGCTGCGGCCATCGCAACCTCGGCTACTTCGGCAGTGGACTCAGAGAGGCCTGCAAATATGCCGCCCGTGTGGAACCACCTGACGCCGTCGTGTCCGAAAAGACGATCCCAGTCCACATCAGCGGGATCCATGGCCCCTGTCGCGCTATGTGCACGATCAGATACGCCGAGGGCTCCGCGAACGCCGAACCCTCGTTCGGTGAAGTTGAGAGCGTTGCGGTGCTTTCGACCAATCCCGTCGGCCTTCTTCCACACCACGTACTCGGTGTCCACGCCTCCTTGCAGGATGAGGTCCTCCAGCAGCAGACCCACATGATTGTCACCGATTGCGGTGATGACAGCTGCACGTTGATCGAACACGCGCCGAAGCCCACGCACGACGTTGTACTCGCCGCCGCCTTCCCAGACGCGGAAACTTCGTGCCGCCTTGATTCGCTCTTCGCCCGGGTCAAGACGCAACATCACCTCTCCGAGAGAGACTGCGTCGTACCGGCATTCATCCGCCGGACGAATGTCAAGAGACGTCATGTTGACTCCTCGACAAGGTCTGCTGCACGACGAGCAAGTTGAGTGATGCCTGACCAATTTCGTTCCACGATGAGATCTGCGGGAACCATCCAGCTACCGCCGACCGCCGTCACTGCCGGAATCACCAGGTAGTCATGCATTGTTGCTTCCGTGATCCCGCCGGTGGGCATGAAGAGCATGTCCGGCCACACGCCACTGAGTGCGCGGACGAAGGCCGGGCCGCCCAAGGTTGCGACCGGGAAGGCCTTGACCGTGCGAAGGCCCAGAGCGCGGGCGACCATGACGTCACTCGGGGTGGCGATGCCGGGAATCACCGGGACTTCGGCGGCCAGCAATGTGCTCACCATGTCCGGGGCGATACCCGGGGACACTGCGAATTGCGCCCCCGCGTCGATTACCTGCGCAGCTTCGACCGGTGTTGTCACAGTGCCGGCACCGACAATCGCGCCGAGTCCGTGTGAGCCACGCAGTGCGTCAAGACCAGCCGCGGTGCGCAGGGTGATCTCAATGACGGACAAGCCGCCAGCCACGAGGGCCGCCACGACGTATGCAGCGTCCTCGGCATGCTCAATCGTCACGATGGGGATAATCCGCGCGCGAGAGAGATCTCCCGCCGTGAGAGGTCCAGGGGACACCAGGGACATGCTTTTTCCTCCAACACAACGCCCGAGGGAAAAATACTACGTCATATGTATATTACGGGAGTAAGGGGTCACCACGCCCCGTCTATGCTGCACAGCGCGCAGCAAGCCACTACGCCGAGACCGCAGCAGAGCCAGCAGGGGGAAACTCGTTGATCACGCCGAAGTCGCCAATGTGGGTGCCCGTGATGCAGGTGATCCTCGATCGCATTGTCAACGGTACCTACCTTCAGGGCGGGGCACTGCCCTCCGAGAAGGAGTTGTGCGAGGAATTCGACGTCTCGCGAACCGTCCTGCGCGAGAGCGTGAAGGTCCTCACTGAAAAGGGTTTGGTCACCACCTGGCGCGGACGGGGCACGATCGTCGAGCCGTCATTGCAGTGGAGAACATTTGATCCAGACCTTCTTGCGGCCCGGTTGAGATACCCGGGCGGAGAGATGGTGATCCGCGAACTACTGATCCTCCGGAAGGGCATCGAGCCCGTGCTCGCCGCGACAGCGGCCCTGCACGCGGATGATGAGCAACGAGAGGCGCTCCGCCAGCGTTTCGAGGAACTCGAGCGTTTGAAGCATGACCCGTCTGCCTACGTTTTCGCCGACGGCGACTTCCACAATGAGCTCGTGCGCATCTCAGGTGTCACCTTGGCCCGAGACCTGTTCGACCTCATGTCCGAGCCCTTCAAGCTGGCCCGGCAGGGTACGGCGCTGATCCCGGGCGGCCTCGAACTTGCTCACCTCCAGCATCGCCTGGTGTTTGAGGCAGTGATGGCGGGTGATGGTCCCGGAGCCAACGCAGCGATGTACCAGCATCTCGAGTCTGCGGAGGAGCGACTCAACCAGCTCCGCTGGTCGGAGCATCGACTCGTCCTTCCCTAAGGAGTAGTCATCCCTAGGGAGTAGTCATCCCTCGACTGCGAATCTACGTTCCGGCGAACGATCATACGTATGCTTTCTCGGGTGAAGACAACGAGCGAGGTCGACGTCGCAGTCCGGATGGAGTGCGAGCTCGGCGAAGGGCCCCGCTGGGACCCGAACGGCCATCGACTCCTGTTCGTCGACGTTCTGGCGGGCCACCTGCACGCGGCCTCGCCCGATGGGGGCCTCGTCTTGACACGGCAAGTCGGCCAAGCGCTTGGCGCAGTTAACCGATCCGAGGATGGCGGCCTCGTGCTGGCGATGCGCGATGGCATCTATCTGGCGGACGCCGACGGCGCAGGGCTGAGCCTCTTTGCTTCCGTGGAGGGCGACCGACCCGACCTCCGGATGAATGACGCCGCCTGTGACCCCGCGGGTCGGCTATGGGCGGGCACGATGGCCTTCGATGCAATGAGCGCGGCCGGAACTCTGTACCGCATTGACGCCGACGGAACCGTGACCTCCGTCCTAACCGGGCTCGACATCTCCAACGGCCTGGGCTGGAGCCCTGACGCAGGGCAGATGTACTTCATTGACTCCCCCACCCAGCGGATCGATGTGCTCGACTTCGACTTCGACAGCGGCACCGTGAAGAACCGTCGACCTTTCACTCCCATCGCCGATACCCCTGGCGTTCCTGACGGCCTGACCATTGACGCCGACGGGGGCATCTGGGTCGCACTCTGGGGCGGCGCCCAGGTCCGCCGGTATTCACCCGACGGCCGCGTGACGGACATCGTCAATCTGCCGGTCGAACAACCCACGTCGTGCACATTCGGCGGCGACGCGGGAGACGTCCTCTACATCACCACCGCACGACTTGGTCTGACTGACGCGCAGCTCGCTGCATCTCCCTTGGCCGGATCGGTCTTCGCGTGCCGACCCGGCTACCGAGGTCACCCGGCCCACGCCTTCAGTTCCCGCTGATATACGAGCGAAGTAATTCGGCATCGCGACCATCAGCACACACGGGCGAATGAAGTTCAGGCCTCTGTGCGGAAATTGAAGGCAGCCACTTGGAACGCGTCGAGGTGAATCCGCGCGGTCCAGTTCTGATCGGCGTCGAGTTTCCAATCCACTTCGAGCCCGCCAAGTAGATCGACGCGCACAGGCGAGTCTGCGGCACCATCCGAGCGCGCCACCGTGACCTGCGAGCTCACCGGCTCGTCGGACAGATTCACGAGCAGCAGGCCACGACCCTCAGCAGACTCGCGGATGACCGCGTAGACATCGTCATGGGCTGCCATCACCGAGCGGTAATTGGACCGCCCGCTGGCGAAGTTCGGGTGCTCCCTGCGCAATGCAGATGCTGCGCGAACCTCGTCTTCGATTCCCACTTCACCGCCGACATAGGTCATGTAAGGACCACCGCTCAAGCAGAACACGGCCATCAACGCCGCCGTCGCAGGAAGCCCGTATTGCTCGCGACGCCACTTCTGACCGGGCTCAGGCCACCAGAACGTGTCATGACTGTCGAGGTGATGTGCGGTCAGGGAACCGAGCGGAAGGGTGGCGTCCCGTACCTCGAGCCAGCGGCCCAGCTCGCGGGCGTTACGTACCCAATGCGCCTTCCCTGCACCCCGATGGATTACCGACGGTACTAGGAACTGCTCGTCGTAGTTGTAGGCAAGGTCCATCGACATTCGATAGAGCGCCCCCGACGGTTCGGTGTAGAGCAGTGAGTCCGGATTGGCTGCACGCATCGCGGTGCGCAACTTGGCGAACATGGGCAAGCAGCCGAGCATTGACACGGACGCGTTCGACCTCGTTCGCTGTGACCAGTTCATGAAGTAGTTGTAGGAAGGAGCATCGAAGCGGTAGCCGTCGATCCCGAGCCGTTGCATGATTTCGACGGCCTTCGCTACGAAGTAGTCCTGCCACTCCGGATGTGCCAGATCAAAGGCCTGCGTGTACACGCCCGTGATGTCTCCGGTCGAGTTTCGGGTGAACCACTCCGGGTGTTCGTCGACGAGTGGGTGCCGCGACGGCGAACCACCACGCCAATACGGCTCGAAGTCCTTGACGTGCCTGCTCCACGCGACGAAGTAGTAGTGCAGGTCATCGAGCTCGAGCGTCGTGACGTCCGGGGTCATCTCGTCAAGCCGCGCAGCATACGGACCTGCGTCAATCGCCGCGATGGCTGCGTCCATGGCCTCGTTGTCGATCACCCCGTGCATCAAGATGTCGAGGATGATGTGCATGCCGCGCTCATGGCAGCCGTCGACGATGCGCCTCAGCATGTCTTCGTCGCACCAACTAGTACTGATGTCGTCGTAGTCATGAACGTTGTAACTCGGGTAAGGCTGCTTCGGCATGATCTGCAGGCAGTTGTATCCGAGGCCAGCAATGCGGTCCAGGTCATCCAGCAGGTGCTGTGGAGTCGGGTACGGCTCGTAGGTCCAGCCGCCTCGAAACACGCCAAAGCCGATCTGCACTTCATAGAGGTTGACGTCCGCGGCCCACGCCGGCGGGTTATTGGGGCCGTCGATCCCGGCTGCCGACAGCATCGCGGGCACCTCAGGAAGCAGTGAGTCGAAGGATCGCTGCACGAGGTCAAGCATCAAGGGCCCGGCGGTCAGCGATCCATCCTTCGACGGGACTCCGGCGATGTCGGTCGTCCACACGGCCTCGGCCCCACCTGCGGCCGGTCCGAGTGCGATCTCTCCGTAGTTGGTGAGTGAGAGCGGCCACAGCACGAGCATCAACGGATCCTCGACGCGCTCAAGTGCGACGATCCCGGACGACGACTCAACTCCGGCCACGGTCTGCACCGCCGTGACGTACGACAGTTCGGCAAGTTCGAGATCTGCGCGAAGCTTGCTCCCCGGAGTTTGCACAAGCCAACCGTCAAGTTGCCCGACAACGACCGTGACGTCGACCAGGACATTGCGCAGGACTGCACCGTCCCTTCTCGAGATCACCTCAAGCCGCAGCGCCAGGCCTGGAGTTGAATCACGAAGCTCGTAATGCCAGGTGACGGCCCAGTCCGGACTCGTCGTCGTGGCGGGTATTGAGAAAGTGCGCGAATCGAGATTCAGTTGGTCCCGAATCTGGGCTGCACTCGGAGCGAGCGACACCGTGGTCGTCTCCAGGTATTCGAGGCCGCCTTGAGCAGCGCGGATTTCAACACCCTCCGTGATCAGCGCGACTCGCGTCTGAAGAGCGACGCGCTCATCACCTCGAACGAGTCCCACGGGCGATCCATCAGTCGCATTGATCTCCAGGACGAGATCGCTGAACTCGCTGGTCAACCGAAGAATCGCCTCTTGTGGCCTGTTCGCACTCACGGTGTCTCCCTTACATGATGTCGAATCACTTCAACCTGCGTTACGTATCAATCAATCGGTGATCAG
>JBILOY010000012.1:0-74954 GCA_044374195.1 Candidatus Nanopelagicales bacterium
GCTGCGTCAGGCTTTCGCCCATTGCGCAATATTCCCCACTGCTGCCTCCCGTAGGAGTCTGGGCCGTGTCTCAGTCCCAGTGTGGCCGGTCGCCCTCTCAGGCCGGCTACCCGTCGTCGCCTTGGTGAGCCACTACCTCACCAACAAGCTGATAGGCCGCGGGCCCATCCCTGACCGAAAAACTTTCCAACCCCGAGGATGCCCTCAGGGTTCATATCCGGTATTAGCACCTCTTTCGAAGCGTTATCCCGAAGTCAGGGGCAGGTTGCCCACGTGTTACTCACCCGTTCGCCACTGATCCAGGGAGCAAGCTCCCTTTCACCGTTCGACTTGCATGTGTTAAGCACGCCGCCAGCGTTCGTCCTGAGCCAGGATCAAACTCTCCATAAATGTTTGAGTTGATTCCGGCGGACAAAACTAGCAATTTCTTGCATTTTGTCTACCAAAGGAATTTCCGCCGTGGCATAGGTCCGAAGACCCAACCCACGTACGGGGTATTGGTATTGATATGTGACACGCTGTTGAGTTCTCAAGGTTCGGGCGCGCACCTCATCGAGCCTCTCGGCCAGATTTTGGGGCAACGTTCCTAACTTACAGATTTCCCCGTACAGGGTCAAATCGCCTTGGCAGGCGTGTTGAACCAGAGGATCTCTGTCAGTTCCCGCAGGACCGGCCTTGCTTGGCGCACTCAGTGCGGCTTGGTGTCCGTTACTCCCTTGCGGTGGGTTAACACTATGCCACGGGGCTAGACAAGGTCAAATCGGGCACCTTGACCACGGAGGTTCCGCCGTTGGAGCATGTAGTAAACCCTTAGAGCCCAGGGGTTTTCGCCTAGCTCATCACCCTGATTCCGCCTACCGAACGCTTACCTCGACGCAGAACCAGCCACTGTCCCCCGAGGAGATCGGCGGTCGTGGGGGCGTAAGTCTCCTCCGCCACCCGGATGTTGTTGAGGTAGGCCCCGCCCTCAGCGATAGTGCGGCGCGCCTGGGACTTGCTGGTCACTAGCCCACTGCGGACAAGCAGCTCATCAATGGTCGGCAGAAGTCCGCCGACCACCTCGGCCGCCTCGACAGTTCCGTGGGGGGTCTCGGCCAATGCTGCGGCGAGGGTGGCTGCCGGCAAATCGGCGAGATCGCCTTGACCGAAGAGCGCTCGGCCGGCTGCCTCGGCCCCATCCCGCTCGGCCGAGCCATGAACCAAGGCGGTGAGCTCGAGGGCAAGGGCGCGCTGAGCTGCCCGCTCCTGGGGGCGTTCCACCGTGGCCTCGAGGAGAGTGCGAATGTCGTCTCGGCCCTTGAAACTGTACGTACGAAGGAGAACTGGAACATCACGGTCATCGGCATTGAGCCAGAACTGGAAGAACGCGTAAGGGCTCGTAAGGGCGGGATCCAGCCAGACCGTGCCCGATTCGGTCTTGCCGAACTTCGTGCCATCTGCTTTCACCAGCAAGGGCGTGGTGAGCGCGTGCACGGTCGTCTGCTCCACGCGACGGATCAGATCAGTGCCAGCAGTGATATTGCCCCACTGGTCAGATCCCCCGGTTTGCAGGGTGCATCCATGCGATCGGTACAACTGGAGGTAGTCGAAGGACTGCAGCAGCTGGTAACTGAACTCCGTGTAGGAGATGCCTTCCTTCGCCAAACGGGCAGCAACAGCTTCACGATCGAGCATGCGGTTGACGCTGAAATGCTTTCCGATGTCGCGGAGGAACTCGAGAACCGAGACTCCTACAGTCCAGTCGTAGTTGTTCACCATCTCGGCGGCGTTGCTGCCATCAAAATCGTAGAAGCGCTCAAGCTGTGCGCGGATACGCCCCACCCACTCCTCGACCACCTCACGGGGATTGAGGGTGCGCTCCCCCGTCATCTTGGGGTCACCGATGAGTCCGGTGGCACCGCCCACGAGAGCCAGAGGTCGGTGGCCGGCCATCTGAAAGCGGCGCACAGTCAGAATCTGAGCCAGGTTGCCTAGGTGAAGGCTCGGTGCCGTGGGATCGAAACCGCAATACAGTGTGATCGGCCCCGCCTCAGTCGCTGCCTGCAGAGCACCGAGGTCGGTGCTCTGGGCAATGAGCTCGCGCCAGATGAGTTCGTCGAGAATGCCTGTGGTCACTCGCTCATCTTGGCGCACGAACCCTCGAAGCGGCGCGCTGGCTCACCGATGGAGCGCTAGGCCCAGATCGCGGTATCCGCATCGATCATTCGCTGCAGATCGACCAGTTGCTCCCGCACACGCGCGGGAGCTGTACCGCCGAAGGCCGAGCGCGAGTCCAGCGACCCGCGGACGGAGAGCACCTCACGCACCTGAGGGGTCAGGTGCGCTGAGACTTCCTGAAGCTCGGCATCGCTGAGATCCCACAGTTCGACATTGCGAGACTCGGCAGCGCGCACGCAGGCACCTGCTATCTCATGAGCCTCGCGGAACACGATGCCGGAGCGCACCAGCCACTCTGCGATATCGGTAGCCAGAGCGAAACCTTGCGGCGCAGAATCAAGCATCCGCGCAGTGTCGAACTTCAAGGTCGAGATCATTCCGGTCATGGCAGGAAGCACCAGTAGCAGTTGCTCCACCGTGTCGAACACGGGTTCCTTGTCTTCTTGAAGGTCCCGGTTGTAAGCAAAGGGCAAGCCCTTAAGAGTTGCCATCAGCCCGGTCAGATTTCCGATGAGCCGTCCGGACTTTCCGCGCGCAAGTTCCGCAACGTCAGGGTTCTTCTTCTGAGGCATGATCGACGAGCCGGTGGACCATGCATCATCGAGGCGAGCCCAGCCGAATTCTCGCGACGTCATCAAGATGACCTCCTCGCCGATGCGCGAAAGATGAACGCCAAGCATCGCCGATACGAACAGGAACTCCGCGACCCAGTCGCGATCACTCACGGCGTCGATCGAATTGCCCAATGCCCGATCGAAACCCAGATCAAGCGCTACCGCGCGAGGATCCAAGCCAAGACTGGAACCTGCGAGCGCACCCGAGCCGAGGGGTGAGCGTGACGTGCGACGATCCCAGTCTGCGTAACGCTCGATGTCACGCCCGAGTGCATGGACATGCTTCGCCAGCTCATGACCGAAGGAGACGGGCTGAGCATGCTGAAGATGAGTGAAACCAGGGGAAAATGTGTCAACGTGTGCGCTTGCCTGTTGCACGAATGCAGTTTGCAAGTCGATGATCGCCCGAACGATCGACCGTACCTGATCACGAAGGTAAAGCCGGAAGTCAGTGGCAACCTGATCATTGCGGCTGCGCCCCGCGCGAAGTTTGCCGCCTAACTCACCTAGACGAGTAATCAGATGACGCTCGATGGCAGTGTGAACGTCTTCGTCCTGCGCTTCGGGCCCGATGGAACCATCGGCGACCTGAACGGCAAGATCCGCGAGTGCGCCATCAACAGCAGCGAGTTCGGCGTCAGAAAGCAGGCCGGCTGAGTGGAGGATACGTGCATGAGCGCGCGTCTGCTGAATGTCGTACGGTGCAAGTCGCCAGTCGAAGTGAACGGATGCGCTCAAGGCCGCCATGGCATCAGACGGCCCTGACTCGAAGCGTCCACCCCATAGTCGCGTGGGCTGCTGCTCGGTCACGATGTTGTCCCTTCACTCACGACGTTCTCCTCTTGGCGACATCCGCACGACGGCCTTGCGTCATTGTGCCGCGAGTCGGCACCGGTTCCTGCCTGCCACCCGCAAGAAGGAGCAGCCTCTCGCATAGGTCACTGGCGCCTTCCGCTGAGCGCATCACGACGATCACGGTGTCATCGCCCGCCACAGTGCCCACTAGCTCCTCGACATTGGTGCGATCGAGGAAGCCGGCGAGGTAATGAGCAGCTCCAGGCGGTGTGTGAAGAACCGCGATGTTCAAGGCTGACTCGGCGTCGAGAAGTACGTCGGCCGCCACGCGGGCAAGAGCATCGGCACCGGTCGATGGTGACAACCGCGAGACCGTGGGCTGCACGATCTCGTAGCGGATTCGTCCGTCGGCCTCATGTCGCTTCACGGCCCCCAGCGCTTCGAGATCCCGCGAGACGGTTGCCTGAGTTACATCAATGCCCTCATCACGAAGCAAGCGTCGAAGATCGTCCTGCGATGTGACTGCAGTAGCGCCGATCAGTTCTCCGATACGTGCACGCCTTGCAGCCATGCTCATCGGAGCGCTCATGAGGCCTGCTCCTTGACTGCGGCGCAGGCCAAAGCCCACCGAACCATGACTTCATCGAGATCCTCGTCGGTGATGGTCAGCGCTGGCGCCATGCGCACCGCGTTCGGGGCAACTGCATTCACGAGCAGACCATGGTTGCGGCACTCGCGCTCCAGATCGGATGCCGCAATCCCCTCGAGTACGCAGGCAATCAGAAGCCCCCGGCCGCGTACGTGGTCAACTACTCCCCCGGACACCCCGACGAGTTCACGGGAAAGACGTTCGTGAATGCGTGTAGTGCGCCCGACGAGGTCGCCTTCCTCCAAGATCCGGATCACGGCCAGAGCCGCCGCACTGCACACGGGGTTCCCGCCGAAGGTTGATCCGTGAGAGCCGGGTTGAAAAAGATCGGCGGCAGCACCGAGCGCGATGCACGCCCCGATCGGGAGGCCGCCTCCGAGTCCCTTGGCCAACGTCACGACATCGGGCGTAACCCCGTCGTACTGGTGAGCAAACCAGGTGCCGGTTCGACCCATGCCGGTCTGAACCTCATCGAGGATCAGCAGGGCACCATGCTGATCGGCGATCGCACGCGCTTCGGCTAGGTACTCGACCGGCGGGACGATGACGCCGCCCTCGCCCTGAATGGGTTCAAGCACGATTGCCGCGGTGCCATCGGTGACCGCAGCGGAGAGGGCGGTCGCATCACCGAACGGGACTGCGGTGACGTCACCCGGTAACGGCCGGAAAGGCTCCTGCTTAGCCGGCTGTGCAGTGAGTGCGAGAGCACCCATGGTGCGACCGTGGAAGCTGCCTTGGGCCACGACCATGTGCGTGCGACCAGTGAGTCGCGCGAGCTTGAAGGCCGCTTCATTAGCCTCAGCTCCAGAGTTGCAGAAGAAGACTCGACCGTCTCTCGGTGAATCCAACAAATCGAGCAGCCGACTGGCAAGTTCAATGACCGGACCTGTAGCCACGAGATTGCTCGTGTGCCCGAGGGTTGACATCTGTTGAGTGACTGCCTCTACCAATTGCGGATGTGCATGACCGACGGCATTGACGGCAATACCCGCGATCAAGTCGACGTAATCGCGTCCTTCGGAATCCCACACACGCGAACCCGAACCACGCACCAACTCCAACGGTGGCGTGCCGTAGTTGTTCATGAGCGATGACTGCCATGCTGCTGACCAGGTGACTGTCATGAGGCTTGCCCATCAGGCAGCACCATCGTGCCGATTCCCTCGTCAGTGAAGACTTCAAGGAGGACTGAATGCGGAAGTCGACCATCAATGACGTGGGCACGCGGGACCCCGCCCTGCACGGCTCGCAGGCAAGCCTCCATCTTGGGAACCATGCCAGACTCCAACGATGGGAGCATGGATTCCAGATCAGACTCCGAGATGCGCTTGATAATGGAATCCCGATTCGGCCAGTCCGCGTAAAGGCCTTCGACGTCGGTGAGTAGCACGAACTTCTCTGCCCCGAGGGCAATCGCCAGTGCAGCCGCAGCCGTGTCCGCATTGACGTTGTGAACGATGCCGTCGGCATCCCGAGCGACTGTCGAGACAACCGGGATCAGACCATCATCGAGAAGCTGCGTGACGAAATCCGGATTAACCTCGACGACGTCACCTACCTGCCCGATGTCAACACTCAACCCATCGACCGTAGCCGTGCGACGTTCGGCAACGAAGAGATCGGCATCCTCACCAGACATGCCCACGGCGAACGGACCATGGTCGTTAATCAGACCGACCAATTCGCGCTGCACCTGACCTACGAGCACCATCGCGACTACATCCATGACCTCCGGGGTGGTGACCCGATATCCGCCACGGAACTCGGACTCAATTCCGAGCCTTGCGAGCATGGCGTTGATCTGCGGGCCGCCACCGTGAACGACCACGGGGCGAAGCCCTGCCAACCGAAGGAAGACAATGTCCTGCGCGAAGCTCGACTTGAGATCATCGTCGATCATCGCGTTGCCGCCATACTTCACGACGATCGTCGCCCCGTGGAATGTCTTCAGCCAGGGAAGAGCCTCGGCGAGAACCATCGCCTTGGAACCTGCGTCATGTGCGGAATGCATGGGAACCTCTCAGGTCGCGTAAGCGGAGTTCTCGTGTACGTAGTCGGCGGTCAGGTCATTCGTCCAGATAGTGGCGGATTCACTGCCGTGATTGAGATTTATCTCGATGCGAACTTCTCGGCCTGCGAGGGAGACTAAGTCGCGCGAATCTCCGACTCCTCCATTGCGGCAGACCCACACGCCATTCAGCGCTACATCGACCTGCCATGGGTCAAAGGACGCACTTGTCGTGCCGGTGGCGGACAGCACACGCCCCCAGTTCGGATCCTCGCCATGAATGGCACACTTGAGAAGATTGCTCCGGCTGACCGCCCGGCCAACCTCCAAGGCATCTTGGACAGAGTCGGCGCCACGCACGTGAATCTCGATGTCCTTGCTTGCCCCCTCGGCGTCAGCGATCAACTGCCGTGCGAGATCCATGCAGACACGAGTAAGCACTTCAGCGAACTCGGAAGAGGAAGGGCTTACCGCACTTGCACCGTTGGCGAGGAGGAAAACCGTGTCATTGGTGCTCATGCAGCCGTCAGAGTCGATTCGATCGAAGCTCAGCGAGACTGCCTCACGAAGAGCAACGTTGGCCATCTCGGACGAAATGTCAGCATCAGTGGTGATGACCACGAGCATCGTGGCGAGTGCCGGGGCAAGCATTCCGGCACCCTTGGCCATGCCACCCACGACGAATCCGTCACCAGAGGCGGTCGCCGTTTTCGCAACAGTGTCGGTAGTCATGATCGCGGTTGCCGCATCGTCGCCACCCGAACTCGATAACGCAGCAACTGCAAGGTCAACCCCCGCCAGAAGGGTCTCCATGGGAAGCCGCGCCCCGATGAGTCCCGTGGAGCAGATGCCTAGGTCACCCGCAGCGACATCGAGACCGGCGGAACTTAGCCGATCCGCCACGTACTCAGCCGTGCGATGGGTGTCGGCAAAGCCTTCAGGGCCGGTGCAGGCATTGGCCCCTCCGGAGTTGAGGAAAACCCCGCGCAGGCTTGAATCCTTGATGACCTGCTCCGACCATTGCACGGGCGCAGCCTTGAACCGGTTTGACGTGAAGACAGCAGCAACTACGTCGTTCGGCCCATCATTGACCACGAGCGCAACGTCGGGCTTTCCGGATGCCTTGATGCCTGCGGTGACTCCGGATGCCCGGAATCCCTTCGCGGAAGTGACACTCACGGCGCGACTCCATTCGTCGAGAGCCCGGCACCTTCAGGAAGCCCGGTGATGATGTTCGCGTTCTGCAGTGCCTGGCCGGCGGCGCCCTTACCTAGGTTGTCGATCACGCTCACGATGACGACACGACCCGAATGTGCATCCAGGGAAACTTGGAGCTGAGCCAAGTTCGACCCTGACACTGAACTTGTCTGCGGCCACGTTCCGGGTGCGAGAAGTTGCACGAAAGCCTCAGCATCGTAGGCACCGTGAAGAGCGTCACGAAGATCACTCTCCGTCACTCCTCCGAGCACTTGAGCCGTACACGTGCTGATGATTCCGCGTGGCATGGGGGCAAGCAGCGGAGTGAACGAGACGCGTACTTCTTCGCCAGCAGCCAAGGAGAGCTGCTGCTCGATCTCAGGCGTGTGCTGGTGGACTCCGCCGACCTTGTAGGCCGACATCGAGCCCATGACCTGCGACGCAAGAAGTGATTCGGTGGGCTTGCGTCCGGCACCGGACGTGCCCGATGCGGCCACCACGACAAGAGTGAGCGGATCGATCAGGCCTGCTGAAAGAAGTGGCGCGAATGCCAGTTCGACACTCGTCGCGTAGCAGCCGGGATTTGCGATACGTGTGGATGCGGCAATACGGGCGCGCTGACCGGGCAACTCGGGGAGGCCGTAAACCCATGAACCGGCATGTGAGCCGCCGTAATAGGACGCCCACGCCGATTCGCTCGCGAGCCGAAAGTCAGCCCCAAGATCAACCACGCGCAGACCGGCCGGAAGTTGCTCCACGAGCGCCGCTGACTCACCGTGAGGTAGGGCAAGGAAGACGAGATCAGCATCAGAGAGAACATCGGCAGTGGTTTCCGAGAGCACCCGGCTACCCAGGGATCCCAATTGCGGATGCACCTCAGCTACCGACATGCCGGCCTTGCCACCAGCTGCGATCGGACCGATCACGAATTCAGGGTGGCCAGACAGCAGCCTGAGCAGCTCGCCGCCGGCGTAGCCGGATGCGCCGGCCAGAGATACGCGTGTCATGACCCCAGTATACGCATATACGCATATTTTTGGTTAACGCAGGACCGCTCCACACCTCGAGGCAGCTGAATCAATGGCCAATTGACGTGCCGCCGCTGTCTCGGCGGCCTCGAGGGTGCGATCAGCCGCTCGGAAGCGCAGGGCAAAGGCCAGGGATCGATGACCCTCGGGCACCTGGGGTCCTCGGTAGACATCGAAGAGCCGAACGGACTCCAGGAGCTCCCCTCCCCCGTCGATCAAGGCCTGCTGGACGGCCGCGACGGTGACGAAATCACTGACGACTAGGGCGAGATCCTCCTTGGCCACAGGCTGGGTGCCGACCCGAGGTGCGGGGCGTACCGCAGGTGCCGAGGCAACCAGAGATCCGAGATCTACTTCCCAGGCACAGGTTCCAGGAGCCAGCCCGCAAGACTCGACAACCCGCGGATGAAGTTCGCCCGCCGAACCAACGGGGACGCCATCAACCAGTAGCTCTGCGCATCTGCCCGGGTGGAAGGCAGGATCGCTGCCCTGTCGCACGGTAACGGTGACACCGAGAATGTCGCAGACACTCGATGCGGCGGCGAGGGCATCGGACCAATCCCAGTTATGCGCAGCACCCCACCAACCATCGAGTTCGCGCTCGCCAGCCAGAACGCCACCTACATGAAACGGCTGATCAGGCAAAGCATCATTGAGCGCCTGCCACTCCTCGGCGCTCGGACGCTGCGCAACGCTTGGCCGGAGGGCTTCACCGGTAACGATCCCGCGGTACACGGAGCCAAGTTCGAAGACATTGACGCTCGTATTCCCGCGGCCCGCGTTGCGGCGAACTGCAGCGATCAGACCGGGTAACAGAGTCGCGCGAAGGTAGGGCTGCTGATCCGACATCGGATTCGCGAGTTGCACCGTGGAGCGTCGTGGATCGCTTTCAGGGATTCTCAGTGAATCGAGCTCAGCGTCGGACACGAAGGGATAGCTGAGAACCTCGACACCGCCACGTGAGGCAAGCATGGTGCCCACACGCCGACGCATCCGCTGCGCTGGAGTGAGCCCGTGACCAACCGCCGCAATGGGCAGTCGCGAAGGCACGTTGTCGTACCCAATAAGGCGAACGACTTCCTCGACCAGATCAGCAGGGTCGGTGAGATCAGCCCGCCAACTGGGCGCAGTGACATGGAGCGCGCTTCCCACCGTCGCCACGTCGCAGCCCACACGCATGAGGTTGTCGATGACAACGGAGTCATCAATCGGCATACCGACCACCATGGAGGGCTCGTGAGCGGGCATTTCGATCACCGTGGCCACCACAGGGGCTTCCACGGCGGTCATCCCGACGTAGTGGCCACCGCCGTACTTGAGTAGGAGGGCTATCGCGCGTGCAGATGCATACGGTGCGAGTTGACGATCGACTCCACGCTCAAATCGACGCGAGGCCTCTGTACTGATCTTGTGCCTGCGCGCCATTCGAGCCACGACCTCGGCCGAGAAGTGCGCGGCCTCGAGTGCGATGGCCGTGGTCTGCGAGTCGATCTCGGTCTCGAGCCCTCCCATGGTGCCTGCGAGACCGATCGGACCGCGGTCGTCACTGATGACGAGATCATCTGCTGACAACGTGCGCACGACATGATCCAGCGTCTCCAGCTTCTCACCGCCGGCAGGACGAGCCGCTCGGATAGCACCGTGGAGCTTGCCTAGATCGAATGCATGAAGCGGCTGCCCTGTCTCGAGCATTACGTAATTGGTGACATCGACGGCCAAGGACACCGGTCGCATGCCACAGGCGATCAAACGACTCTGCATCCAAGATGGTGATGCGGCGGATGGATTGAATCCCACGATTGTGCGCAGAGTAAAGAGCGCACATGCATCGAGGTCATCGCTCGCACAAGCAGCCGGGGTGCGATCTGAATCCGGCGCAGGTAGATCAACGAGTTCAAGCCCAGGATCGTCGAAGGGACTTCCGTAGGCGGTCGCGAGTTCGCGTGCCAGGCCACGTAAGGAAAGTGCGTAACCGCGGTCAGGAGTGACGGCGATATCGAGAACCTCTTCACCGATGCCGAGAATGATGCGTGCATCATTGCCTGCCTGAGCGGATTCCGGGTCGAGAATGATGATGCCGTCATGACCTTCGCCAAGCCCGAGTTCGCGCTCAGAGCAGAGCATTCCATCGGACATGCGGCCATAAGTCTCACGTGTGGCAATGGTGAATCCGCCCGGAAGGATCGTGCCGGGGACGGCCACGACGACGAGATCGCCCACCGCGAAGTTTCGCGCGCCGCAGATGATGCCGCGAACATTCGAGCCCACCCGCACCTGGCACCATCGAATCGGCTTCTTGAACTCCGTGAGCTCTTCGATGGATTCGACGGATCCCACGACAAGCTCACCGACAACCCCATCGCCAAGAGTCTCGACTGTCTCGACCTCTAGGCCCGCACGGATCAATCGCTCGGCGATATCGCGTCCGGATTCGGAGGAAGGAATCGCGACCATTTCGCGAAGCCACGACACTGGCGCGCGCATCAGGACTCCACCCCGAAGGCCTGGCTGAACCGAACATCGCCCTCGACCATGTCGCGCATATCAGTGACTCCGTTACGGAACATCAGAGTTCGCTCGATACCCATTCCAAAGGCAAAGCCTCGGTACTTACTCGTGTCGATGCCGACCGCATCGAGTACTCGGGGATTCACCATGCCGCAGCCTCCCCATTCAATCCAGCCTTCACTTCCGCAGGTGCGGCAGGGATTCTCCGGGTTGCCGATGGACGCGCCGCGACATACGAAGCACTGGACATCGAGCTCTGCGCTGGGTTCGGTAAAGGGAAAATAGGACGGACGCAGTCGCGTGACGATGCCCTCGCCGAACATCTCGGCGGCGAAATGATCCAAGGTGCCCTTGAGATCGGCCATCGTGATGTTCTCATCGACCGCGAGCCCTTCGACCTGGTGGAACACCGGAGTGTGCGTTGCGTCGAGCTCGTCGGTGCGGAATACGCGGCCAGGCGCAACTACGTAGATCGGCAGTGGACGCTCGAGCATGGCGCGAATCTGAATCGGTGAGGTCTGCGTTCGGAGCACTACGCCGCTTTCGGGCGAACCGACATAGAAGGTGTCCTGCATAGTGCGCGCCGGATGATCCGGGGGAACATTCAGGGCATCGAAGTTCACCCATTCGGATTCGACTTCGGGGCCCTCAGCGATGTCGTAGCCCATGGCGATGAACACATCGCAGATTCGCTCCATGAGAGTGGTGAGCGGGTGACGGGCACCGATAGGCGCCCTGTCGACCGGCAGCGTCACGTCAACGGCTTCCTCGACGAGAACCTTCTCATCGCGCTCAAGCTCGAGGGTTTGAGTACGGGAATCGAGCGCAGTCTTGATTGCGCCGCGCGCCTCACCTATGCGCTTGCCGGCTTCAGCTTTCGCAGCCGGCGGCAGGGCTCCGATCTCTCGATTCGCCAATGCCAGCGGTGAACGATCCCCCGCGTGCGCGAGCCGGACGTCCTTCAGCGACGCCAGATCACCTGCCTCCTCAATCGCCGCCAGGGCATCGCTGACCATTCCATCGATCGCCGAGGCATCGAGGGCGGCGACCTGCTTGGGGTCGAAGGAGGAATTAGGTGCAGACATAGCGCTGCGAGTATCCCAGATGAGGTGACCCTTGCCTAACGACGGCCCTGGCGCGTCTTGGGCCGTTCGCACTCGTAAGTCAGCTCACTCGTAAGCCGGCTCACTACTCCCCGAGGACTACCTTCACCAGCTCATCGACCGCGGCATCAAGATCGCCATTGCCGTCGAGCACGAGATCCGGCTGAGTCGGTATCTCGTAATCCTGGCCTACGCCCGTCATATTCGGCAGATTTCCGGCGGCAGCCTTGGCATACAGGCCCTTCGGGTCACGCTGCTGAGCAACCGCCAGCGGCGTATCAATGAAGACCTCAAGAAACTCGCCAGGCTCGAAGAGTTCCTTCGCGGCACGGCGATCCCCCGCGAACGGAGAGACCAGTGCCACGAGAACCACGATGCCGGAGTCACGCATCAACTTGGACACCTCTGCCACACGACGCACATTCTCGGCGCGATCCTCGGGCGTGAACCCAAGATCCTTGTTGAGTCCGTGGCGCACATTGTCACCATCGAGAACATAGGTATGCACGCCCAGTGCGTGCAGCTTGCGCACGGCGGCGTCGGCAATGGTCGACTTACCTGCTCCGGAGAGCCCCGTGAGCCAGACCACCATTGCGTCGTGTCCCATCAACAACTTGCGTGCTTCATGATCGACCGCGTAATCGTGATACTTGACGTTGGCTGACCGGCGCATTGAATGAACGACCATTCCAGCCGCAACAGTGTCAGCCGTAACTCGATCGACGAGCAGGAAGCCACCAGTGTCGCGGCAGACCGAATAGGCATCGAGAGGCACAGGCTTGTCGGTGGCTACTTCGACACGACCGATGTCGTTCATCTCAAGGATACGAGCGGCATCGTGATGGCCGGTGACAACATCCATCCTGTGACGCACATTGGTCACAGTGGCCGGCACCGAGCGGGATCCAGACACCAACAGGTACGACCGTCCATGTGCCAACGGCTCCTCGCCGAGCCAGACCATGTCGACTGCAAAGCGATCGCCCGGTTCGAGTGCATCAACACCAGTACCAGTGATGACGTCGCCACGAGTGACGTCAACCTCGCGGTCAAGGGTGATCGTGACTGCCTGACCCCACTCAGCTCGATCGAGATCCCTCACATGACCCTCAACGTGAAGGTCGTAGGTAACGATTCTGTCGACGACGGCGGGGCGTCCGCTGTCGGCGATGATGATGGAATCACCGCGTGAGATTGAACCTGAGACGACTGTTCCCGCATAGCCGCGGAAATTGCCCTCGGCGCGAACAATGAATTGCACTGGAAATCGGAAGGGTTCAGTCCCGGAGATCGTGGCTTCCGACTGCACGGGTTCCCACTGCTCAAGAGCTTCCAGCAACGTAGGGCCGTGGTACCAGGGCATGTTTCCGGTCGTATCCGTGATGTTGTCGCCACTCACCGCGCTCACCGGGATCGTGATGACCTCAGCCACATCGAGCCGTGCAGCAGCCGCGCGGACGGAACCCGAGATCTCTTCGTAGGTGGCGTGCTCGTACGCAACGAGGTCCATCTTGTTCACCGCCACGATGATGGTCTTGACGCCCATGAGTGCGCAGATCGTGAGATGACGGTGAGTCTGAGACCGGACACCGCGAGCAGCATCGACCATGAGAATCGCGACATCACCATTAGAGGCAGCAACCGCCATGTTCCGCGTGTACTGCTCATGTCCCGGCGAATCAGCAACCAGAACTCGGCGGCCGTTGGGAAGGTTCATATGCCGGTAGGCAACGTCGATCGTGATCCCCTGCTCACGCTCAGCTTCAAGCCCATCAGTGAGCAGCGAGTAGTCGATCTCGCCCATGGGCACAGTTGACCCACCTCGGCGAGTACGCCGCGCGTACTCAAGAGTGTCGATCGGAACCGAGCCGGTTTCTGCGAGTAAACGACCGATCAGGGTGGACTTTCCGTCATCAACAGATCCGCAGGTAACCAGATGAAGAACCGGGGTGAGCTGCGCGGCCGTGAGCACGGTAGCCATTAGAAGTAACCTTCCTTCTTCTTGCTCTCCATCGATTCGGAGCCGCCTTCGCCGTCAATCAGGCGGCCGGACCGCTCCGAATACTTCGATCCTGACATCTCGCGTATGAGATCCTCCATGGTGTCAGCGGTTGACTCCACAGCCCCAGACAGCGGATAGCAGCCAAGCGTTCGGAACCGCACCATGCGAAGCTCCGGAGTTTCGCCATCACGAAGGGGGAAGCGATCATCATCGACCATGATCAGCGTGCCGTCGCGCTCGACGACCGGTCGAGGCTTTGAGAAGTACAGATCCGGAATCGGGATACTCTCGCGCTCGATGTACTTCCACACATCGAGTTCAGTCCAATTCGAGAGCGGGAAGACTCGCATCGATTGCCCTGGAGCAAGCTGAGTGTTCGCGGTGCGCCAGAACTCGGGACGCTGCTTGCGCGGATCCCACTGATGGCCGGGCTCACGCAGGCTGAAAATTCGTTCCTTTGCGCGGCTGCGCTCCTCATCGCGACGAGCTCCACCGATTGCGGCATCAAATCCATACCGATCGAGTCCTTGTCGAAGAGCAACGGTTTTCATCAAGCGCGTGTACTCATGGGTACCGTGAGTGAACGGGGTAACTCCCTCTGCGATCGCCTCAAGGTTTTGAGCAATCCTGAGATCAAGATTGAGCTCTGCGGCCCGACGTTCGCGGAATTCGATCATCTCGCGGAACTTCCAGCCGGTATCGATATGCATCACCGGGAAGGGAATCGTCGCTGGGGCGAAAGCCTTCTGCGCCAGATGGAGAAGTACTGACGAATCTTTGCCGATGCTGTAAAGCAGGACCGGATTCTTGAAAGCCGCAGCCGTCTCGCGGTAGATGTGGATGGCCTCTGCCTCGAGTTCATCGAGGACGGCGTCATACGGCACCGTGGACGTCGTCACGCGGCTCTCCTGTCAGATCGTCAGATTGGCCTGAAGCCGAGCTTCAAGATGAACAACAGTCTCCCAGATGTGCACACGAGGGGTTCGGAGCACTCGCGCACCTGCGAAAAACGTGCAGTAACTCTCAGGCCTCCGACAAGACCTCGGCGGTGGTCTCATATTCGTCCATGCCGCCGGCCCTCAAGGTGCCGTCGCCAAAGGTCGGATCAGCGCCCTTCGCGGCAATCGCCGCGGCGCGCGCATCTCGCCTGGCCTGAGCCGCTGCATACGCATCTGCCGCGAAGGTCGGATCGAGCGGAACCGAGGTGAACCGGTCGATCGCGTGTCGCATAGACATCCAGGCATCGAGTTCGGGCCCCGACTCGTAGGAGGTGATCAGGCAGTAGCGCGGCTCAGTGCCGGGGTGCCACACCGAGTGATACAGCCGCTGGGTATCGAGGACAACCTGCGCGCCTGCCGGCAACGGGATTCGAGTCTCGGTACTCGGATCGTCTTTATCCTCACGCAGGATCATCACGGAATCCGGATTGTCGGTCAGATTGAAGAAGGCTCGAACGATCCAGCCGGTGCCTTCCGGATTCAATCGGTTGTTGTCATCGCGATGTAGGTTGTAGATCGCATCGGCATAGGTATTGGGCTGAAGCTCGATGATGCGGCATCGGCCGACATTCGCTCCAGGCTCCTGAGCACGACGGGTCAAGATGGGCGCCGCCTCGATATTCTTGGCGACCCACACACCGTCTTTGTCAGTCTTGGGCGGGGTGTGGTTCCAGAAGCCATTGCATTCCATGTCGCCGTAGGCGCTGGCTAAGGGCGCGAAACGAGTGTCACCGGAGGACTTCCAATCGACGTACTCGACATCCAGCCATTCCTGCGGATCGTCAGGTTGATCGTAGGAATCCAGGATTGCGTAGCCGGTCGCTTCAAGAATCGGGAGCTTCGTGTAGTCCATGGTGTCCTCTCCAATGTGTCGCCCTCATTCTTTCATGACGAAGCTTGGATTGGCCCCGACGCGAGGCCATGTCGTGCAGCAGCATCGGAATAGAGGCAGATTGCCGCTGCAGATCCGACATTTAGTGATTCAGCAGCACCGAACATCGGAATACTCACCGACAGATCGGCCAAGAAGCGCATTTCATCGCTCACGCCATGTGCCTCGGAGCCAAGAATCCAGGCAATCCCGGGTCGAGGGTCACGGGACACGAGCTCATATAGATCAGTCTCGCCGTCAGCGGCCGTTGCAGCGATCAGCATTCCGGCTGCACGCGCGAGTGATGCGATCTGCTCAGGTTCGGCACCGGTGGCGATCGGAAGGTGAAAAAGGGAGCCAGCAGTCGCCCGAACGCACTTGCCGTTATGCGGGTCCACTGAGTCGTGGGTGAGAACGAGTCCGTCAGCTCCGGCAGCGTGCGCTGTGCGGATGATTGTGCCGACATTTCCGGGGTCACCGGCTCCGTCGATGATCACGATCATGGAAGACCCGGCATGGACCACCTGGTCAAGTGGTTGCGTGATGAAGGTGCAAATCGCCATGATGCCCTGCGGCACCCGTGTCTCCCCCATTGCGATGAGGACGTCGTCGGTGACAAGCGTGACGGGCGCGCTCGCGGCGCTCGCCAGATTACGGCAGGTCTCCGTTGCCGCCACCGACAGGTAAATCTCCTTGACCACGTCAGGGCCACGAAGTGCCTCGCGAACGCTCTGTGGTCCCTCGGCCAGGAACAAATGCGAATCGCGGCGGCCTCGCGAACTATGAAGTCGCTTGACCGCCGCGACGCGCGGCGAACGAGGTGAAGTCAACTCAGGAGTTGAGTGACTCACGGGAATGACAATCAGGCGGCGGTTGCCGGCAGTGCCGACTTGGCAACCTCGACGAGAGCGGCAAAGGCCGGCGCGTCATTGACTGCGAGCTCGGCGAGCATGCGACGGTCAACCTCGACACCTGCGGCCTTGAGGCCCTGGATGAAGCGGTTGTAGGTCATGTCGTTCGCCCGAGCACCAGCGTTGATGCGCTGGATCCACAGACGGCGGAAGTCACCCTTACGCGTACGACGATCGGCGTACGCGTAGACCATGGAGTGAGTGACCTGCTCTTTGGCCTTGCGGTACAGGCGCGAACGCTGTCCACGGTAACCCGAGGCCCGCTCGAGGATCTCACGACGCTTCTTATGTGCGTTTACTGCGCGCTTTACACGTGCCATTTCAATCTCCTACAAGAAAAGTGAGTGTAAGGACTAGCGGCCGAGGAGGCGCTTGACCTTCTTGACATCGGCGGGTGCCACGACCTGATCGGACTCGAGCTTGCGGGTGCGCTTGCTCGACTTAACCTCCATGAGGTGACGGCGGTTTGCCTGCTCATGGGTGATCTTGCCCGAGCCGGTCACCTTGAATCGCTTCTTGGCGCCGCTGTGCGTCTTTTGCTTTGGCATGTTGACCTCGTTCGCTGTTCGTTAGTTGGTGGAGCTGATGTCTTCTTGCATGTCTTCGGGTACAGAAGCCTTACCGGACTCAGACTTCTTGCGATGCGGGGCGAGCACCATGATCATGTTGCGGCCGTCCTGCTTCGGTGTTGCTTCGACGAAGCCCAACGGCTCGACATCTTCGGCGAGCTTGGCGAGAAGGCGAAGACCCAGTTCGGGCCGGCTTTGCTCACGACCGCGGAACATGATCGTGATCTTGACCTTGTCGCCCGCCTTCAGGAACCGCTCGACGTGACCCTTCTTGGTCTCGTAGTCGTGCGAGTCGATCTTCGGGCGGAGCTTCATTTCCTTGATGATCGTGTGCGTTTGGTTACGCCGTGATTCGCGCTCCTTCATGGCGGCTTCGTACTTGAACTTTCCGAAGTCCATGAGCTTGCAGACCGGGGGCTTGGCCATCGGAGCTACCTCGACGAGGTCGAGATCTGCCTCGACCGCCAGGCGCAGCGCATCTTCGATACGCACGATGCCCACCTGCTCACCTGCGGGGCCGACGAGTCGGACCTCAGGCACGCGGATCCGGTCATTGATCCGGGGTTCGACGCTGATGGCGCCTCCTTGCTCGAGATGGAGGATCCGCGGCAAAGAAAAAACCTCCGACGCGGCGCGCGGAGGTCTCGGCAACGCACGGCTTCGCCCCAGGGGCAAGCCGTGCATCAGACCCGGTCACCTAGGCGATGGCGGGTGGGAACCGAGGTTCCGCTTACGCAACGGGTGTCAGACACCCATTCGATCGCTTCAATGCTACCAGGCCAGGGCAGGGGTCGTGACCACGCGTCACAACCCTCCCAGGAGCTCAGGGAGCACCTCGGCGGGGAGGACGACCCGAGCGGGTCCGGCCACGTCGATGACCAACGCCTGGGCTCCATCGGTCAAGGCGGCCTCGGCCGCGGCCCGGGCTGGTACGGGTACCGGGCGAGCCTGAGGATTCCAGGCAGCCATGGAATCGAGTCCGGTGAAGGCCAAGAGGCCCTTCTCCCCTGCTGAGTTCACCATGGAGACGACAGCCATGTGACTGCTCTTGTCGGAGCCATCGTCGGCAATCTCGTCCGCCACCGCCATCACTGCTACGAGCAAGCGTGAATTGCCCAGAGCGCGGAGCATGTCCTGCTCGGAGTCACAACCGCCGCTCAGCAAAGCCCGCAGGACCGGATCAGCAGATCCATCGTCATCAGGCATCGCTGGACTGGCCAGACCGCGGCCACCACCTGGGCTGCTGGAGTCCACGGCTACAGGCGGCAGGCGTGGATGTCGGTGACGAGGATTCCACGGGCGCCGAGCTCATACAGTTCGTCCATCACCTGATGGACGTCACGCGCGGGAACCATCGCCCGCACAGCCGACCATGTGGGATCTCGGAGGGAGGAGACCGTCGGCGACTCGATGCCGGGCGTGATCGCACACGCGCGATCGAGTTCGGCCGTGAGAATGTCGTAGTCAACGAGTACGTAGGAGCGCGCCACCATCACGCCATTGAGCCGGCGCAGGAAGGTCTCGATCGCCGGATTGGTCTCGGCGCCTGTGCGACGGACGACCGTAGCCTCCGACACGAGAATCGGCTCTCCCAGGATCTCAAGGCCGGCCTTTTTCAAGGTACTGCCGGTTGCCACAACGTCGGCGATGGCGTCGGCCACCCCGAGTGCAATGGCATTCTCGACGGCTCCATCGAGCTTCACGACACGAGCGGTGATGCCATGCTCCACGAGCCAGGCCTCCAAAAGGCCCGCGTACGACGTGGCAATGCGGATACCGTTCAGGTCGGAGATGGTCAGACGAGCACCGCTCGGAGCTGCGAACCGGAAGGTAGACGGAGCGAATCCCAGAGGCAACATTTCCGAGGCCATCGCACCAGAGTCCAGGAGCATGTCACGACCGGTGATTCCGAGATCGAGGGTGCCCTCGCCGACATAAATGGCGATATCGCGAGGACGCAGGAAGAAGAACTCGACGTCGTTCTCGGGGTCATTGACCACGAGATCGCGCGTTGACGCCGAACGGATGTATCCGGCTTCCAAGAGCATGCTGCGAGCAGGCTCAGCCAATTGACCCTTGTTGGGGACGGCAACGCGAAGCATGAATCCTCCGACTAGAGACGGCGATAGACGTCATCGAGGCTCACCGAGGAGGCGAGCATGAGCACCTGGACGTTGTACAGAAGTTGCGCAATCTCTTCGGCCGCGCGCTCCTTGCTCTCGAACTCGGCAGCCATCCACGACTCAGCTGCTTCCTCGACAACCTTCTTTCCCACGGCGTGAACACCTTGGGCCAATAGCTTCACGGTCCCAGAATCTGGATCCTCGTGGGAGGTCTTGCGCACCAGCTCGCTGTAGAGCTCATCAAAGGTCTTCACGGGTCAAGCCTAGGGGGTACGGAGATCCCCGAGCGTGACAGCCGTGGTGATCGCCGCCCAGGTGGCCTCTGCTCCCTTGTCCTCGACAGAGCCGGACAGGCCCGCGCGATCGAGAGCCTGCTTCTCGGTGTCACAGGTCAACAGGCCAAAACCCACCGGCACTCCCGTGTCCAGTGCCACGCGCAAGAGGCCGGTGGTTGCTGCATCACTGACAAATTCGAAGTGCGGGGTATCGCCCCGAATGATCACGCCCAGCGCAATAACGGCATCGAAATCACCGCGCCCACAGGCTTGGGCCACGATCGGGAGTTCGAACGACCCGGCCACCCGAATCAGCGTCGCCTCTACCCCCGCCTCTGCACAGGCACGCGATGCCCCATCGATGAGGCCATTCATGACTCTCTCATGCCAGGTGGACGCGATGATGGCCACGCGAAGACCACTCCCGTCAGCCTTGAGGAGGCTAGCTCCTGCCCCGCTCACGAGGATTCCGTAAGGTCGTGGCCCATGCGAGTGACCTTCGTGCTCAAGTACTCGGCGTTGTGGCTGTTGGCCGCGACCACAAGCGGCACACGCTCGACAATCGAGAGGCCATACCCCTCGAGACCAGCACGCTTCGCGGGATTGTTCGTCAGCAGGCGCATGGATTTCACGCCGAGATCAGCGAGGATCTGGGCTCCCGTGCCATAGTCACGGGCATCAGCAGGAAGGCCCAAATCAAGGTTCGCGTCAACGGTATCGCGGCCGGTGTCCTGAAGACTGTAGGCGCGAATCTTGTCGAGCAGACCGATGCCACGGCCTTCGTGACCCTTGATGTAGAGCACGACGCCACGGCCCTCGTCGGCGATAGTGCGCATCGCATTGTGCAATTGCGGGCCGCAGTCGCACCGGAGCGATCCGAAGATGTCACCGGTGAGGCACTCAGAATGCACCCTCACGAGAACGTTCTCGCCCTCGCCAATATCGCCACGAACAAGGGCAACATGCTCACAATCGTCGACGATACTGCGGAAGGCATAGACGGTGAAGTCGCCGTACTCGGTCGGCAGGGTTGCTTGGGCCACTCGCACAACCTGAGTCTCGACGCGCCGGCGGTAACGAATCATGTCGGCAATCGAGACCAGCAAGATGCCGTGCTCATCGCAGAATGCGCGGCAGTCGGCCGCATTCATCATCGTGCCGTCATCGTTGACCATCTCGCAGAGCGCACCTGCCGGCGACAGCCCTGCCATCCGCGAGAGGTCCACAGCAGCCTCGGTGTGCCCTGGCCTACGCAGCACGCCGCCAGGCACTGCCCTCAGCGGCATGACGTGACCGGGGCGAGTGAGATCGCGAGGGTCGGTGGCCGAATCGGCGAGAACGTTAATGGTGTGGGCGCGATCCTCAGCCGAGATTCCGGTGCTCGCGACATCACGCGCATCGACAGACAAGGAGTAAGCGGTTCCCTTGCGGTCCTCGTTAACGGCAGTCATCGGAGGCAGTCCGAGACGATCGAGCACCTCGCCTTCCATGCCCACGCAGATGAAGCCTGACGTGTAACGAATCATGAACGCGCACAGCTGAGCATTCGCCGCGGATGCGGCGAATATCATGTCGCCCTCATTCTCGCGATCCTCGTCGTCGACAACAACGACGGCTTGCCCCGCCTTGATCGCGGCAATGGCGTCCTCAATCGAGTCGAGTCGAATGCCATCAGTCGAACGCGCAGTCGCAGAAGAGTGCTTGAGCTCTGCAGGCTTCGGAGGAACGACTGTGTCACCCTCGTACATCTCGTCAGCGGGTATCACGGGCACTCCATTGCATCAGGCGCTCGACATATTTCGCGATCGCATCTACTTCGAGGTTAACGATGTCACCGACGGCGCGCGAGCCGAGAGTCGTGGCCGAGAGAGTCTCAGGAATCAGGGAGACAGAAAAGAAGTCGTCACCTGCCTCTACGACAGTAAGTGAAACGCCGTCGACAGTGATGGAGCCCTTCTCGACGACATACCGGGCAAGCTCGGCCGGCAGAGAGAACCTCACGAGAGTCCAGTTGTCGGATGGGCTGATGGAGTGAACTTCTGCAGTGCCATCCACATGACCCTGAACCAGATGCCCCCCGATTCGGGCATCTAGCCGTGCCGCGCGCTCAAGGTTCACCGCATCGCCAGCAGCAAGGGCGCCGAGTGAACTTCGGCTCAGCGTCTCGCGCATGACATCGGCAGTGAAGGAGTCGGACTCCTGGCCCACCACCGTCAGGCACACGCCATTGACCGCGATGGAGTCTCCGTGGCGGGCATCGGAGGTCACGAGCGGCCCACTCACGGTCATTCGCACGGAATCGCTCAGTTCATCGATGCGCACTACCGTGCCGCGCTCCTCGACGAGTCCGGTGAACAATGCGCCTCTTCCTTAGGCCCCGCGGGAAGCGGGGACTCCGATAATGCGCACATCCTCCCCCATAAGGTCAACACTGGTGACATCGAGGGCTATCGGCCAGGAAAGTCCACTCAAAGCCGCCGTGCCCGTGCCGACGAGAATCGGCGCGACGAACCACTGAACTTCGTCGATCACTCCGGCTTCCAGATAGGCAGAGGCGACTGTCGGGCCTCCCTCAAGCAAGAGCCGCTGGATGCCCCGTTCAGCGAGATGAGCCAGGGCAAGGCGTGGGTCTTTCTCCTCAATCACGAGCAACTGTGACTCACCGCCTCTAATCCGGGCACCCTCGGGAATTGGCGAAGATCCCAGGACGACACGAACAGGCTGTGAGGTCACCTCAAAGCCTCGAACGCTCAGTTGAGGGTCATCGGCCATCACTGTGCCCGAGCCCACGGCAATGGCATCGACCTGAGCCCGCAATCTATGCACGCTGGACTGGGCATCTGGCCCGGTGAGGATCAGTCGCTCAGCGAGCGAGGAGTCGACCTTGCCATCGAGGCTTCCGGCCAGTTTGAGCGTGACGTGAGGGCGGTGATTAAGCTTCATGAACGACCAGTCGGCATTAATTGCCTCGGCCTCCCTCTGCAAAACGCCGTCGATCACCTCTACCCCTGCGGAACGCAGCCGATCTGCGCCACCTGATGCCGCAGGCGTGGGATCTGCCATCGCGAACACCACCCTCGTGATGCCTGACTCGATAAGTGCATCAGCACATGGACCGGTTCTGCCAGTGTGGGCGCACGGCTCCAAGGTCACCACGGCAGTGGCACCCGCCGGGCTTTCGCTGCACGAGCTCAGCGCCTCACTCTCTGCATGGGGGGTTCCGACACCACGATGTTGCCCGACGCCGATCACCCGCGAATCCTTGACGAGGAGACAACCGACGCGCGGGTTGACTCCGCGAGGAGCGCCATCGCGAACAGCTGCATCAAGCGCTGCTCGCATATACGACTCCCACTCGCTACTCACTGTGAGGCCGCCGCCTCCGCGAGCGCGCGCAAGCTAGTCACCATCGCCGCGGGATCAGGCGCTCGGTAAACAGCGGAGCCGGCAACGAAGACGTTTGCCCCCGCCTCGGCGGCAATCTCAATAGTGCGCGCATCGATACCGCCGTCGACCTGTACCCAGATATCGAGACCCGAGGAGTCGGCAATACGACGGGCCTCGGACACCTTCCCCATCATGTCCGCCATGAACGACTGGCCACCGAAACCGGGCTCGACGGTCATGATCAAGATCATGTCCAGTTCACGGGCAATGTCGCGCACGGATTCAATCGATGTTCCCGGCTTGATGGCTGCAGCCGCTCGCGCGCCCGCTGCCCGAAGATCACGAGCAAGAGTGACGGGGTTTCGTGCGGCCTCGATGTGGAAGGTGACGCTCTTAGCTCCGGCTTCCGCATACGCAGGTGCCCAACGGTCGGGATCATCAATCATGAGGTGGCAGTCCGCGGGAATGCTCACTGACGCGAGCAGGCTTTCCACCACCGGCAATCCCAGCGTGAGATTCGGAACGAAGTGGTTGTCCATGACATCGAGGTGAACCCAGTCGGCTGCGGACTCGATACGACGGACCTCAGCCGCAAGATCCGACAGGTCAGCGTTGAGGATGCTCGGCGATATCTGGATACCCACGGCAACAGGTTACTGCTTGCGCAGGATCGCGAGGAACATTGCATCGGTGCCGTGGCGGTGCGGCCACAGTTGAACCGCAGGGCCTTCGCCGCAATCAGTGACCTCATGCAGAAGAGGTCGCGCATCCTCCTGCACAACGTCACTTCGCTTGCGGAGGACGTCAGAGACCACGAATTCGGTCTCGGCCAGGTGAGGTGAACAGGTCACATAACCGATGACTCCCCCGGGCCTCGTCGCGTCGATGGCGGCATTCAGTAACTGACGTTGAATGGGTGCCAGTGCGGCGAGATCCTCTGGGGTGCGGCGCCAACGTGACTCAGGCCGTCGACGGAGAGCGCCGAGTCCGGTACATGGGACGTCGACGAGCACACGATCGAAGAGCTGAGCACCCCAGGGTCGGGCAGCAGCATCGCCGGTGATCACGTGCGAACGAGAACTGTGCAGGGAGTGCGCAACTAGGTCAGCACGGTGACGGTGCTGCTCGACTGCCGTCAGCTCCGCACCACGTTCAAGTGCAATTCCCTCAAGGATTGCCGCCTTGCCACCTGGCCCCGCACACATGTCGAGCCAGGCCGTCTCGGAGCCGGTAATCGCTGCGCGCGTCAACGCGAGTGCAACCAACTGGCTTCCTTCGTCCTGCACTCCGATAACACCGCTTCGCACATCCGCGAGATCTCCCGGCGCACCCTTGGTGAGTACGCCAGCCAGAGGCGAAAGCATCGCGGGCTCAATGTCGTCCATGTCCAGAAGCTCATCGACCGAGATGCGGCCGGGCCGCGCCACCAGCACGGGCCGCGCAGGAGTGTTATCTGCCTCGAGCAGCGCAGCGAGTTCAGATCGCCTGGTACCCAACGAGTCGGCAAGGGCGCGAGCCACCCACTCAGGATGAGACGTGCGCGCCGCCAGCGATCGAAGATCGTCGCCGTCGAGCTTAAGTTCGGCCTGCCATTGCTCCGTGTCCAGGGCAATGACCTTGCGCAGAACCGCATTCACGAAGCCTGCTCGTCCCTTGGCACCTCCTGGCTCACCCGCATCGCGGGCAAGTTCACAGGAGGTGTCGACTGCCGCATGATCCGGGACACGCATGTCCAGAATTTGATGGGCACCCATGCGCATGATGTCCTTGAGATCGTTCTGAACGTCGTTCCAGTCTCGCGAGATACATGATGCGAGGACTAGGTCGTACCAGCCTTGCAGCCTTAGCGTGCCGAAGGCGACTTCGGTAGTGAACGCGGCGTCCTTGCCGACCAAATCGAAATCCGCCAGAACGCTGGTGGCCGAAATATTTGCGTAGGCTCCGTTCGAACGCACGTCGCGCAGAATCTGCAGTGCCGCCCTTCGAGGTGCATCAACACGGCTCATACGAACACCGCATTTTCGGCAAGCCGCATGCCGCGAGCCCAGTCGGCTGCCGACATGGCTCGCTTGCCGGTGGCCTGCACTTCGCCGAGCCGTACGGGGAAGCTTGCGGTGCCGACGAGGACAGCAGTCTTGGAGACACTGATTCGACCGATCGGCAGCGGCTCCAACTCGGTACAGATTCGAATAGGGCCGATCTTCACGCGATCCCCTTCAAGGGTTGTCCAGGCTCCTGGCGTCGGCGTACATGCCCGGATGAGTCGATCAATGCCGATGGCGGGCTCATTCCACGTCACGCGAGCATCGTCAACAGTGACTTTGGGCGCGTACGACACGCCACTCCCGATTTGCGGCGCGGCAACGAGAGTTCCCTCTTCGAGAGCGTCAAGAGTGGACACCAACAGCCCTGCGCCTGCGTGAGCAAGGCGGTTGAGAAGTTCACCGGCCGTGTCGGAAACTGAAATCAGCTCAGTCATCGTCCCGAGGATTGGGCCAGTGTCCATTCCCTCGTCGAGCACGAACGTTGTGGCACCCGAAATTTCATCGCCATGGCGGATCGCGGACTGCACCGGAGCCGCACCTCGCCAAGCAGGCAGCAACGAGAAGTGGAGATTCACCCACCCGTGGTCCGGAACTGCAAGAACAGGAGCCGGAATAAGATTTCCATAGGCAACCACAGGACAGCAGTCCGGTGCGAGGCTGCTCAGCTCGGACAGGAATTCAGATGAACGCGCTGACTCAGGCTGCATGAGACGCAAGTCGAGTTCATGGGCTAGTTCGGCTACCGCACAGCGCGCGATGCCACGACCACGACCGCGCTCAGCATCCGGACGCGTGACGACACCCACGATTTCGTGACGAGAACTCAAGAGGGCCCGCAAGCTGATGGCTGCGACATCCGGCGTGCCGGCAAAGACCAGGCGCACAGGCTAGAGCCAACCTGAGGTGATGCCATGGGGACTGAACTCGATCTTCGGTGCATGATCGCCGAACCAATCGGTCGCACGGATGACCTTCATCGCCTGTTTGCGGGCCTCAGCATCGAGTCGATCGATGAAGATGATTCCGTCAAGATGATCTGTCTCGTGCTGGACACAACGGGCCATGAGATCCGAGCCTTCAATCACCACGGGTTCTCCGTGCATGTTCATTCCGCGCGCCACGACACGAGTCGCGCGAGGAGTATCGAAGGACAGGCCAGGCAACGAGAGACAGCCCTCTTCGCCATCCTCGAACTCCTCAGAGAGGCTGAGCTCGGGATTGCATAGGTGACCGAGTTCGTCATCCACCCAATAAGTGAAGACCCTCAGAGAGACACCGATCTGAGGAGCGGCAAGGCCTGCGCCGGGTGCATGCTGCATGGTCTCAGTGAGATCCTTCACCAGCTTGCGAAGTTCCTTGTCGAAGGTCGTCACCGGAGCCGCAGGCGTGCGGAGAACGGGATCACCGAAGATCCGGATCGGTTGGACGGCCATGGCGCAAGTCTAGGGTCAAAGACTCAGGTCGCGTGGATCGCATACGACCTGCACGACACCTGCATCGCGCCTGGCGCTTCGCACTGAATTAACCGCGCGCAGTGCGCGCGAGAGCGCCAACCCGTTCTCTCGAGTCGCGACCAGGAACGCCCGATCATGCTCATTAGGACCCAAGAGCCGATGAGGGACTGAGACCAAAGCCGATACGTCGGCGATGTCCGCTGAATTGCCGCGCAGGGCCACCATGCGCGTGGATGGAGGGAGCCCGGCAGTGCCGCGCTGAGCGAGCTCGTGAGCGGCGAACCAAGCGGCATCCCAACGGATGAGGGCTTGAACGGCAGGTGCAGAGCTTTCGGCGGTGACAACAACGTGGGCGCCTGGGCGTGCAAGTGCTGAGGCCGTGAACCAACGCAAGCAGGCTACCTCTGCCGCATCGAGATTCGGATGCTCAAGTTGAGATCTTGCGTCAAGGAGCAGAACCGCTGCGTAGCCGGAGTCAGGAGTTGGCTCGGCCCCGGGGGTAGACACGATGAGAGCCGGCGAGTCATCAACACGACCAAGCAGAGATTCACCCGTGGACCACCGCACTCGAGTGCCACTGAACGCCCTGCCGAATTCCTCCGCAGTACGTTCCACGCCGATCGTCACCGCGCGAAGATATGTACTGCGGCAGTTTGTGCAATGCCAAGCGACCACTGGCTTGGCACACCATCCGCACGCCGGCAAGGTGTGCCCGCTGGCCAGGGCCAATGGTCCCCCGCATTCACACAAGGCTCGCTGCCTGCAGTCTTGACATGCCAAAGCCGGCGTATGCCCACGTCGAGGCACCTGGATCAAGACTGGTCCTTCGCGCAGGCCTTCTTTGGCGACTAGCCAGGCTGTGTGAGGGATTCGGGCGACCGCTGCTGCGGAGTCCTGACGCTCATCGCCTTGCTGCAACGCGCGAATAACCGGAGCGTCACGCTTGATCGCACTGCGCAACGGCACAACCGAACGCGCCCATCCCGACTCGCACAAGTTCTGCGCGGCGATACTGCGTGCGGCAGACCCGATGGCAAGCGAGCACTTGACTTGATGAGCTCGCATCACTGCGACATCGCGTGCGTGCCAATACGGTGCGTGCGGATCGACCATGGAGTCATCGGAGTCGTCCCACACGACGATCAGGCGGAGATTGTGAACCGGTGCGAACACGGCAGACCGGGTGCCGATCACTATCCGGGCATGACCTCGAAGAACGCGGACGAACTCTCGATACCGCTTCTCTGGTCCGGCATCGGCGGCGAGTACGGCAAGATCCTGAGGACTCACGTCGCTGGCGACCTGTGCGGTTACGGCATCTATCGATTTCTTGTCGGGGACCACCACCAGAACACCGGCAGTTGGATCGCTCGCGACGACGCGAATAAGGCCAGCGATATCCGCAGCCCAACCGTGCGCCGGACGCCCGCTCCAGGCCCAGCGCGACACCTTGCCTTCGGCCAGCCGTCCGACCAAGGTGGAGCCATTGGCGTACTTGGACCAATTCTCGATGTCGAGCTCGCTCACGGACACCGTTCGACCAGATTCCTGCGTGAACTCACGTGACTCTGCTCGCGCATGCCTGGGAGGAACAGCCGCTCGAACGACGTCAGAGAACGTACCGGCGTAACGATCAGCCACAGCATCCACCAGGGTGCAGATCTCCGGAGTCAGCACAATCTCGGGCGAGATCACTCGCTCAAGAGGGCGCAGACTGGCGTGAGTAGATGAGGTCTCCGCCCTTCCGACGACGAAACCATCCAGCAATCGGCCAGCGAAACGCACACGTACGCGCACTCCCGGAACCGCAGTTGCGGAAAGCTTCTCCGGAACCTGGTAGTCGAAGACTTTGTCGAGATGCGGCACTGGCGAGTCGATGCGCACGTGCGCAATCGGCATGGTCGCGGCGAGCGGAAGCACGGCACGCTTGCGTGGTGCCGGTTTACCCGGCACCAGCGCTAGTTGATCGTGCTCAGCGATCACACACCTGCGACTTCGCGCAGCGTTGCCGCGCGATCGGTGTTCTCCCAGGTGAAGGTGCCGTTGACAATGGTGCGTGCCGCCTCGTCATCGGCGTCGAGCAGGACGTTGACACCCTGGGGTCGACCGAAATGGCCATAGGCACTTGTCACGCGGTAGATCGGGCGAAGCAGATCGAGATCACGAATGATTGCGGCGGGACGCAGGTCGAACACGTCGAGAACCGCAGTCTGGATCGCCTCGTCGCTGATGATTCCGGTACCAAAGGTCTCGACGAAAACACCGACTGGGTGAGCCTTACCGATTGCGTAGGCCACCTGAACCTCGCAGCGGGTTGCCAGGCCTGCCGCCACGACGTTCTTGGCGACCCAGCGCATCGCATAGGCCGCTGAGCGATCGACCTTTGACGGATCCTTACCGGAGAAGGCTCCGCCTCCGTGGCGTGCCATGCCGCCGTAAGTGTCGACGATGATCTTGCGGCCGGTGAGGCCTGCGTCGCCCATCGGACCGCCTACGACGAACTTGCCCGTGGGATTGACGAGCAGCCGGTAGTCGCGCGAGTCGAGATCGATGCCGGCGAGGATCGGATCGACGACGTGCTTGCGGATATCGGGAGTCAGCATGTTCTCGAGGCTGATGTTGTCGGCATGCTGGCTCGACACCACGACAGTATCGATGCGTACGGGGCGCTGATTCTCGTCGTACTCGATGGTGACCTGGGTCTTGCCGTCAGGGCGCAGGTAGGGAACGGTGCCGTCCTTGCGCACGTCGGTGAGCTTCTCAGCCATCCGGTGCGCGAGTGCGATCGGGAGAGGCATGAGCTCAAGGGTGTCGGTCGATGCATATCCGAACATCAGTCCCTGGTCGCCGGCGCCCTGACGATCGAGCGGATCGGCGCTGCCGCCCTCGCGCTCCTCGATAGCGTCATTGACACCCTGAGCAATATCGGGAGACTGCTGGCCGATCGACACCTGGATACCGCACGAGGCACCGTCGAAGCCCTTGATGGATGAGTCATACCCAATGCCATTGACCGCGCGACGCACGATGCTCATGACGTCGGCGAACCCCGAGGTGGTGACCTCACCCGCGACATGTACCTGACCGGTGGTGAGCAAGGTCTCGACCGCGACGCGGCTCTTGGAATCCTGCTTGAGCAGGTCGTCGAGGATCGCGTCACTGATCTGGTCAGCCATCTTGTCCGGATGACCCTCGGTAACTGACTCGGAGGTGAACAGGCGCTTGGACATGATCGTTACTCCCTTGACTGTTGCTTACCGCTGCTCCGTCGGTGGAACTCGCGCTTGCCCCTGATGGGGCCTGGTCTGCTCCCGGAGCACCCCACCGCGGAGGAGGGTTGCCGACCAGCGAGCCGGGACTTAGCGCTGGTACTCGTGACCTACCCCGAGAATACACGAGTGGGTCGACGACTACGTGCATGCGGATGCCCGCGCCGCGGCCTTTAGTGGGCGGGCATTGCGGCCAGGACTGCATCCCACACGGCATCTGAGATGGCCGCTTTGGAGGTCTTTGAGACCGCGAGCTCCCTGCCTTGACCCACGATGACGATCTCGTTGTCATCGGTGCCGAATGCCTTCCCATCGCTGACATCGTTGACGACGAGTAAGTCGCAGCCCTTCCGAGCCAGCTTGGCGCGCCCATGCTCGATGACGGATGAGGAGTCGTCACCGGTCTCGGCCGCGAAACCCACAATGAAGGGGGCGGCGCCATCGCGCTGGCGGACAATCGAGGCGAGGATGTCAGTTGTCGGAACCAGACTCACGCTGACACTTTCGGTTGTCTCACCCTTCTTGATCTTGGCGCCGGCCACATCGTCGGCGCGGAAATCCGCCACAGCGGCCGCCATCACGACTACGTCACAGTCGGGTATGAGTCGCATGACTTCTTGGTGCATCTGCGAGCCCGAACTCACTCGACTCAAGGAGACGCCGGCAGGGGGCTCGGCATCGACATGGGCCGCAACGACAGTCACCGAGGCTCCGCGCGCCACTGCCGTGCGGGCGAGCTCGAACCCTTGCTTGCCACTGCTGTGATTTCCGATGAAGCGCACCGGATCGATCGCCTCTCGGGTACCACCGGCGGTGATGAGAATTCGCATCCCGGCGAGATCCTGCGCGGGTGCTCGACGCAGGGCGTCTCGTGCTGCTGCCACGATCGCCGAGGGATTCGGCAATCGACCGGGGCCGGTGTCGGCTCCGGTGAGCCGGCCTGACGCAGGCTCAAGCACGATCACCCCACGAGCGCGAAGCTCAGCAACGTTGCGCTGCGTGGCCGGGTGCTGCCACATCTCGGTGTGCATGGCCGGGGCCATAACTATCGGGCATCGCGCAGTAAGCAAGATGTTGGTGAGAAGGTCATCGGCAATGCCGTGCGTAGCTCGAGCGATGAGATCCGCAGTCGCAGGTGCAACGAGAACGAGATCTGCGGATTGCCCGAGCTTGACGTGGGGAACCTGCTCGACGTGATCCCAGACGCTCGCGCTGACCGACTTGCCTGATAGCGCAGCCCACGTGGGAGCGCCCACGAATTCCAGTGCAGCAGCGGTGGGAACGACGGTGACGTCGTGACCGGATTCAGTGAGACCGCGAAGAATCTCGACGGCCTTGTAGGCGGCAATGCCGCCTGCGACACCCAGGACGATGCGGGGCACATGTACCCCGGCCGTGCTGGAAGTCAGCTGAGGTCCTCGACCGCCTCGGAGGTCAGCAGGCCGGCGTCGATCTCGCGCAGGGCGATCGACAGGGGCTTCTCCTGAACATGGGTTTCGACCAACGGGCCGACGTACTCGAGCAGGCCTTCACCCAGCTGGGAATAGTAAGCGTTGATCTGGCGGGCGCGCTTGGATGCGTAGATCACCAGTGAGTACTTCGACTCGGTCTTGTCGAGCAGGGCGTCAATGGAGGGATGAGTGATGCCCTCGGCGCGAACGTTGCTCATGACAATGCCTCTTTACGTCGGTTCTTCGGGGAGAACGGCGTTCAGCCGTGCAAGAAGTCTAGCAAGGCCCGGGCAGACTCCAGGACATCGGCATTGACGACCACGTCGTCGAACTCCCCTTGAGCAGCCAATTCCAGCCGAGCGGCATCAAGGCGCGCTTGGACGGCTTCGGGCGATTCTGTCCCACGGCCGGTCAGCCGGGCCTCGAGGACCTCCCACGAAGGTGGGGCCAAGAACACTAGGCGCGCTGTGGGATCGCTCAGGCGTACCTGACGAGCTCCCTGGAGCTCGATCTCCAAGATCACAGGGGTGCCGGCCGACCTGCGCTCGTGGACGGGGCCACGGGGCGTTCCGTACCGATTCCCGGCGAATTCGGCCCATTCGAGGAACTCCCCCGCCTGGACCATCAACTCGAAGTGCTCCTCGGACACAAAAAAGTAATTGACGCCGTCCTTCTCCCCCTCACGAGGGGAACGGGTAGTGGCGCTCACGGAGAGCCATACGCTTGAGTCCTGAGCCAGAGCGGCCGCGACGACGGTGCTCTTGCCAACTCCAGAGGGTCCGGAAACAACGATCAGCGGCGCTGGGGGCATCAGATGACTCTCAGAAGCTCGAGTCGTTGACGCTCGCCCAGACCTCGAAGGCGCCTGGAAGCGGCGATGTCGATCTCGCGCATGATGGCATCGGCCTTAGCCGTGCCTACGCCCGGCAGAGCCGTGAGAAAGGCACGAATCGGCAGGGCCCCCCAGGCGAGATTGGCCTCGCAGGACTCCAAGACCTCTCGCCCGTTGAGTTCTCCCGACTTGAGCTGCTGGCGGATCAGCGCCCGTTCCTGGCGAGCAGCGAGAGCGCTCTCGAGAGCTTGGGAACGCTGCTCAGGGGTGCGCGTGGGAGCGGTCATCGAGCCGCCGCCAGGCCATCGCGAATGGCACGGGCAGCTGCTCCGGGGTCAGCTGCTGCAGTGATCGGTCGACCGATGACAAGAAGATCCGCGCCCGCGGCAAGAGCCGATTCGGGAGTCGCTACCCGCTTCTGGTCATCGACCCCAGCACCAGCCGGTCGCACTCCAGGAGTGATCAAGGTGATGTCGTCCGGAACAGCGCTGCGAATCGCGGACACCTCAAGCGGAGAACAGACGATTGCCCGGGCTCCCGCACCCACGGCGAGCACTGCAAGGCGCACCGCCGCCTCAAGCGATGGACCACGCATGCCGATGGATTCCAGCACCGAGTCATCGAGGGAGGTAAGCACCGTCACGGCAGTGATTCGAGTCGAGGGAAGAGCATTCGCTGCCGCAGAGATCATGTCGGCACCGCCGGCCGCATGCACCGTGAGAAAGTCGGGCGCAAGATCGCCGACGGCCTTGGCGGCGCCGGCAACAGTCGCGGGAATGTCGTGCAGCTTGAGATCCAGGAAGATCTTCGTGTCCGCAGCTCCCGCGCGAAGTGCAGCCTCGCGTGCTGCCTTCACCGCATCGGCCCCGTCTCGGCAGAACACCTCGAGCCCGACTTTCAAAGTCGAAACAAAAGGCGAGGTCTCGAATGCCCAACTCGCAAGGGTGGCGAGATCGGGCGCATCAAGAGCTACGGCAATCGGGGCACTCATTCGACCTCGAGCTCCTCTTCCAGTACTTCAGCAAACTCCGAATCAGCAGCACGGTGCGCGTAGGAGATCGCATCACGCAAGCGGGAGAAGCCGTGATCTGCCAATTGCTGCGCCAGTTCATGCTGAATACGAATCGGTGCACTGGGGTCATTGAAAACCACTGTGCCGACCGAGACCGCGCTCGCGCCCGCGAGGATGAACTGAAAGGCATCCTGTCCGGTGCGAATCCCGCCCATGCCCAGAATCGGGATGTCCGGCAATGCCTGGCGAATCTGCCAGACGCAGCGCACTGCAATCGGCCTGATCGCAGGGCCGGAAAGGCCACCGGTGACTCCGGCGAGAGCCGGACGCATTGAGTCGGTGTTGATCACCATTCCCAGCGTCGTGTTCATCACCGAGATTCCGGTCGCACCCGCTCGCACGACAGCATGTGCAATCTCGGTGATGTCGGTGACATCGGGCGAGAGTTTGGCCAGGATCGGCATCTTCGGATCGCTGAACCGCCGCACGGCCTGGATGACACTGGATGCCGAATCCGGCTGGCAGGCGAAGACCAAGCCGCGATTGTCGACGTTGGGGCAGGAAATGTTGACCTCAATGCCGGCGATCCCTGGCACATTCCGAAGTTTCTGCGCGAGCTTGGAGTACTCGTCGACATTGCTGCCGGCGATGGAAACGATCGTGCGGGCACCCCGTTGATCAAGCCAAGCGAGATCCTTCTCGATGAACTGATCGATGCCAGGCCCCTGGAGCCCGATCGAATTGAGCATTCCGCTGGGAGTCTCGGCCATGCGAGGAGTCGCGCGGCCTGAGCGAGGCTGCAACATGACGCTCTTGGTCACGATGCCGCCCAGTTCGGTGATATCGAAGAACTGATCGAGCTCACGCCCGGCGGCTGCACAGCCAGACGCAGTCAGAACCGGTGCTGGCAATTCGAGAAAGCCGAGATCAGTCGACATGTCGACGTCAGGTGGGCGCTCGGCAGCGGAACCACCTGCAGGCGAGAACACCGCGCGAGTCATCAGTGGCCGCCTTCCACCGGAGCGCCCCAGGCATCGGCAGGAACCGAGCCCACATCACTCCAGCGCACCCTGTCGCCACGGAACACCGGGCCTTCCACGCAGGACCGCACCATACGGGTGACGCCATCGTCGCCGATCACTGGAAGCACGCATGTCATGCAGACACCGATACCGCAGGCCATGGACTCCTCGACCGAGCACTGGCTGTGTGCTCGCTTCTCTGAGGCCACCGCTGCGACCGCCGAGAGCATTCCCATCGGGCCGCAGGCATACACCACCGCGGAATCGGACTTGTCCATGATGCCCGGAAGGACATCCGTCACGCGGCCTTGAGTGCCCGACGAACCATCGTCGGTAGTAATTGTGAGAGTCGTAGCCAAGCGCTTGATGTCCAGAGTGCCAAACAGTTTTTCTTCGGTTGACGCACCGAGCACCACATCGACACGACATCCGCGCTCGCGAAGTTGCTCGGCAAGCATGAACAACGGTGCGGACCCGTAACCGCCACCGACGAGTACGCAGGAGACTTTCTCCTTGGGCAGGATGAACGGTCGACCAAGGGGGCCCACGATGTTGAGCGGATCATGTCGGCGGCGCTCACTGAGCCACTGCGAGCCCTTCCCGCTGACTCCGACGACAATGTCGAGTGTTCCGCCATACATACCGCGCATCTGCACCTGATGAATCGCGAAAGACCGGCGGAGCAGCATCGAGGATTCCTCGCCGCCGATCGCTACGTTGAGGAAATGGCCAGGCCGGGTGATCTCCGGAATCCCGGGCGCGGTCAAGGAGATGACGAAATAGCTGCCGGCGCGCTTGACATCGAGTACCTCGCCACGAATCTGGAGCGGGTTGCTCATGCTGATTCCTTCGCTCGGCGTTCGGCAAGATCAGCACCATGCTCCTGCAGAGAGCGAACGCCAGCTTCGTTCTTCTGCAGTGATTCGATCCCTTGAACCGCAGCTGCCAGGCCCTGCACGGTGGTAATGCATGGCACGCCTCGAGTGACGGCCGCCGTACGAATCTCGTAGCCATCTAGGCGAGGACCAACGCCATACGGCGTGTTGATGATCAGTTGCACGTCGCCGGCCATGATCGCGTCCACGGTTGTCTTCTCACCATTAGGCCCGGTGCCCTCTGACTGCTTACGAAGAACCTGAGCGGGGACACCGTTTCTGCGGAGAACCTCCGCGGTGCCCTGGGTAGCAAGGATGGCGAACCCGAGATCATGCAGGATCTTGATCGGGAAGATCGCCGATCGCTTATCGCGATTGGCAAGGGACACGAAAGCAGTTCCGGACATCGGTAGTGCACCGAACGCGGCATCCTGGGACTTCGCGAATGCGATGCCGAAGGTGTCGTCGATACCCATGACCTCACCGGTTGAGCGCATCTCAGGCCCGAGCACCGTGTCGACACCATGGAAGCGACCGAAGGGCAGCACGGCTTCCTTGACCGAAACAGCGGAGCCGGCCGGCATGGTTCCGCCATCACCATTAGCAGGAAGGATCCCCTGCTCGCGCAATTCGGCGATTGTTTGGCCGACCATCACTCGCGCTGCGGCTTTGGCGATGGGAACCGCGGTCGCCTTAGAGACGAACGGGACCGTACGCGAGGCACGCGGGTTTGCCTCGAGTACGTAGAGAACGTCGCCGGCAAGGGCGTACTGCACGTTCAGCAGACCGAGGACACCCACACCCTTGGCAATGGCCAGGGTTGATGTACGAATACGTTCGATCTCGCTGGCGCCCAGGGTAATCGGGGGCAGCGCACACGCAGAGTCGCCTGAGTGGATACCCGCTTCCTCAATATGCTCCATGACGCCAGCCAGGAATAGTTCCTTACCGTCAAACAACGCATCGACATCGATTTCGATCGCATCGTCGAGGAATCGATCGACCAGCACCGGATGCTCCGCGGTGACATCGGTCGCACGCGTGAGGTAGTCGGCAAGCATGGCATCGTCGTACACGATTTCCATGCCGCGGCCACCGAGAACATAACTCGGCCGCACCAGGACGGGGTAGCCAACCTCGGCCGCGATCGCCTGCGCCTCGGGGAACGAGAACGCGGTGCCATGACGTGGTGCCGGAAGCCCGGCCTCAGCGAGGACGCGGCCAAAGGCACCTCGCTCCTCGGCGAGGTGAATGGATTCGGGGCTCGTACCGATGATCGGGACTCCCGCATTCTTGAGCGCTTGTGCCAGGCCCAGCGGGGTCTGGCCGCCGAGTTGCACGATCACGCCCACCAGATGACCGGCGCCGGATTCGGCATGCACGACTTCCAGAACGTCTTCGAGGGTCAAAGGCTCGAAATACAAACGATCAGACGTGTCATAGTCGGTCGAGACAGTCTCAGGATTGCAGTTAATCATGATCGTCTCGTAACCGGCGTCACGCAGGGTGAGAGCCGCGTGAACGCATGAGTAGTCGAATTCAATTCCCTGTCCGATGCGGTTGGGCCCGGATCCAAGGATGATCACCTTGTCGCGATCAGTGGGAGCAACTTCGGTTTCTTCGTCGTAGGACGAGTAGTGGTACGGGGTCTGGGCAGCAAACTCTGCAGCGCAGGTGTCGACCGTCTTGTAGACGGGGCGCACACCGAGCGCATGCCGAAGATCACGCACTTCCGCCTCATTCAGGCCACGCAACTGCGCTAACTGACGATCAGAGAATCCATGGCGCTTCGCTCGGCGGATGACATCGGCACTCAACGTGTCAGCCTGCCGGACCTCTTCGGCCACCTCATTAATGAGGCAGATCTGATCAATGAACCAGGGGTCGATCTTTGTCGCCTCATGCACCTGCTCGGCCGTGGCGCCATTGGCCAGAGCCTGTTGCACAAGCGAAAGCCGGCAATCGTGCGGCTTACTCATGCGCGTCAGGAGATCAGCGACATCGACAGGGTCAGGACTCCAACTGAACACGGCTTCCGGCTTCTCCAACGAGCGCAGCGCTTTCTGCAAAGCCTCGGTGAAGTTGCGACCGATGGCCATTGCTTCGCCGACGCTCTTCATCGTGGTCGTCAGCACCGGATCAGCCTGCGGGAACTTCTCAAAGGCGAATCGCGGCACCTTGACGACGATGTAGTCGAGCGTGGGCTCGAAGGAAGCCGGAGTCTGCTCGGTGATGTCGTTGGGAATCTCGTCGAGGGTGTAACCGATGGCTAGTCGAGCGGCAATCTTTGCAATTGGAAAACCAGTGGCCTTCGATGCCAATGCCGATGATCTCGAGACACGCGGATTCATCTCGATAACGATCAGGCGGCCATCAGCAGGATTGATGGCGAACTGGATATTGCAGCCGCCGGTATCGACACCGACAGCGCGAATGATCTGAATTCCGACATCGCGCATCCGCTGGAACTCGCGATCGGTCAGAGTCAGCGAGGGCGCCACAGTGATGGAGTCGCCTGTATGCACGCCCATCGGGTCAAGATTCTCGATTGAGCACACGACCACGACATTGTCGTGGTGGTCACGCATGAGCTCGAGCTCAAACTCCTTCCAGCCGATGATGGACTCCTCAAGGAGAACCTCAGTCGTGGGGCTGGCCTGTAGACCGGCACCGGCAATACGGCGAAGATCGGTCTCGTCATATGCGATGCCTGAGCCGGCACCACCCATCGTGAACGAGGGGCGCACGACGACGGGGTAATTGAGATCGACCACCGCCTTCAGGCAGTCCTCGAGTGAGTGACAGATCCACGATCGTGCACTCTCCGCACCGATGTCAGCAACGATTTGACGGAAGATCTCGCGGTTCTCGCCACGCTCAATGGCATCAACATCGGCGCCAATCAGTTCGACGTCATACTTGGCCAGCACACCGTTCTTGTGCAGGGCAATCGCAGCATTGAGCGCGGTCTGACCACCGAGGGTTGGCAGGAGTGCATCCGGGCGCTCCTTGGCAATAATGCGCTCGAGAAACTCTGAGGTGATCGGCTCAATGTACGTAGCATCAGAGAACTCGGGGTCAGTCATGATCGTGGCAGGGTTCGAGTTCACCAGCACCACACGAATGCCTTCGTCACGCAGAACTCGGCATGCCTGAGTACCGGAGTAATCGAACTCGCAAGCCTGGCCGATCACGATCGGGCCGGAACCGATCACCATGACCGACCGAAGATCCTCACGCCTGGGCATGTACGCCTGCTTCCATTGCTGTCACGAATTCATCGAAGAGATACGAGGCGTCATGTGGACCCGCCGCTGCCTCAGGGTGGTACTGCACGCTAAACGCCGGGCGATCGAGTAGGCGCAGCCCTTCGACAACATCGTCATTAAGACACACGTGGCTTACCTCGGCACGACCGTAGGGGGTATCGAAGGCGCCGTCGCGTGGGGCGTCGACCGCGAAACCGTGATTGTGAGCCGTGACCTCTACCTTGCGAGTGCGGAGGTCCATGACCGGCTGGTTGATGCCGCGGTGCCCGTAGCGCAACTTGTAGGTGTCAAGCCCGATCGCGCGGCCGAGAATCTGGTTACCGAAGCAGATACCGAAGACGGGCATGCGTGCCTCGAGAACCGACTGCATCACCGAGATGGCGTGGGTGGCAGTAGCCGGATCGCCAGGACCATTGGAGAAGAACACGCCATCGGGCGACAAGGCCGAGATCTGCTCGAACGTGGTGCTCGCGGGCAGCACATGAACGTCGATGCCCCGTTCGGCCATCCGGAAGGGGGTCATGGACTTGATGCCGAGATCGATGGCGGCAACCGTGAAGCGCTTGGTGCCCACCGCACTGATCACGTATGGCTCGACAGTCGTGACCTCGTCGGTGAGGTTCGCGCCCTCCATACCCGCAGTCGCCTGCACCCGGGCCAGGAGCTCGGCATCAGTGGCTTCGGCGTCACTGCCGCTGAATAGGCCAACGCGCATGCTGCCGCGCTCGCGAAGATGCCGAGTCAGCGCCCGGGTGTCGATCTCGCAGACTCCGACAATGCCCTGACCGACGAGATCACTTTCGAGATCAGTATCGGCGCGCCAGTTCGAGGTAACCCGAGAAGGATCACGCACGACGTAACCGGCGACCCAGATTCGTGAGGATTCAGGATCCTCGTGATTCATGCCGGTGTTGCCAATGTGGGGAGCCGTCATGATCACGACCTGTCGTCGATACGACGGGTCGGTCAAGGTCTCCTGGTAGCCGCTCATGCCGGTGGAGAACACCGCCTCGCCAAAGGCCGTGCCAATCGCGCCGAATGACCGACCGCGCATGATTCGACCGTCCTCGAGCACGAGGACTGCGGGAACTCGGCTCATGCCTGGCCTCCGGGATGGATCGCGGGATTGAACGCCGGCCACAGACTCATGACCCCACTCAACAGGGCTGGGACGGAGCGCCTCATACGAGGGCTCCGTCGCGGACAGTCACATTTCCGCCATACAGGACGTGGACCACGACGCCGGGGAGTTCCATGCTCGCGTAAGGGGTATTCCGCGACTTCGAGGCCAGCTGATCGGAGCTGATCACCCTCGTGGCCGCGGGATCAACGAGGGCGATATTTGCAATCGACCCCACAGCCAGTTCGTGCCCTTGCTCTCGTACTCGGCCGATGCGAGCGGGGGCGACCGACATCCGATCAGCCAGGCCCCTCCAATCAAGAAGACCAGGTTCGATCATGGTCTTCACTGCGATGCTGAAGGCGGTCTCAAGCCCGAGCATGCCGAAGGCCGCAGCACCCCATTCGCAGTCCTTGTCCTCATGCGGGTGCGGGGCATGGTCGGTGGCGATCGCGTCAATGGTGCCGTCGGCCAGAGCCGCGCGCAGAGCGTCAATGTCTGCTGCGGTGCGCAACGGTGGATTCACCTTGTAGATCGGGTCGTACGTCGACACAAGATCCTCGGTGAGGATCAGGTGGTGCGGGCACACCTCAGCAGTGACATTGACTCCCCTGCCCTTCGCCCAGCGAATCACCTCAACTGACCCTGCGGTCGAGACATGGCACACATGGAGCCGCGAGTTCACGTGCTGCGCCAGCAGCACGTCGCGCGCGATGATCGCCTCTTCTGCCACTGCCGGCCACCCGGTCAGGCCAAGCTGACCCGAGAGGACGCCCTCGTTCATCTGGGCGTTCTCGGTAAGTCGCGGCTCCTGCGCATGCTGAGCTACCACTCCGTCAAATGCCTTCACGTACTCCAGTGCTCGACGCATGAGCGCTGCGTCATGAACACACTTGCCGTCATCACTGAACACCCGAACCTGAGCCTCAGAGTTCGCCATTGCACCGATCTCAGCCATGCGCTCGCCTGCGAGACCCACCGTGACAGCGCCCACCGGACGCACGTCAACCAGCCCGGTTCGCTCGCCCAGTCGCCACACCTGCTCGACTACGCCGGCGGTGTCAGCGACCGGCGACGTGTTCGCCATCGCATGCACGCAGGTATATCCGCCAAGTGCCGCGGCGCGAGAACCCGATTCGACGGTCTCGGCATCCTCCCGGCCGGGCTCACGTAGGTGTGTATGCAAGTCGACGAATCCAGGAAGGGCGACGAGATCCTCGCAAACGATGACATTGCCACTGGCGGAACCCGCGGGTGCAATGTCGACGATGAGGCCATCGGCAATCACCAGATCAACGGGATTCTCGCCATAGGGGCGCGCTCCACGCAGGACGGTAGTCATCAGTCGTTCTCCTTCATTCCGCCGAGCAAGAGATAGAGGACAGCCATGCGAACGCTGACACCATTGGCAACCTGCTCGACCATGAGCGCACGAGGGCTGTCAGCAACATCAGCAGAGATCTCCATGCCGCGATTCATCGGGCCCGGATGCAAGATCACCGCGTGATCGGGCAGACGTGACATGCGCGCGGAATCAAGACCGTAAAGGCGTGAGTACTCGAGAGCTGAAGGGAAGTAGGCATCATGCATCCGCTCGCCTTGCACACGCAGCATCATGATCGCGTCAAGTCGCGGCAGAACTGAATCGATGTCATAACTGACATCACAGGGCCAGGTTTCGACGCCTAGCGGGAACAAAGTGGGTGGCGCGACCAACGTGACGTGCGCACCCAAGGTACGCAGCAGGAGAACATTGGAACGCGCTACGCGACTGTGCAAGACGTCACCGACAATGCCGACTCGCACTCCGTCGAGATCTCCCTTGCCATCGCGTAGGTGTTTGCGCATCGTGAAGGCATCGAGCAGTGCCTGGGTTGGATGCTCGTGCGTTCCGTCACCGGCGTTGATGACGCTGCCGTCGATCCAACCGGTGGTCGCCAGTCGGTGTGGTGCCCCGGAGAGGTTGTGGCGGATCACCACCGCATCGGCGCCCATCGCCTCGAGGGTCAACGCGGTGTCCTTAAGACTCTCGCCCTTGGAGACCGAGGATCCCTTGGCCGCGAAGTTGATGACATCAGCCGACAGTCGCTTCGCCGCCACTTCGAAGGAGATGCGCGTCCGAGTTGAATCCTCGAAGAAGAGATTGACGACAGTGCGACCACGCAACGTGGGAAGCTTTTTCACTGAGCGATCGGTGAGCACTGCGAGTTCTGTGGCCGTATCGAGAATGGTGATTGCCTGATCACGATCGAGGTCACCGGCGGACAGCAAATGCTTCATGCGGACTCCCCCTCGACAATGATGACCGAGTCAGATCCGTCAATCTCCGCAAGACTTACTCTCACTTGCTCGCCGACAGATGTGGGCAGGTTCTTTCCGACAAAGTCGGGACGGATAGGAAGCTCTCGGTGGCCACGGTCGACAAGCACTGCCAATCGCACTGCGCGAGGACGACCGATGTCGTTCAGTGCGTCGAGGGCTGCACGCACTGTGCGGCCGGAAAACAGGACGTCATCGACCAGAACCACGATTCGATCATCAACACCCTCGACCGGAATCGAGGTCGGTTCGAGCGCCCGGGCAGGACGAAGTCGAAGATCATCGCGATACAACGTGATGTCGAGTGCACCCGTGGGAACCGACAGGCCTTCGATATCGGAGATCTCGGCACGAATTCGCTCGGCTAGAGCGACACCTCGAGTGGGGATGCCCAGGAGCACGAGTTGATCGGCGCCCTTCGCGCTCTCAACAATCTCATGGGAAATGCGGCGAATGGCTCGAGCGACATCAGAATCGTCGAGGACGATGCGCATGCGTGAAGAATCCATTAAGGACCCCCTTCCCCGCCTCACCGGACGGGCTTAAAGGACGTCGAACAGCGCTCACTCTATCAGCTAAACCCCGCCACCTTTGCCGGCCATGCCGATCTTGTGAACACGCATGCCGTTGGTGGTGCCCGGGACCCCAGGAGGAACGCCCGCCACGATGACGACCTTCTCACCGATGGTGGCGCGGCCGATATCGAGCAGTGCCTTGTCGACCTGGACAACCATGTCGTCGGTATGGGCCACCTGAGGTACGAGGAAGGTTTCGACCCCCCAGACCAGCGAAAGTTGGCTGCGCACCCGAGCATTTGGCGTGAACGCCAGGATTCGAGTCGGCGGGCGCCAGCGGGACACCAGCCGAGCCGACATTCCGGTCTCGGTGAAGGCAATCAAGTGAGTGGCGCCGGAGTCTATGGCCACCTGCACGGCCGCCCGAGTCAAGGAACGGGCAGTAGAGCCGAATCGGGAATCCTTGAGCGGTGGAAGCTGGTCGAGGGCTTGATCCTCGATGTGCTCAATGATCCGTGCCATGGTTTCGATGACGAGTGCGGGGTGCTCACCGACGCTGGTCTCACCCGAGAGCATTAGGGCGTCGGCGCCATCGAGAACCGCATTGGCGACATCACTCGCCTCAGCGCGAGTGGGTCTATTCGCAGTGATCATGGAGTCGAGCATCTGAGTCGCAACAATGACCGGCTTGCCGGCCTCTCGGCACATCTGAATGGCCCGCTTCTGCACGAGCGGGACCATCTCGAGTGGCATTTCGACGCCGAGATCACCGCGCGCGACCATGACGCCATCAAATGCCGCGACGATCTCCTCGAGGTTGTCGACAGCTTGCGGCTTCTCTACCTTGGCCAGAACGGGTAAACGAACGCCTTCTTCCGCCATGATCGCATGGACGTCGTCGATATCAGCGGCGCTGCGCACGAAGGAGAGCGCGATCATGTCGGCTCCGATACGCAGGGCCCAGCGAAGATCATCGCGGTCCTTGTCGCTCAGGGCAGGCACACTCATGGCGGCACCGGGCAGGTTGAAGCCCTTGTTGTCAGAGACCCGGCCGCCCTCAACTACCTTGGTCACGACACGAGGGCCGTCAACACGAACGACCTCGAGCGCCACGCGACCGTCATCGACAAGCACCTTGTCGCCAGGCTTGACGTCACCGGGAAGGCCCTTGTACGTCGTGGACACCATCTGCGCGTCACCGGGAACATCCTCAGTGGTGACGATGAACTCGGCGCCGCTCTCGAGAAGAACCGGGCCGCTGGCGAACTTGCCCAGTCGGATCTTCGGCCCTTGGAGATCGACAAGAATTCCTACGCCACGACCCGAGGCATCTGAGGCATCCCGCACCATTCGGTAGGTCTGGGCGTGGACCTCATGAGTACCGTGGGACAAGTTCAGGCGGGCGACATCCATGCCCGCATCAATCAGCGCGCGAAGGGTCTCCGGGGTACTCGATGCGGGGCCCATGGTGGCAACGATCTTCGCGCAACGCATGCCCGTAAGCCTACCTTCTGAGTGAGTAAGCGGTTACACAAGGAGTTGGCGAGCCGTGGACTTTATCGGCGAAGGCAGGTTCGTGGTGCCCGACAGGTAGGTATCCACCGTGGCGGCCGCTGATCTGCCCTCAGCAATGGCCCACACAATCAATGACTGACCTCGACCGGCGTCACCGGCCACGAACACACCATCAACACTGGTCCGATAGTTGGCGTCACGCTCGAGATTGCCTCGGGCGTCAACCGACAGGCCCAGCTGATCTGACAAGGTCGTCGCCTCGGGACCCACGAAACCCATGCTGAGGAAGACATAGTCAGCAGGCAGCACGCGCTGACTTCCCTCAATCGGACGGAAGCCGCCCTCATGCGGCTCGACGTCGACCAGCAGCAGACCAGTGACGTTGCCGGCCTCGTCACCGACGAACTCGGTCGTCGAGACTGCATAGACGCGGTCCCCGCCCTCCTCATGAGCGCTGGTGACCCGATAGGTCATCGGGTAGGTCGGCCAGGGTTGGGCCGCCGGTCGCTCTGACGTGGGCATCGGCAGGATCTCGATCTGGGTCACCGACGCGGCACCTTGACGATGCGAGGTTCCCAGGCAGTCGGCGCCCGTATCACCGCCGCCGATGATCACGACATGCTTGCCGGTCACCGAGATTGGCGATTCGGGCATGTCGCCCTCCTGAACACGGTTAGCCAGGGGCAAGAACTCCATGGCCTGGTAAATGCCCTTGAGATCGCGCCCAGGTACCGGGAGATCACGCCACGAGGTGGCGCCGATGGCAACCACGACCGCGTCATAACGTCGGCGCAGGTCATCACCGGTGATGTCGATACCCACATCTACGCCGGCACGGAACTTGACGCCCTCCGCTTCCATCTGCGCGATGCGGCGATCGATGTGCCGCTTTTCCATCTTGAACTCAGGAATGCCGTAACGGAGCAAGCCGCCGATGCGATCCGCTCGCTCGTACACCGCAACGGTGTGCCCCGCCCTAGATAACTGCTGCGCTGCGGCAAGGCCTGCCGGGCCAGATCCAATGACTGCGACTGTCTTGCCGGAGAGTCGCTCCGGCGGTTGCGGTGTGACCCAGCCTGAATCCCAGGCACGATCGATGATCGACACTTCGACCTGCTTGATAGTGACGGGATCTGCGTTGATGCCGAGCACGCAGGCTGTCTCGCACGGAGCCGGACACAGCCGGCCGGTGAACTCGGGGAAGTTGTTCGTGGCGTGCAGGCGCTCAGACGCCGCCTCCCAATCAGAATGCCAGACGAGGTCATTCCATTCGGGGATCAGGTTCCCGAGCGGGCAGCCGTTGTGGCAGAACGGGATACCGCAGTCCATGCAACGACCGGCCTGCTTCTCCAGCTTCTCGCCGGGGAACTCGTTGTAGACCTCGCGCCAATCTTGCAGGCGCACGTCAACCGGCCGACGCGCCGGCAGCTCTCGCTCGGTGGTCAAGAAACCCTTCGGATCAGCCATCTCAGCCTCCCATTACCGCGACCAGGGGATCGCGTCCTTCCGCAATTGCAAGTTCGCGAATCTTGATGACTCGCTTGTAGTCCTTGGGCATCACCTTGGTGAACCGCCCCGCGGACGAAGACCAATCGGCGAGCAATTCCGCTGCAAACCTTGATTCGGTTTCCTCGACGTGGCGGCGGATGATGCCTTCAAGCACTGCGCTGTCTTCGTCGCTAAGCGAATCGAGGTCGACCATCTCCGGATTTACCTTCGCCGGCTCGAGATCGATGACAAAGGCAGTACCGCCGGACATGCCGGCCCCGAGGTTGCGACCGGTCGTGCCGAGAATCGCGACGACGCCACCGGTCATGTACTCGAGCGCATGATCGCCCACGCCTTCAACAACTGCCGTGGCCCCCGAGTTGCGCACGCAGAAGCGCTCACCCACGCGGCCCCGGAGGTAGATTTCTCCGGATGTTGCGCCATAAGCGATGACATTGCCTGCGATGGTGTTCTCGTGGGCATTGAACGTTGCGGCGCGGTCAGGTCGCACGATGATGCGCCCACCTGACAAGCCTTTCCCGACATAGTCATTCGCATCGCCTTCGAGACGAAGCGTGATACCGGCCGGGAGGAAGGCTCCGAACGACTGCCCGGCTGAGCCATGGAAGGTGAGATCGATCGTGCCGTCAGGCAGGCCTGCTCCCCCATGTGCCCGCGTGACCGCACTTCCCAGCATCGTTCCCACAGTGCGGTTGACGTTTCGAATCTCGAACTGCGCCCGAATGGGCTCTGCCTTCTCGATCGCCGGCGCACAGATGCGAAGCAACTCTTGATCAAGGGCTGCCTCGAGTCCGTGATCTTGAGCGACGACCTGACGACGCGGCGCTGAGGGATCAATATCCGGCACGTGCAGGATCGGTGCCAGGTCCAGGCCTGAAGCCTTCCAGTGGTCAACCGCCTTCTCTACATCAAGGAACTCCGCCTGACCGACCGCTTCGTCAATGCTGCGGAAGCCGAGTGCTGCGAGATAACCACGAACCTCTTCCGCGATGTACTCGAAGAAGGTCTCGACGAACTCGGGCTCACCGGTGAAACGCTCGCGCAGAACTGGATTCTGCGTGGCCACACCAACCGGGCATGTGTCGAGATGGCAGACACGCATCATCACGCAGCCCATAACGACTAGAGGTGCCGTGGCAAAGCCGAACTCTTCCGCACCCAAGAGCGCGGCAATGATGACATCGCGTCCGGTCTTCAACTGGCCATCAGCTTGAACCACGATGCGATCGCGAAGGCCATTGAGCAAAAGGGTCTGCTGCGCCTCAGCCAGCCCCAGCTCCCAAGGAGTGCCGGCATGCTTGAGAGAGGTCAGCGGAGATGCCCCAGTTCCACCATCGAAACCGGAGATCAGTACGACGTCAGCGTGCGCCTTGGCTACACCGGCGGCGACGGTGCCCACACCGATCTCGGAGACGAGCTTCACGTGAACCCGCGCCTGAGGATTCGCATTCTTCAAGTCATGGATGAGCTGCGCGAGATCCTCGATCGAGTAAATGTCATGATGCGGAGGAGGCGAGATCAACCCCACGCCTGGCGTGGAGTGCCGAGTCTTCGCAACCCAGGGGTACACCTTGTGACCGGGAAGCTGACCACCCTCGCCCGGCTTGGCGCCCTGGGCCATTTTGATCTGAATGTCGTCACTGTTCACGAGGTACTCGCTCGTAACACCGAATCGGCCGGAGGCTACCTGCTTGATCGACGATCGCTTCGAATCACCGTTAGCCATCGGCAAGTAGCGCTCAGGGTCCTCGCCACCTTCACCGGTGTTCGACTTCGCACCCATCCTGTTCATGGCGATGGCAAGGGTCTCGTGGGCCTCTGCGGAGATCGAGCCATAGGACATCGCGCCCGTCGAGAATCGCTTGATGATGTCCGCAGCGGATTCGACTTCTGCGATAGGAACTGAGGGACGCAGACCTTCTCGAAGGTTGAACAGGCCGCGCAGGGTCATCAATCGCTCAGACTGTGTGTCAACACGCTCGGTGTACTGCTGGAAGATGTCGAAGCGCTTGTTTCGCGTCGCGTGCTGTAGGCGGAAGACTGTCTCCGGGTCGAAGAGATGCAGCTCGCCCTCTCGACGCCACTGGTACTCGCCACCGACATTCAAAGTGCGGTGGGCAGGTGCAATGCCTGATGTCGGGTAGGCAATCGCATGCCGGGCAGCAACCTCGTCGGCGATCACATCGAGGCCGATTCCGCCGAGCTTGGAAGAGGTACCCACGAAGTAGGTCTCCACGAGCTCGCGAGAAAGGCCGATAGCCTCGAAGATCTGAGCGCCTCGATACGAGGCAACTGTCGACACGCCCATCTTGGACATGACCTTGAGCAAGCCCTTGCCGAGTGACTTCACGATGTTGCGCATTGCCTTCTCGGGCGTGACACCTTCGATGACGCCGCGGCGCACGAGATCCTCGACCGATTCCAATGCAAGATACGGATTCACTGCAGCTGCCCCGTAGCCGACCAGCAAGGCGACATGGTGAACCTCGCGGACGTCACCCGCCTCGATGAGCAGGCTGACCATGGTGCGCGTCTTGGTACGCACCATGTGGTGATGAACCGCTGCACACAGCAGTAACGACGGAATCGGCGCCATCTCAGCGTTGCTATCTCGGTCGGAGAGCACGATGAACCGCTTTCCCTGGCGGATCAAGGCATCGACTTCGTGGAAGATCTCTGTCAGACGACGCGCGAGACCCTCGCCACCCTCAGACACCCGATAGAGGCCACTAATGCGCACCCCCGCAAATCCGGGCTGAGTGCCATCGGCATTGATGTGCAAGATCTTGGCGAGCTCGTCGTTGTCGATGACCGGAAAGGGCAGCACGACGGCACGCGAGTGCTCGGGGCTCGGCTCGAGGAGATTTCCCTCCGGACCGATGATGCTCGAGAGCGAAGTGACAATCTCTTCACGAATGGCGTCCAGAGGCGGATTCGTGACCTGTGCGAACAGTTGCTGGAAGTAGTCAAAGAGCAGTCGCGGACGCGCAGAGAGAACCGCAACAGGAGTATCAGAGCCCATTGAACCGATCGGCTCAATGCCGAGGGTGGCCATCGGCTCGAGGATGATGCGCAGTTCCTCTTCGGTGTAACCGAAAGTCTGCTGTCGTCGCGCGACCGAGCCGTGCGTATGCACGATGTGCTCTCGCTCCGGCAGATCATCGAGGTGGATTAAACCCGCGTCGAGCCATTCCTGGTAGGGCGACGCAGCTGCCAACGCTGACTTCACTTCGTCGTCCTCGATGATGCGATGCTGCTCTGTATCGACAAGGAACATCAGACCGGGCTGCAGGCGACCCTTGCGCACGATTGAAGCGGGATCAATGTCGAGTACGCCCGACTCGGAGCCAAGGACCACAAGTCCATCGTCGGTAACCCAGAAGCGACCGGGGCGAAGCCCATTGCGATCGAGCACCGCGCCGATCACAGTTCCATCGGTGAAGCAGACGTTCGCGGGACCATCCCAGGGCTCCATGAAGGTGGCATGGAATTCGTAGAAGGCACGTCGAGCCGGATCCATGCTGAGGTTGTTCTCCCAAGCTTCGGGAATCATCATCAGCACTGAGTGCGGGAGCGAGCGTCCGCCAAGGTGCAGCAGTTCAAGCACCTCATCAAATGAGGCTGAATCACTGCCGCCGTTGGCACAGATGGGGAACAGGCGCGTCGGATCACCAGGCAGAACTGACGAGGTGAGAAGCGACTCGCGGGCCCGCATCCAGTTGCGGTTGCCCTGGACTGTGTTGATCTCACCGTTGTGGGAGATGTACCGGTACGGATGTGCCAATGGCCAGGACGGGAAGGTGTTAGTCGAGAAGCGAGAGTGCACGAGGGCGAGCGCCGAGGCCACTCGGACATCGGAGAGATCGGGGTAGAACGGCTCCAGCTGACCCGTGGTCAGCATGCCCTTGTAGACGATTGTCCGCGACGAGAGCGAACCGAAGTAGACACCGGCATCGTGCTCCGAACGCTTACGGAGGCCATAGACCATGCGATCGAGCTCAAGTCCTGCCAGGCGCGGTGACGTGGCGACGAAAAGCTGCTCGAAAACCGGCATGACGCTACGTGCGGTCGCACCCACCGTTGAGGCGTCAACGGGCACCGAGCGCCAGCCCAGAACTTCGACACCCTCCTCCGCCGCGATGGCCTCGATTCGTGCCTTGGCACGTACGCGATCTGAGTCATCGACGGGAAGGAAGGCAATGCCCGCGGCATAGGAACCCGATTCGGGCAGAGAGAAATCTACGACCTCACGGAAGAAGGCGTCGGGGATCTGGATCAAGATGCCAGCACCGTCACCGCTGTCTGGCTCACTGCCCGATGCACCTCGGTGCTCCAGGTTGCGCAGAGCTGTCAGAGCCTTGTCGACGATGTCGTGCGAGGGAATACCGGTCAACGTGGCCACGAAAGCCACGCCGCAGGCGTCATGCTCTCGGGTCGGGTCGTACAGACCCTGAGCCTTAGGGGCGTTGGAATAACTGGCCATGAGATGTCCTTGTCGTCGCCGGATCCACTCGGGCATGCCCGAGCCATTCACAGGACGACGTTGGCCTGCTAGGAAATTCTATGGGATGGGGGGATCGAGGACGAATCGAGCCTGCTCTACGTCTTGGGCCATCTGGCCGAGGAATTCCTCGAGGGAGTCAAAAACCTGCTGACCGCGCAGAAATCGGGTGAAGATCACTCGTGCGAAGAGCCCGTAAAGCTCGAGGCCCTCACGATCGAGGCAGTAGACCTCGACTCGTCGTTCAGAGCCCTGAAACTGCGGATTCGTGCCCACGGAAATCGCCGCGGGGAACCGCTGCCCTGCCACGTCGAGCCAGCCTGCGTAGACCCCATCGGCAGGCACGAGCATTCCCGGCTCGGTGTCAATATTCGCGGTCGGATAACCGAGGTCGCGGCCGCGATGGTCGCCGTGCACGACCGTGCCGGTCATCGAATACAGCCGACCAAGAACCTCGCCGGCATTCTCGACGTCACCGGCGCTCACCAGCCGGCGGATTCTGGTCGAGGACCACGGTGCCGAATCCGCGGCCACGGGGACCACATGAACGCTGATACCCCGAGCAGCACACTCTGACGTCAGTACCTCAGGAGTACCGGCGGCCATGCGCCCGAAACGGAAGTTCTCCCCCACCACCACATGTGCCGCATGCATCCTCTCGATGAGAGCGTCATCGATGAATTCGGCCGGAGTGATGTGGGCGTAGTCGGGAGTGAAGTCGATGACCTCGACGGCATCTGCACCCGCTTCGAGCAGCAACCGAACGCGGTCATCGAGGGTTGCGATTTGGTCAGGAATCGACTCCGGACGCAATACGACTGCCGGGTGGGGGAAGAAGGTAATGGCCACTAGGGGCAGACCAGCCTCATCTGCAAGCTTGCGAGCAACGTCAATGAGGCTGCGGTGTCCGCGATGAACACCGTCAAACACGCCTATGCAGGCAACAACGCTGCCGATCGTCTCACTCATCAGGACACCAGCCTAGATCAGCCGACGAAGACGGCGAGGTAGCGAAGACGATCGCCGTCGGATTCGGCGAGTGCAAGCACCGAACCTCCGGGGGCGAACAGTGCAGTGGGCGACTCAAGGTGAAGCGGGATTCGTCGGCCATGGCTGACGTGGTCGGCGTCCTCGTCACTCAGCACCAAGGACGGGAAGCACGCTCGGGACGCCTCGGCAATCGGGATGAGAGCCTGCGTGCCCAGGGATTCGATACTCGAGGCGCCCTCGAGACTGAAGGCACCGATGCGCGTGCGCCGCAGCATGGTCAGATGAGCACCGACGCCCAGCGCCTCACCCAGGTCTCGTGCAAGCGCCCGAACATAGGTGCCCGTCGTGCATTCCACGCGAACATCAATGTCGATCGCATTGATCTCGCGTCGCACCTGCGTGCGTTCGAATCTGGACACCGTCACGGTGCGAGCCTTCAGCTCAACATTCTCGCCGGCACGAACACGTGCGTAGGACCTCTTGCCGTCCACCTTGATGGCACTCACGGAGCTCGGCACCTGCTGGATCACACCCTTCAGGGCCTGCATCGCCTGGTCGATGGCCAGCTCAGTCACGTGGTCGAGTAGCGCGACGGGAGCCTGAGCGATGATCTCCCCCTCCGCATCGTCAGTCACCGTGGTGCTGCCGAGTCGAATAGTGGCGAGGTATTCCTTGTCATGCAGCGCCAGGTGTCCGAGCAATCGGGTAGCCCGTTCAACTCCGAGAATCAGCAGGCCGGTGGCCATCGGGTCCAAGGTGCCGGCATGACCGACCTTGCGAGTACCGAGGGCGCGACGAGCTGCTGCTACCGCGCCATGCGAGGTGATCGCACCCGGTTTGTCGACCAGGAGCAACCCCGAGGGAACTACGCCGGGCCGCGAGGACGTCATGCCTCGGTGTCGGCATCCTCGTCGCGCGGATGTCGGTAGGGATCGGCGTCGCCCGCATAGGTGGCATGCTCCGCCTGCTCGTGCACGTGTGCGTCAGCCTCAGCCGCCTGTCGCAGCAGATCCTCGAGCTGACGAGCATTGTCGGGAATCGCGTCCAGGAAGAAAGCGAGACTCGGGGTGAACTTGATGCCGGTCTGCTTGCCCACCTCGCTGCGAAGCACCCCTTTTGCGGACTCCAGGGCAGCAGCGGTCGAGACGCGCTCCTCATCGTCGCCATACACGGTGTAGAACACCGAAGCCTCGCGAAGATCCGGGGTTACTCGCACATCGGTGATGGTGATGAAACCGAGCCGCGGATCCTTGATCCGCATCTCGAGAGTCTCTGCCACGATCACCTTGATTCGGTCGGCCATCTTTCGCTGTCGGGCCTCACTGCTCATGGCTTTCTCGGCTTCTCGCGCATCTCATAGGTCTCGATGACGTCGTCGACCTTGACATCTTGGAAGTTGCCTAGGTTGATGCCGCATTCGAAGCCTTCGCGCACCTCGGTGACATCGTCCTTGAAGCGACGAAGGCCGGCCACGGCAATGCTTTCCGCGACGACTGCGCCATCACGGATGAGGCGTGCCTTCGAATTGCGCTTGATCTCACCTGTCTGCACGAGGCAGCCGGCGATCGTGCCGAACTTGCTCGACTTGAAGACCTCGCGCACCTCGGCGGTACCGAGCTGAACCTCTTCGTACTCGGGCTTGAGCATGCCCTTGAGGGCAGCTTCGACCTCTTCAATTGCCTGGTAGATGACGCTGTAGTAGCGAACATCGACGCCTTCCTCGGAAGCCAGCTCAGCAACCTTGCCCTCGGGGCGCACATTGAAGCCGATGATGACCGACTTCGAGGCACTTGCCAAGGTGACATCGTTCTTGTTGATGGCGCCGACGCCGCGATGGATCACGCGCAGCGAGACTTCCTCGCCGACATCGATCTTCAGCAAGGCGTCCTCGAGTGCCTCGACCGAGCCGGAGACATCGCCCTTGATGATGAGGGTGAGCTCGGACACCTCGCCGCGTTCGACCGACTCGAGGAAATCCTCAAGCGAGCGCTTGACTCGGTTACGCGCGAGCAGCGCATTGCGCTCGCGTGCCTGTCGAGTCTGGGCGATCTGACGGGCGATGCGATCCTCGGCCACGACCATGAAGCTGTCGCCGGCTCCAGGAACGGTGGTCAGTCCGAGCACCTGAACGGGGAACGAGGGACCTGCTTCGTCGACGACATTGCCCTCGTCATCGAGCATGGCACGGACGCGGCCGAACGCGTCACCCGCGACGATCGAATCACCAGCACGCAAGGTGCCGCGCTGCACGAGCACGGTGGCCACTGGGCCACGACCGCGGTCGAGGTGCGCCTCGATGGCAACACCCTCTGCCTGCTGCACCGGATTCGCGCGCAGGTCAAGTGCGGCGTCAGCGGTAAGCAGCACGGCATCGAGAAGACTCTCAATGCCCGTTCCGGCCTTTGCCGACACGTCGACGAACATCGTGTCGCCGCCGAACTCCTCGGCAACCAGTCCGTACTCGGTCAACTGGGTGCGGACCTTCATCGGGTCAGCGCCTTCCTTGTCGACCTTGTTCACGGCCACGACGATGGGTACGCCAGCGGCCTGCGCATGATTGAGTGCCTCAATCGTCTGCGGCTTCACGCCATCGTCAGCTGCGACCACCAGGATCGAGATGTCAGTGACCTGAGCGCCACGTGCACGCATGGCCGTGAAAGCCTCGTGACCGGGGGTATCGATGAACGTGATCTTGCGATCGCCTTCTGCCGTGTGAGCGGTGGCCTGGTAGGCACCGATGTGCTGGGTGATGCCACCTGCCTCGCCGCCGATGACATTGGTTTTGCGAATCGCATCGAGGAGTCGGGTCTTGCCATGGTCGACGTGACCCATGACGGTGACAACCGGCGGACGAACGACGAGGTCATCCTCATTGCCTTCGTGCTCGCCGAACTCCAGGTTGTACGACTCGAGCAGCTCGCGATCCTCGTCCTCAGGGGACACGACCTCGACGGCGTAGCTGAGCTCATCGCCAAGAAGACGCAGCGTGTCGTCATCGATCGACTGAGTCGCAGTGACCATCTCCCCCAGGCCAATGAGCACCTTGACGAGATCGGCCGGCATCGCGTCGATCTTCTCGGCGAAGTCGGTCAGGCTCGCACCGCGCGGCAGGCGAACGGTGGCGCCGCCACCGCGCAGGATGCGCACGCCTTCCATGACCGGGGCCTGCATATTGTCGAATTCCTGGCGCTTGGCGCGCTTGGACTTACGGCCCTTGGACGGGCGACCGCCCGGACGACCAAAGGCGCCAGCAGTCGTACCACGTCCGCCGGGGCCACTGCGACCGGGGAAACCGCCGCCAGGTGCACCACCGGGCGCACCACCCGGTGATCCACCGGGACGACCTGCGAAGCCACCGCCGCCAGGTGCGCCGCCGGGACGACCGCCGGGAGCGCCACCGGGACGACCGCCGGGAGCGCCACCGGGACGACCGCCGGGAGCGCCACCGGGACCGCCTGGGCGTCCGGTCGGTGCTGGGCGAGCCTGGCGGGTGGGCATTGAGCCTGGGTTGGGACGCGGAGCTCCAGGAACGCCACCGGCGGCAGGAGCTGTTCTCCCCATGCCGGTGCTTCCGCCGAAGGGGTTATTCCCCGGACGCGGACCAGCCGGACGACCCATTCCGGTGCTTCCACCGAACGGGTTGTTGCCTGGACGCGGACCAGCCGGACGAGGCCCAGCAGGCGCTGACGGATCAGTTGTTGCCGCAGGCTCAGACGCGGCTGCGGCTGCGGGCGCGGACTCGGACTCGGGCGCGGGCGCGGCAACAGCAGCTGGTGCCGCAGCCGCCTTCATCGCGGGCTCAGCCGGAGCTGCAGGGGCGGACTCGATCGCGCCTGCTTCGGTCGGGGCCTCAGCAGGAGCAGCAGTCTTCTTCGCGGTCTTCTTGGCCGCCGTCTTCTTCACGGGAGCCTCGACAGCCGGCATAGCTTCCTTGAGCTTGCGGATGACGGGTGCTTCGACCGTGGATGAGGCGGACTTTACGAATTCACCGAGTTCTTGCAGCTTGGCAAGAACGTCCTTACTAGAAACCCCGAGCTCTTTGGCGAGCTCGTGGACCCGGACCTTTGACACAACTCTCCTGTCTTTGGCCCGGGCTTACCGCACCGGGCCGTCAGTTCAAACGACGCATGGTCAAATCCGTGCGTTCATCGGGTGTAAGTCCTCATGAGGGGCTCCCGAACGGTGGGCGGAGGTCAGGGCGGAGTGCCGCTGGCCAAGTGGCACTATACCTGCAGAGCCCCGGGCTCTTGAACCAGCGACAGGTCTACGTTGCCTTCAAGCCGCAAGGCGCGTGTCCAGGCACGGCGCTTAGTGGCCTCGGCGAGGCAGTGCGGATGTACCCAGGCGCCCCGACCGCCGAGGACTCCTCGAGGGTCGGGGGTGATGACCTGCCCCATGGCCACGACGTGAGCCAGGGGCGGATCGGCGTCGGGTTCTTGCCGGGCCCGGCAACCGATGCAGGTGCGTATCACCTCAGTCGTCGGATTCCGGGGCTGTAGTCGTCGGCGCCGCGGGCGCCGAATCAGAGCGAATATCGATACGCCAGCCGGTCAGACGGGCGGCGAGTCGGGCATTTTGCCCCTCTCGCCCGATGGCCAAGGACAACTGGTAGTCCGGGACGATGACACGCGCGGCTCGTGCTACCGGGTCGATGATCTGCACGGACTCAACTCTCGCGGGCGAGAGAGCGTGGGCGATCATCTCGGCCGGGTCATCGCTGAAATCGACGATGTCGATCTTCTCGCCGCCGAGTTCGCTCATGACCTGACGTACTCGCTGCCCCAGCGGGCCAATGCAGGCACCCTTGGCATTTACCCCTGGAACGGTTGAGCGCACGGCGATCTTGGTGCGATGGCCGGCCTCGCGCGCCAGAGCATTAATGGTCACCGTGCCGTCGGCGATCTCCGGAACCTCGAGGGCAAAGAGTGCGCGCACGAGATTGGGATGGCTGCGCGAGATGGTCACCTGCGGACCCTTGAAGCCCTTGCGCACGGCAGTGACGATGCCCTTGATGCGCTCGCCATGCACATAGGACTCTCCAGGCACTTGCTCCTCTGGCGGGAGGTTTGCCTCGACCTTGCCGATGTCGACACGCACCATCCGCGGGTTGCTGTTCTGCTGAATGACGCCAGAGATCAGATCGCCCTCACGGCCCGCGAATTCGCTGTGGGTGACGTCATCCTCTGCCTCCCGCAGACGAGTGAGAAGAACCTGCCGTGCAGTCGTAGCTGCAATTCGGCCGAAACCGTCAGGAGTGTCGTCGTACTCGCGCACGACATTGCCTTCCTCATCGAGCTCGGTCGCATAGACCACGACATGCCCTGTCTTTCGATCGAGGGTGGCACGCGCTCGCGAGGCTGCACCCTCGGTGCGAAGGTACGCGGTAAGAAGTGCTTGCTCGATGGTGTCAACCACGAGATCGAGCGAGAGATCCTTCTCGCGAACCAGGGCCTTCAGTGCACTGACATCGATATCCATGGCTACTCCTTCTCCGAGCGGTTGAATTCGACCTGGACAGTTCCGCGGAGTAGTTCCGCGAGGGGCACGGACAACGGATCACCCTTGTCTGGCTGCAGGACCACTACTCCCCCATCGACGGCAGAAATGCGGGCAGTGATCGAAGTGCCGTCGACCAGGTCGGCAATCACCAGACGCGTGACGGCTCGACGCCAGTGCGCTTCCGAGGTGAGAGGTCGGTCGGTACCCGGGGAGGTGACTTCGAGAACGTAGGCGTCACCGAGGGCAGACTCGTACTCGGGACGATCGAGAATCTCCGAGACCTGACGGCTGACAGAGGCGACGAGATCGAGATCGATTCCGCCATCGCGATCAATGATCACACGCACGAGCTGGCGCCGACCGGCCTTGGTGATGCTGACGTCCTCGACATCAATATCGGCCTCGACTATGGCCGTCATCTCGACCTGGATCTGCTGGGCAAGATCACCACGGGAAATGCCTGTCATCGCTGCTCCTGCTGCCATTCAATTGTCGGATTCACTTATCGCCTGCATCGCGCCCGGCGACAAGAGTCTAACGCCACGTGGCATCCTGGTTCGATGCGAAGAATTTCAAGCCGGGGTGTCACGGTGGGCGCGCTCACCACACTCCTGCTCACAGGCATCCTTACCAGCGGGTGCGGTGGCTCCTCCCTTGCACAGCCCGAGACCCCGGCCTCAACCGCCGGGGCCGCTGTTGCTGCCGAGACTTCCCTCAGCACCTTGATCGAGGCGGAGAATGCCGCGATCTATGCCTACGGCGTGATCGGCGCCCACCTCACTGGTGCACCTCGCTCTCGAGCCCTCGCAGCCCTCAAGGCGCATTGGCAATTGCGCGATGCCTGGATCTCGGCTGCTCAAGCCGCAGAGCAAAAGATTCCGCCGGCGGCCATCGCCTACGACCTGCCCATCGACGTTCGGGGCCGTGCCACCGCCGAGGCATTGTTGATCGAGATCGAGGAACGACTCATTGCGGTCTACGAGTCCGCAGGTGAGATAGCCGCACCAGCACTCACGCAGGCGAGAGAACGTCTGCAGCGAATTGCCGCGAGTCAGTGATCACTGGCCGCAGATCGAACTGAGCTCAGCAACTGCGTCGGCAACCGCAATATCGGAACGCTCACCCGTCGCGCGGTCCTTGACCTCGATGAATCCCTCCGGGAGCCGCTTGCCGACGACCACGATGGTGGGCACCCCGATCAGCTCAGAGTCATTGAACTTCACTCCGGGAGAAACCGAGCGACGGTCATCGAGCAGCACACGAATTCCCCTCGCATCGAGTTCAGCCGCCAATTGTTCGGCGTACTCGAATGGTTCATCGGACTTTCCGGTGGCGATCAGGTGGATATCGGCCGGCGCGACCTCGCGAGGCCAGATCAGTCCCTTGTCATCGTGCGATTGCTCCGCAAACGCAGCGACAGCCCGCGAGACGCCGATGCCATACGAGCCCATGGTGACCGTGACCAGCTCACCTGTCTCGCCTTGGACCTTCAGGCCCATGGCCTCGGCATACTTTCGACCCAGCTGGAAGATGTGACCGATCTCGATGCCACGCGCCAGCGTCAGGGCTCCACCGCACTGGGCGCACAAATCACCTTCGCGAACTTCCGCGACCTCAATGGTGCCGTCAGCACTGAAATCCCTGCCGGCCACGAGGTCGTACACGTGCTTTCCCGCGAGGTCAGAACCTGAAATCCATGAAGTCCCTTCGACCACGCGAGGATCGACGAGGAATTCAATGCCGGCCGACTTGGAGGTACCGAGCACGCCAGGACCGATGTATCCCTTAACTAACGCAGGATGCTTCGCGAAGTCAGCCTCTTCGAACGGACGGGCCTCGCGCGGGTGCATGACAGCCTCAAGGCGCTTGGCATCAACCTCACGGTCACCGGGAAGCCCGATAGCCAGTGGCTTTTGAGTTCCGTCGGTATCAGTCACCATGAAGACGACCACCTTCAAGGTGTCGGCACCTGTCCAGTCGCGATCAGGCCGGCGCAGCGCGTCGGTGGAGTTCGAGACCGCCACGAGATCCTCGATCGAGGAGGCGTTGGGCGTGGGCTCGACATGTGATGCCGGAAGCGCGCTGAAATCCTGCGAGGCAGGAACCGGCGTGATGACCGCCTCCACATTGGCGGCATAGTCGCAGGTGGTGCAGCGCACGAAGGAGTCCTCGCCGACAACCGTGGGAGCCAAGAACTCTTCACTGGCCGAGCCGCCCATGGCGCCTGACATCGCCGAGACGATCACGAACTCGAGCCCGAGTCGGCTGAAGGTGTCGATGTAGGCCTGACGATGGCGCGCATAGGACGCCTCGAGGCCGGCATCGTCGATATCGAAGGAGTAGGAATCCTTCATGACGAACTCACGTCCGCGCAGGATGCCCGCGCGCGGTCGCGCCTCATCGCGGTACTTGGTCTGGATCTGGTAGAGGGTGACGGGCAGATCCTTGTAGGACGAGTACTCGCCCTTGACCATGAGCGTGAACATCTCCTCATGTGTCGGGCCGAGGAGGTAGTCGGCGTTCTTGCGATCTTGAAGCCGGAACAAGGTGTCGCCGTACTCGCTCCAGCGACCGGTGGCCTCGTAGGCCTCACGCGGGAGCAATGCAGGGAAGTGAACTTCCTGGAATCCAGCGGCGTTCATTTCTTCGCGCACGATGCGCTCGACATTTCTGTACACCTCGTAGCCCAGGGGAAGCCAGGAGAAGATCCCGGGCGCAACACGTCGAACGTAGCCGGCGCGCACCAGATAGCGATGGCTCGGCACCTCGGCGTCGGCCGGGTCCTCGCGAAGGGTGCGCAGGAAGAGGCTGGACATCCGGGTGATCACGAGTGCTCCTTTGTCGGTTCAGACGAGGATATCGGGCAACTCGCTCAGGCTAGAAGAGCACGGTCGCGAAGGTCGCATGCTGTCGGAAGCCGCAGGACTCATAGGTGCGTCGGGCAACGGTATTGAAGTCATTGACATAGAGGCTCACGACAGGCGCGATATGCGTGCGAGCAAGCCGAACTGTTGCGGCCATCGCCGGTACCGAGATTCCTCGCCCACGAAGTGACGGGTCGACCCACACTCCCTGGACCTGGCAACTGAAAGGAGTCGCCGCGCCTATCTCGGCCTTGAACATCACGACACCGTTCTCGATCCGACCAATCGAACGACTTGATCGCACGAGCTCAGCGATGCGTGCGTGATAGGCCATGCCTCCCCCGGCCGCCACGGGCGAGACTCCGACTTCATGAGTGAACATGTCGATGCACGCTGGCACGAGCACATCCAGATCATCGATTCCGATGAACCGCACATCAGGATCGACGTCGATGTCGGGATCGGAATCCATGACAAGGAGCGGCTGCTTCTCGCGCAGTTCACGACACGGACCCCACGATGGCTCTAGGAGTCGCCAGAGATCGAGTACTTCTTCGGCAGCTCCGACTATGGACGATGAGCGTCTGCCGGTCTGTCGAAGTCGATCGGCGAATGCCGCCCGAGATGCCGGAGACGTGTTGACCGGCACCAAGTTGGCACCGACAAAAACCATCGAGGTGAGTGAGCCATCGTCATCGATGTAGCCCCAGATTTCACCACCGAGCCGCCAGGGATCCACGCCGGCCGTGCGCACTCGTGAATCGACGAGGCAGTTCGTGATCGGATCCCGCGCCAGGAGATCACGCGCGGCGACGACGTCACTAACAGTCAGCGCGCGAATGCGCCCCACGATCAGCCCGCTGTGACAGTGGGCGAGCCCTGGAGATCGCCCATGGACTCCGCCAGTTTCATGGCCTCCTCGATCAAGGTCTCGACAATCTGTGCTTCCGGCACGGTCTTGATCACCTCGCCGCGCACGAATATCTGACCTTTGCCATTTCCGGAGGCGACCCCCAGGTCGGCTTCGCGTGCCTCACCGGGACCGTTGACGACGCAGCCCATGACTGCGACACGGAGCGGGACATCAAGGCCTTCTAGACCGGCGGTCACCTGCTCGGCGAGCGTGTAGACATCGACCTGCGCTCTGCCACAGGACGGGCAGGAGACGATCTCGAGTCCGCGCTGGCGAAGGTTCAAGGATTCCAGAATTGCGTTGCCGACCTTGACCTCTTCAACAGGCGGGGCTGAGAGCGAGACGCGAATGGTGTCACCGATACCTCGTGAGAGCAGCGCACCGAAGGCCACCGCTGACTTGATGGTTCCTTGGAACGCCGGCCCGGCCTCAGTCACCCCAAGATGCAAGGGGTAGTCACACTGCTCGGCCAGCAGCATGTACGCCTTCACCATCACGACGGGGTCGTTGTGCTTGACCGAGATCTTGATGTCGCGGAAGTCATGCTCCTCGAACAATGATGCTTCCCAGAGCGCTGACTCGACGAGTGCCTCAGGTGTGGCCTTGCCGTACTTCTTGAGCAGGCGAGGATCCAGCGAACCCGCGTTGACGCCGATGCGGATCGGCGTACCTGCATCATTCGCGGCCCGAGAGATCTCGGCGATCTTGTCATCGAACTGCTTAATGTTGCCGGGATTCACGCGCACTGCTGCGCAACCGGCATCGATTGCCGCGAACACGTACTTCGGCTGGAAGTGAATATCTGCGATGACCGGAATTCCCGACTTGCGGGCAATCTCGGGCAGCGCATCCGCATCGTCTTGGCTGGGTACCGCAACTCGCACGATCTGGCAGCCAGCCGCGGTTAACTCGGCGATCTGCTGCAAGGTGGCGTTGACGTCAGAGGTCACGGTCGTGCACATCGATTGCACGCTGATCGGTGCATCGCCACCCACGAGCACGGGGTGCGTCGGATGCTTGAGGAGCAGCTGCCGTGACACACGACGAGGAGCAATAGTGGGTGCTGGGGCCGAGGGCATTCCGAGTTCGATACTCACACGTTCATTATGCCGCCAGTCTCGTGCGGCAGCCCGCTAGCCGAGCGAGATGGGACGTACGAGATCAGCCCAGATCACGATCACGCCCATGGCGAGCAGGATTCCGGCAACCACGTAGGCGACCGGCAGCAGTCGAGCGACGTCAACGGGGCCAGGATCAGCTCGCCCTCGAAGACGGGCGACCTTGCGCCGAGCACCCTCGTACAAAGCGCCCGCGACATGCCCGCCATCAAGGGGCAGTACCGGAATGAGGTTGAACAGGAAGAGGAAGAGGTTCAGTGAGGCAGCTAGGCCAAGGAAGGTAGCGGCCTTGGCCACCAGCGGCTGGTCCATCGCTGCCACCTCGCCACCGATGCGAGTCACGCCCACCACACTTACCGGGCCGTCGATGGCACGCTCCTGACCGCCGATCAAGGTGTCCTTCACCAGTTCGTACAGTCGAATCGGCAGCGAAATCAAACCCTCAACGGATGCCACCGTGATGTCCCACATATAGGCGGGAACGGAGGACCAGCCTTCAGAGACGTACTCGACTCCGGGCGAGACCCCAATGAATCCCGAGGTGATCGTGGCTCCGGTGGCCACCGCGTTGGCGTCGTACTCAGGTCGCTGAACGGTGGCGACGTCGACGACAAGATCTTGCTCCTGCCCGTCACGAGAGATCGTCATCGTCACGCTCTGGTCGCCGTGGGCGCGTATCCACTCTGTGAGTGCATCCCAGGAGCCGAATGTCATGTCATTGACCGACACGATGGTGTCACCGGGAAGCAGGCCTGCAGCTCGAGCCGGCCCCACCATTGATCCGGTCGGGCATTGTCCGGACGGAAGCGGTGCGGCAAGTGGCTGCTCGACGGAGGGTGTGCAGTCCACGACACGGGAGACTGTGAGCGTCGGCTGCGGAAGTCCGATACCGACGAGCATGATCGAGAAGAGGATGAAAGCCAGAAGCAGATTCATCATCGGGCCGCCGAGCATGATGATGACGCGCTTGCGCACGGGCAATTTGTAGAACACGCGATTCTCGTCGCCGGGCTCGATCTCCTCGACAGAAGCCCGGCGCGCATCGGCAACCATCAGCGCGAATCGCCCTGTGGACATGGTCCGTGCAGTTCCTTCGGCATCGCCCTTGGCCGGAGGCAGCATTCCGATCATTCGAATGTACCCGCCAAGAGGCACGCCCTTGACTCCATATCGAGTCTCGCCCTTGACCTTGGACCACAGCGTGGGGCCGAATCCGATCATGTACTCGGTGACGCGAACACCGAACGCCTTCGCAGGTACGAGGTGCCCGAGTTCGTGCAGGGCGATGGATCCGGCGATGACGAGCGCGAACAACACGATGCCGATGACTTCGAGCATGTCAGCCCCCCGCAATGGCCGTGGCCCGAGCGCGTGCCCAGGCATCAGCATGTAGGACGTCGTCGAGGGTCACGGCGTTCCCGGGCACCCATTCGCCACTGCCGGGTGCCAGGTGCTCTTCGAGCACCCGGGCGACGGTGTCAACAATGGCTGTGAACGGGATTCGCCCGGCGAGGAATGCCTCGACGCAGGCTTCATCGGCACCGTTGAAAACTGCTGGCCCCGTACCCCCTGCGCCCGCGGCTCTTCGGGCGAGGCTCACGGCCGGAAATGCCTCTTCATCAAGCGGGAAGAACTCCCAGGTGGCGGCTGTGGACCAGTCGCAGGCCGCCGCAGCATCGAGGACTCGGTCGGGCCAGGCCATGCCGAGCGCGATCGGCAGTCGCATGTCGGGTGGGCTGGCTTGCGCCATCGTTGATCCGTCGATGAATTCGACCATTGAGTGAACGACCGACTGGGGGTGAACCACAACCTCGATCGAGTCGAGGTCGATGTCGAAGAGCAAATGCGCTTCGATTACCTCGAGTCCCTTATTCATGAGGGTCGCAGAGTTGATAGTGACCAGCGGGCCCATCGACCAGGTGGGGTGCTTGAGCGCTTGTTCCGCAGTGACGTCGGCGAGCTGCGCGCGAGTCATACCTCGGAACGGCCCGCCACTTGCAGTGAGCACCAGCCGACGCACTTCCGCAGCAGAGCCCGAACGCAACGACTGCGCCAACGCTGAGTGCTCTGAATCGACAGCCACGATCTGGTCCGGCCGCGCCAATGACTTCACCAACGGCCCGCCGATGATCAAGGACTCCTTGTTCGCCAGTGCGAGAACACGATCAGCGCGAAGCGCTTCGAGCGTGGGCACGAGACCCGCAGCGCCGGCAATGCCATTGAGCACGACATCGCACGGCCAGCTCGCTAGCTCGCTTGCGGAATCCGGGCCGGCAAGAATCTTGGGCAGTTCGAAGTTTCCGGTGGAAAAGCCGCGCTGTTGGGCCTCGGCATAGAGGGCCAACTGAAGATCCGAGACCGCGGAGGCTCTCGCGACGGCAATGGCTTCTACACGGAAATCAAGCGCCTGACGAGCGAGTAGAGCGACATCACTGCCGCCTGCGCTTAGGCCGACGACGTCGAAACTGTCGGGATTTCGTGCAGCGATATCGAGAGCCTGGGTTCCGATGGAACCCGTGCTCCCGAGGATGACGATGCGACGAGCCACCTGCGCCTTTCGCTCAACGTGCCGAGATACTCCCCCGACAATATGCGATTACAGCGCGAGGTCGGTCAGCACCATCACTCGCTCATGGGTGAGATCCATAATCGCCGAGCGAAGGCCCTCGCGGCCTACGCCCGAGGCCTTGATACCGCCGTAGGGCATCTGGTCAGCTCGGAAGGTCGGCGCCTCACCGATGATGACGCCACCCACCTCGAGATCACGGTGAGCGCGGAATGCTTTTTGGATGTCGTGAGTGAAGACTCCGGTCTGCAGGCCAAAGCGCGAGTCATTGACGATCGCGATGCCCTCATCGAGGTCAGCGATCGTGCGCACCGACATCACCGGTCCGAAGACCTCTTCGGTCTCGACGCGCACATTCGCAGGCACATTCGCGAGCAAGGTGGGCTCGACATAAGTCCCCGTCCGGTTGCCGCCCACCAAGATGGTCGCGCCGGCATCAATCGCCTCGGTCAGCCATTCCTCGACACGCTCTGCGGCCGCCTCGTGAATCATCGGACCCACCACTGTCGAGGGTTCCCACGGCGAGCCGTTGGGAAGGTCACGCACGACCTCAGTGAGTCGCGCCGTGAACTTCTCGGCAATCGACTCCTCTACGAGAATGCGCTGCACCGACACGCAGGTCTGGCCACCTTGGGAGTTGCCGAACATGGCAATGCGCTGACAGGCCCATTCGATATCGGCATCACTGGCATAGTCAGCCAGCACTATCGCGGCCGCATTGCCGCCGAGCTCAAGCACAACATGCTTGTGCGGTACCGCGCGCTGGATCGCAAAGCCCACGGTCTCCGAGCCGGTGAAGGAGACGACCGGAAGCCGAGGGTCCTCGACGAGGGCCGGCGCCACCTCGTTGCCCACGGGCAGTACGGAGAACATGCCAGCAGGCAGATCTGTCTCGGCCAGCAGTTCACCGAGCAACAAGGCTCCAAGTGGAGTTGCCGGCGCCGGTTTGATGACGATGGGCGCACCGACCGCTAGAGCCGGTGCGACCTTGTGCGCAACCAGGTTGACTGGGAAGTTGAAGGGTGAGATTCCGAGAACCGGCCCATGAGGGAATCGGCGAATGATCGCGGCGCGTCCGGCAGTCGTCGCCTCCGTGTCGAGTCGCTGGAACTCTCCATTGAATCGACGTGCTTCCTCGGACGCCCAACGGAAGGTGGCCACAGCGCGCGTGGCCTCCGCTCGTGCCCACGTGATCGGCTTTCCATTTTCAGCCGTGATCAGCGCGGCAACTTCATCGAGGCGCTCCTCGAGTCGACGAGATACGTGCGTCAGCGCGGCGGCACGCTGCGCTGCCGTTGTCGCCTGCGCCACCTTGCGCACGCTCCAGGCGGCTTCGACCGCTGCCTCGACCGCTGCCGCATCGGGAACTGAGTAGGTGCCGACGAGGGATCCGTCGCCTGGGTGCGTCACCTCGGCCGGGCTGCCCTGATTCCAGGCCGCGCCAGCGATCCAGGCGGGCCAATGACGGGGGGTCGGTGCGCTCGTTGCGGTCATTGCCCCAACCTACGGCCGAGCACACCCAGATCACAGTCCGACTCGGACTTGACCACGTGAGTTCCTATCCGAGCTGGATGGCCTGCTCGTCTACGGATCGAAGGGCGAACCACAGATCGGCGCGCACGGAGGGGTCGTCGAGACTGCGCTCGAGAAGTGTCTCGGCCCGCCGCAGTCGGTGACGCACAGTGTGCCGATGAACACCCAGTTCACTGGCGGCCGCATCGACTTGTCCGTGGTGGTTAAGCCAGGCACGAACGGTCGCCATGAGCTCCACGGATTCCGGTGACGCAGAGATGCCCGAGACGTACTCCGCGGCCCACGCCACCGCAGCACCGGCGTCGACGAGCGAGGAGAATCCGCGCCCGGCGAGCCTCTCGAACTGCACGACACCTTGGCCGACGAGACTCGCGTGCTCGGCTTGTTCGAGGGCCACACGAAAGCGCGCCGGATCACCCAGGTCAAAGGCGACTGACACCCCGCACGAGACCACGGACTCCGACAGGCCAAGCAGTACGTCGCATCGGCCTTCAGCCACGAGTCCGATGATCCCCGATCGGTCAGCGTTCACCCACATAGCGCCGATATCACTTGAGAGAGCTGCGAGAACTGCGTCGATGTCGGCGGTGTCATCGAGACGAAGTCTCACGATGTGAACGCGCGAGTCGTTGACACCGAGCGCTGCCCATGTCTCCAACGAAATGGTCTCGCTCGCGGCACGCGAGAGCAGGAATGCACGCAAGGTGGCGAGCTCCGCAGCGTTGGACAGTGGGCGCGAGGAGGCCCAGCTCATGAGTGACACGGCAAGGTTGAGAACCGCTTGATCCATGGGGTGCAGGGGTCGCGCGGTTCCGACGATCAGGAAGCCCGACGCCGCTCCACGGACTCCCAACGGTATGAGCACGACATGCTCCGTGGCACTCGAGACTGCCGAGGATGCGAGCAGCCCTCGAGGTCGGAGCCGATCCACCTCGTCACGAAACTCCTCCGCACGCTCGAGCGCCTCCGAGGGAAAGCCGGCGAGGACGGCGCCACGCGCATCAACGTGGATGGCGAAACCACCGACATGGCGACCAAGGACTCCGAGGATTGCGCCCATGTCGCTCGTGGCAGCCAGCGCCGACCGGATCAGTTCACGCTGGGCCGCGAAAGCCCTTGCGGACTGCTCGTACTCCTTTGAGGTGAGCCACTGCGAGACTTCGCGAGAAATGGCGACGAACGGTACGGGCTCGGGAATGGAGAGGACGACAATGCCCTGCGCCTCTGCCGCTGAGATCAAGGCCTCAGGTACCACGGCATGGCTGAGTCCGACCCCGAATCCCAGGGCGCTCACACCCGCTCGCACCAAATGACCCACGTATTCGTCGCACGAAGCTTCATCAGACGTGAGCCTCATACCCGTGGTGAGGAGGAATTCGCCGCCTTCTAGCCAAGGGCTAGGGTCTGCAAGCTCGCTCACGGCAACCCAGCTCACCTCGCGAGACAGATCGCCTGAGTTCGTCACAGGCACAAGGCCAAGATCGCGCATGCCTAGAACTTCGCGAACAGTCAGGGTCATGGGCACTCACTCAACATCTCGGATAATGGGGACTTTCCAATACTCCACGATGGATCTCCCCTAAGCAAGGCCGACGCCTAGGCTAGGGATACCCAAGAGATCTCAGGCACCCAGGAGAAACCATGACAATCACGAGCGAGCGCACCGACAACGGCATCGCCCAGGAGCGCAAGCTCGTCACGTCCATCCCGGGGCCAGCCTCGATTGCCCTGCAGGCCCGCAAGAACGCGGCCGTCTCCGGAGGCGTCGGCGTGACCTTGCCCGTGTATATCGACCGCGCAGGTGGCGGAATCCTCGTCGACGTTGACGGTAACTCACTCATCGACCTCGGCTCAGGTATCGCTGTCACTACGGTCGGTAACGCTAATCCTTACGTCGCGGCGAATGTCGCCGAGCAGGCGGCGAAGCTCACGCACACCTGCTTTATGGTGACTCCGTACTCCGGCTACGTCGAGGTCTGTGAAGCACTCAATCGACTGACACCCGGCACGCACGAGAAGCGATCGGCTCTGTTCAACTCGGGTGCAGAAGCGGTCGAAAACGCAGTGAAGGTCGCCCGCGTGTTCACCAAGCGTGCCGCGGTGGTCGTGGTCGAGCACGGTTATCACGGACGCACGAACCTCACCATGGGCATGACGGCGAAAAACATGCCGTACAAGGAGGGCTTCGGCCCCTTTGCTCCAGAGATCTATCGAGTCCCCGCCTCGTACCCTTATCGCGATCGAGGCCTATCAGGTGAAGAGATGGCCACGATCGCCATCACGCGCATCGAGAAGGAAATCGGCGCGCATAATGTCGCTGCCATCATGATCGAGCCCGTTCAGGGCGAGGGCGGATTCATCGTTCCGGGCAAGGGCTACTTCGCCGCGATGGCGAAGTTCGCCAAGGACAATGGGATCGTCTTCATCGCTGACGAGATTCAAAGCGGCTTCTGCCGCACCGGCAATTGGTTCGCCAGCGAGCACGAGGGCGTTGTTCCTGATCTGATCACCACCGCTAAGGGCATCGCCGGCGGCATGCCGCTGGCCGGGCTCACCGGTCGCGCGGACATCATGGATTCAGTTCATGCCGGCGGACTCGGCGGCACCTACGGTGGCAATCCTGTCGCGTGCGCCGGCGCACTCGGCGCCATCCGCTGGATGGAAGAAACCGACGCCAATGCCCGTGCGCTGGCTATCGAGGCAATCATGGTTCCGCGCCTGCGTGAGATGCAGGCCGCATATCCGACGATCGGCGAGATCAGAGGACGCGGCGCAATGATCGCGATCGAACTCGTCAAGCCCGGCACCATCGAGCCGGATGCCGCGCGCGCCGCAGCACTCAGCAAGTTCTGCCATGAGAACGGCGTAATCACCTTGACGACCGGGACATACGGAAACGTCTTCCGGTTCCTGCCGCCGCTGACGATCTCCGATGCTCTGCTCAATGAAGGTCTCGACGTGCTGGCAGCAGCCTTCGAGGCTACGGTCTAGGGCTCACTCCCCCGGGATCCGATTAGCGAGCAAGGGCTGACGGGGATCCCAGGTGGTCCCGTCACGCGCATCCTTACGCCTGCGGGCGATCGCCGAGAGCGCCTCGAGTACGACCCTGTTGCCCAGCAGTGCAGTGATGTCTGCGTGGTCGTACGGCGGCGCAACCTCAACAACATCAATTCCCACTACTGGTAGCTCGTAGCAGATCCGCCGCACTGCGTCGAGCAGCTGTCGAGCCGTGAGACCGCCAGGCTCAGGGGTACCGGTACCGGGGGCATGCCCTGGGTCGCAGACGTCAATATCAACGCTGAGGAATACGCCGTCGCACTCATCGCTGGCAATCACGAATGCCTCGGTCAGGCACTCGTCGAGGCCGCGCGCCACGATCTCCGTCATCTCGTACGAACGCATCCCCTGCTCGGCCATCCAGGCCAAGGTTTCGGGCCCTGGCCAATAACCGCGCAGGCCCATCTGAAGGAAGCGGTCACCCCGGGCGGCGCCGGATTCGATGAGTCGACGCATCGGCTGGCCATGGCCCACCAGGGATCCGAACTCGATATCCCCTGTGTCTGCGTGCGCATCGAAGTGAATGACCGAGATTTTTCCCCAGCCACGCGCACGTGCGACACCCGTGACATCAGGCCACGTAATGGTGTGATCTCCGCCCAGCACGAGGGGAATCGCTCCCGACTGCGCGATCTTCTCGATGACCACTTCGAGATCAGCGCAGGATCTCACCGCATCACCGCTGTAAAGCTCGACGTCTCCCGCATCGACAACGCGCATGTCCTGCAGCCCATCGACGCGCATAGCGAGTGAGGGCCGAGAACCGTCGTGAGCCAGGTAGCAGGCCGAGCGCATCGCCTGCGGGCCAAATCGCGCACCGCTGCGATACGACGTTCCGCCATCAAACGGAGCCCCGACAATCACGACATCCGCGTCGGCGAAGGATGACGGATCATCAAGATCACACCGATCCACGCCGAGGAAGGTGATATCCGGACCGAACATTGAGCCGTATCGCGCCATGGCACAACCCTAGCCAAGGAGAGGTGCGTGGGTACGCAAGCTCACGAATCGAATCCGAGCCCGACTCGGTCGAGGGTGCGCAGCCACAGATTCCGGCGTCCCTCGTGCTGGTCGGCTGAGTGAAGTGACTTCGTAGTCCAGTTGATGCCCAAGGAGCGAAAAGGCTCCGGCGGGAAAGGCAGCGGCTTTGAACGCACCATCCCCAGCTCCGTGAGTTCGGTCTTGTCGCCAGAAAGGAGATCCAGCATGACGCGCGCCCCAAAACGCGAGGAACCCACTCCGAGTCCGGTGTAGCCAGCCACGAAAGCCGTCTTCCCCGAATGCGCTCGACCCCAGAACGGCGCAAATCGAGAGCATGTATCGATCGCTCCACCCCATCCGTGCGTGAAGCGAATCCCCTCAAGTTCGGGGAAAGTCTGATGGAAATGCTCCGAGAGTCGACCGAACGCGCCGAAATCCACTTCGTACTGAGGGTCTACGCCACTGTCACGGTGGTAAATGGCGTCATAGCCGCCCCACAGGATTCGACCGTCAGCAGTTGGGCGGTAGTAGTGGAACTGGTTGCCCGCATCACTAAGGCCCTGTCGACCATCCCAGCCTATGGACTCCCACTGCTCATCAGACAAGGGTTCGGTCACCAGAACGTAGTCGTAGACAGGAACGATGTATTTCGCCATCTTGCGTAGCAGGGGCGGAAAGGCGTTGGTGGCTATCGCCACCTGGCGAGCGGTGATACTCGCCTTCTCGGTCGCGGCCATTACTCGCTTACCCACATCGGCAAGATCAAGCACGGGCGTGTTCTCGAAGACTCGAACACCTGCTTGCTGACAGGCGTCCAGCAGCCCCCAGGCCAAACGTGCGGGATTCACCAGAGCGACATCGGGATCCGCTATCGCGAAAAGGTAACTCGCCGAATGCACATCGGCTCGAATCTGCTCCCCACTCAACTCATGGACGGTGTCACCGTGAGCATTCGCAAGCACCGCCGTGTCGCGCAGGTCTTCGATCTGATGGTCCTGCACCGCGACCACGAGTTCCCCCGCAATCGTGAAATCACAGTCGATTCCTAGTGAGGCCACGTCACGGCCTAGGTCGTCGAGGTTCTGGTGACCTAGCTTCACCAACTGGTCGAGCTCCGTAGGCCAGCGATCGGCTCCGTTGCGAATTCCGTGCGTCAGCGAGTGAGAGACGAACCCCCCGTTGCGACCGCTCGCGGCATCGGCCACACGGCCGGCATCAACAAGCACGACGTCAAGTGAAGGGTTCTGACGCTTGGCTAGCAGTGCGGTCCAGAGCCCGCTGAATCCACCTCCGATGACCAGGAGTCCACATGAGGTATCGGACTGCAGCGCCGGCGTGGAGCCGGGCCGCCGAGGATCATCGAGCCAGAAGGGTGTTGGAGTGAGGTCGCGCAAAGCATCCAGGGCCACCGGGCCAGGGGTATCAATGAAGAACATGGGGGCCTTTCGAGGTAACGGGATGAGGGGCGAAGCCATCGCTTCGTCGTCCCACCAATCCCTTCGTTCCTCTTGCGCCACCGGTGCGTCAGTGCGCCTGCAGGCTCTTTCTCTTACGGTAACTCACGAACTGCGCAATGAGCACCACCAACAGGGCAATCACGAATACGAGGGTTGCCAGTGCGTTGACCTGCACAGGGATACCACGCTGGGCCGCACCCCAGATAAAGATCGGGAATGTCACCAGGGTTCCCGCATTGAAGTAACTGATGATGAAGTCATCAAAGGAGAGCGAGAATCCGAGGAGCGCCGCGCCCAGGATGCCGGGCAGTACCAGCGGGAGTGTCACATACCGAAATGTCGCACGTGGACCGGCGTAGAGATCTCGCGCGGCCTCCTCCAGTCGAGGATCCAGCCCCTGAAGACGTGCCTTCACGGTCACCACGACGAACGAGATGATGAACATGATGTGCGCGATGATCACGGTCGGGGCGCCCAGCGGGAATCGCATGTTCAAGAAGAGCGCGAGAAGGCTCGATCCCAGGACGACTTCGGGAGTCGCCATCGGCAAGAAGATCAGCAGATTTGTCGTGGTGCGCCCGCGGAAACGATGGCGGACCAGCGCGAAGGCGATCATCGCCCCGAGCAGTGTGGCCACCGCCGTGGAGATCAGGCCAATCTGGATGCTGGTCATGAATGACGAGCAGACTCCAGGCACTCCGCACAGGTTTGTCCAGGCATCGAGTGAGAACTCATTCCAACTGATGTTGAACTTGCCCGAGGGCTTGTTGAAACTGAGAGCTGCAACCACCGCAATCGGGATGAAGAGATACACCAGAACTGCGATCGCAATGATCGCGATGATGTGACGACGAAGCCAACGCATCAGACCAGCTCCTCCGTCCCGGCGCGACGGATGTAACTGAAGACGAGAACCAGAATGACCGTCATGAGCAGGAACGACAGTGCACTAGCGATCGGATAGTCACGGAACTCGATGAAGTTCGTCTGGATCGCATTGCCGATCATCTTGTCCTTGGTCGAGCCAAGTAGTTCCGCGTTGATGTAGTCGCCCGCGGAAGGAATAAAAGTCAGCAAGGTTCCCGCCACGACACCTGGAAGTGACAGCGGCCAGGTGACCTTACGGAAGGTCGTGATCGGCGACGCGTACAGATCTGATCCTGCCTCGATCAGTCGAGGGTCGATTTTCCCGAGGGCTGCATAGAGCGGCAGGATCATGAAGGGAAGGAAGTTATACGTCAGGCCCGCGATCACCGCAATAGGAGTGTTCAGCACTCGCCCGTCAGGGAGCAGGTGCAGCATGTTGAGGGTCGAGGTGATGAATCCGTCGTCGGCGAGGATTGTTTTCCAGGCGTAGGTACGCAGCAGGAACGAAGCGAACAACGGTGCAATCACGAGCACAAGCAGAAGTGAGCTCCACCTGCCCGACTTGAAGGCGATGAAGTACGCGAGCGGATACGAGATCACCAGCGCGAGCGCCGTCGCAATGCCGGCAAAGACGAAAGAGCGCACGAACAGCGGCCAGTACTCGGCAATGGCCTGCCAGTAGTTCCCGATCTCGAAACCGACCGCGTACTTACCCGGCTTACCCTCGATGGGCTTCTGCAGGCTCGTGATGAAGAGCGTCACCAGTGGAATGGCAAAGAAGATCGCGAGCCAGGCGATGCCCGGCAATAGCAGGAAGTACCCCGTGCGGGTCTTTCGCCGGCTTGGTTCAACCGGCGCCGCAGGCGCATTTCCAGGCAGTACGTGCGCCACGGCTACTTGGCCTCGAGTGACTCTGCTGCCTCGCGGAGCTCTCGCACGTCGGCAGACACGCCTGCCGAGAGATCCTGACGACCGTCAAGGCCGAAGGTGTGTGCTGGCGACCAATGCACGATGACTTCGTCACCGACCTCGCAGCGATCACCCACGATGCTGTTCTGCTCGAACACGATGAGTTCTTGACCCCATGCTGTTCGCACCAGGTACTGGGTCGAGACGCCCGTGTACGAGACATCCGTAACTCGGCCCCGGGCCCTGTTGTGATGCTCGGGAACCTTGGCCGAATCTACGAGATCGAGAACGGTGAGCTTCTCGGGACGAACACCGACGATGATTGAGTCGCTCGAGGAGAAGTTTCGATCGCTGGGCAGTCGGAAAGTCTCGCCGAAGGCGCTGACGTCGACAAGTTCACCCGTTCCTGCTTTCCGGCCTTCAATGAGATTGGCCTGACCGAGGAAGTTCGCCACGAACACCGTTCGCGGTGACTCATAGATCTCCGCAGGGTGTCCCATCTGCTCGATTCGACCCTTGTTCATCACTGCCACGGTGTCGGCCATGGTCATGGCCTCTTCCTGATCGTGAGTGACATGCACGAACGTGGTACCAACCTCGGTCTGGATGCGCTTGAGTTCGATCTGCATCTGCCGACGCAACTTGAGATCGAGAGCACCGAGCGGCTCGTCGAGAAGCAGCACCTCGGGCTGGTTGATTAGCGCGCGCGCGACGGCGACACGCTGCTGCTGACCACCTGAGAGCTGGGCGGGCTTGCGACGTGCGAGCGGTGCGAGCTCGACAAGCTCGAGCATGGCCATCACCGGGCCATTGACATCCTTGATGCCCCGCCGCCGCAGACCGAAGGCCACGTTCTCGAAGATGTCGAGATGGGGGAAAAGCGCGTACGACTGGAACACCGTGTTCACCGGACGCTTATGCGGTGGCATTCGCGTGACGTCCGTGTCGCCAATACGAATCGTCCCTGCCGTCGGATCCTCGAGACCGGCCACCATTCGCAATGTCGTGGTCTTGCCGCATCCGGAGGCGCCAAGGAGGGCGAAAAACGACCCTGCGGGGATCGTGAGGGTGAGATCGTCAACCGCTGCCGTGTCACCGAAGCGCTTGGTCAAGTTCTCCAGACGAAGGTCTTCGACCTTGCGCACAGCAGAGTTCACGTTACTTCCTTCTCATTGGTGTGCGCGAAGACTAGTTGCCGATGGCCTTCTGGAAATCACGTTGGTACTGGATCTCCTGCTCGGCGTTCAGCGGCATGAAGACATAGGAGTTATCAAGCATCGCCGAGGTCGGGAAGATCCAGGGGTTCTCGGCCAGAGCCGGATCGATCGCCGTGATGGCTTCCTGTGCTCCTGCGACCGGGCAGATGTACTGCACATAGGCAGCAACCTCTGCCGCAACCTTGGGGTCGTAGTAATAATTCATGACCTGTTCCGCATTGGACTTGTGCGCGGCTAGAGCAGGGATCAGCATGTTGTCTGTCCAGAGCATGCCGCCGGATTCCGGTAGGGCAATGCCGAAGTCGCTGCCCAGCTGGATCATGTCGCCGGACCAGCCGATTACCGCGATGACATCGCCGCCTTCCAGGGCACCCGCGTAATCGTTGCCGGTGACCTGTCGCACCTGTCCGCTGTCGATCTGCTTGGTGAGCTCGGCAAGTGCTGCCTGCCATTGATCCTCAGTGAAGTTCGAGGGGTCTGCACCCTGCCAGGCCAAGATGCAGCCCATGGTGTCGCGCATCTCAGAGAGCAAGGTGACGCGTCCTTTGAGCTTCGGGTCGAAAAGCTGATTCAGGCTGGACATCGTGTCAGTGCCCAGAGTCTCCTTCAGCTTGGCCTTGTTCCAGCCGAGCAGCCCGAAACCGGACTGCCAAGGCAATGAGTACTGGCGGCCTGGGTCAAAGCTGACGTCCTGCCACTTCGGCAGCAGATTGACGGCATTGGGGATGATGGCCTTGTCCAGCTTCTGTGCATAGCCGTTCTGGATCCACAGGCCGGCCATCCAGTCGGTGAGCACCACGATATCTCGCCCGATGTCCTGACCCTGTTCGAGCTGAGTGCGCACCTTGGCGTAGAACTCGTTGTTGTCATTGACGTCTTCGGTGTAGGTGACGCTTATGCCGGTCGAGGCCTCGAAGGCCTTCAGCGAGGGGTACTCGCCGGTCTCTTCATTCACGTCGAGGTACAGGGGCCAGTTGGACCAGTTCACGACCTTGTCGGTTGCGGACTGATCAGTTGCGCTGGCAGGGCTGGCGGAAGCGCTCGCGCCATCGTCGCCGCCTGCGCCGCATGCTGCTG
>JBILOY010000026.1:0-22235 GCA_044374195.1 Candidatus Nanopelagicales bacterium
GCGCTCACACAGCTCACCGACGGCTGGCTGCGCGATCTCTTCACGTCGGCCGACGCCACTGCGGGTGCGGATATCGCATTGGTTGCGGTGGGCGGTCACGGACGCTCAGAGCTGGCGCCCGGCAGTGATCTCGATCTGCTGCTTCTCCATCGCACCGACACTCGCCGCGCCGCGAAGGTAGCCGACGCATTGTGGTACCCGATCTGGGATTCGGGTGTCTCCCTCGATCACAGTGTGCGTACCGTCGCCGAGGCCAGGCGTCTTGCCAGCGAAGACGTCAAGGTCGTGCTGGGCCTGATGGACGCTCGCGTGATCGCTGGTGCGCCTGAGCTGGCCGAGCAGCTCAAGAAAGCCGTCTTCAGCGACTGGCGTGCCATGGCCAGCCGTCGCCTTCCGGATCTGCGCGAACTCGTCGATTCTCGTCGCGAGCGTTTCGGTGAGTTGGCACATGTGCTCGAGCCCGATCTCAAGGAGGCCTACGGCGGCTTGCGTGAGGCCACGGTTATTCGCGCCATTGCCGCCTCCTGGCTCACTGACATACCGCACTCGTCGTGGCAGTCGTCCATCGAATTTCTGCTCAATGTGCGTGACGCACTCCACTGGGTCTCGGGAAAGAGCGGTGACGTACTTCTTCTGCAGGAGCAGGCGGCAGTCGCGGAAGCACTCGGACTGGAGTCCGATGATCATCTGCTACGCGAGGTCTACGCGGCAGGTCGCTCAATCGCTTATGCCTCCGATACCACCTGGCACCGGGTCACGCGGCTCACGCGCAGAGCGCCACGGCTGCCCTTCCGTCCGGTCAAGCGCAGTGGAGGTCCCGAGCGACTTCCGCTGGCCGACGGTGTCGTTGTGCAGGACAGCGAAGTCGTGCTCTCTGCCGATGCGCGACCTGACCGTGACCCCACGCTCGTCCTGCGTGCAGCTGCTGCTGCGGCGCAGGCGGGAGTTCCGTTGGCTCAGCACACTGTCGACAGGCTCGCCCGTGAGTCGGCGCCGATACCCGTTCCGTGGCCGCGTTCTGGCCGAGAAGCGTTCATCTCGCTGTTGGGTGCGGGTGCTCAGACCATCACCGTGTGGGAGGCGCTCGATCAGGTCGGACTCATCTCGTCACTCATCCCCGGATGGGAAGTTGTTCGCTCGGCTCCACAGCGCAACGCAATTCACCGTTTCACTGTTGATCGACACCTCGTCGAGACCGCCGTGCAGGCCAGTGCGCTGACTCGCAGCGTCGAGCGACCCGATCTTCTGCTCGTGGCGGCATTGCTGCATGACATCGGCAAGGGCCGGCCAGGTGACCACAGTGTCGTGGGCGCTGAGATCGCCGGACAGTTGTGTCCGATGCTCGGTTTTGATGCTGAGGACACCGCGACAATCGTGGCGCTCGTGCGCTATCACCTGATTCTTCCTGACACCGCGACTCGTCGAGATCTTGACGATCCGGCCACGATCGCGGCGGTCACCGATGTTCTCAATTCGCATGAGTTGCTCGACTTGATGAATGCTCTCGTCGAGGCAGACTCCATGGCGACTGGTCCCGCGGCCTGGAGTGACTGGCGGCGAAATCTCATTCATGAACTCGTCAAGCGCAGTCATGCGGCATTGGCCGGTACTCCGCATCCTGAGCCACCCGCGCTTACGCCTGAGCAGCTCGCGCTGGCTGGGATGTCTGGAGTTCACGTCACGATGTCCGAACTCGATGACGAGTGCATTCTCACCGTCGCTGCGCCCGATCGTGTCGGTCTGCTGTCCCTCGTGGCCGGCGTATTGTCGCTGCACCGCCTGCAGGTGCGCGCCGCCAAGGTCACGACCGTTGCCGACCGTGCGTTGCAGGTATGGACAGTGCGCCCGCTATATGGCGATCCTCCCCGAGTCGAGCAGGTGGCCGATGACCTCAAGCGAGCCCTCGACGGCACCTATGACATAGCCGAGAAAATCGCCAAGCGCGATGCGGCTTACGCCTCGTCCGACAAGGTCGCTCATCCCCAGGCTCGTGTCGACATTGCCGCCGGCGCCAGCGAGAGCACCACGGTTCTCGAAGTGCGATCCCACGATGCTCCGGGGCTCCTGCACCGCGTAACCGGGGCGGTGGCATCTGCCGATGCGGCCATCGTCGGAGCCAAAGTCGCGACCTTGGGCTCCGAGGTGGTCGACGTGTTCTTCCTCGTGGACCCCCTCGGCGAGCCCCTCTCGCCTGATCATGCGGCAGCGGTGAAGGTCACGGTTCAGGCCGCCCTGGCGTAACCAGTAGCCTTGACGACGTGTTCGCGAATCTCTCCGATCGGCTGGCGTCAACCTTCAAGGGTCTGCGCGGCAAAGGTCGACTCTCCGAGGCTGACGTCGACGCCACAGTGCGCGAGATTCGCACGGCCCTGCTCGAGGCCGACGTTGCCCTCCCGGTTGTCCGAGAGTTCTGCGCTGCAGTCAAGGAGCGCGCGCTCGGGGTAGAGGTCTCCGGTGCCCTGAACCCGGCTCAGCAGGTCATCAAGATTGTGCACGAAGAGCTCGTCACCGTTCTCGGCGGCGAGACCCGAACTCTGCGTCAGGCAAAGAATCCGCCGACCGTGATCTTGCTCGCCGGCCTGCAGGGTGCCGGCAAGACAACTCTCGCGGGCAAGCTCGCACTCCAGCTCAAGGGTGAGGGCCACACCCCGTTGCTCGTCGCCGCCGATCTTCAGCGCCCGAACGCCGTTGATCAGTTGAAGGTCATCGCGGGTCAGGCTGGCGTCGCGATCTTCGCTCCCGAGCCCGGCAACGGTGTCGGAAATCCGGTCGATGTCACCCGACAGGCCAAGGTGTACGCCGAGCAGAAGCTGCACGACTACGTGATCGTCGATACAGCGGGCCGTCTGTCGATCGACGCTGAACTCATGCAGCAGCTGCGTGATGTCCGCGATGCCGCGCAGCCCGATGACACCTTGCTTGTCATCGACGCGATGATCGGTCAGGACGCCGTGCGCACCGCCGAGGAGTTCTTGGCTGGTGTGGGCTTCGACGGCGTCGTGCTCACCAAGCTCGACGGTGACGCTCGTGGTGGAGCAGCACTGTCAGTCAAGGGCGTCACGGGTCGTCCGATCATGTTTGCGTCGATCGGCGAGAAGCTCACCGACTTCGAGGTCTTCCATCCTGACCGCATGGCCTCTCGCATCCTCGACATGGGCGACATGCTCACTTTGATCGAGCAGGCCGAGAAGGCCTTCGATGCGCAAGAGACCGAGCGCATGGCCGCCAAGATGTCCAAGGGCGAGGACTTCACCCTTGATGACTTCCTGAAGCAGATGCAGTCCATCAAGAAGATGGGCAGCCTGGGCAAGATCATGGGCATGCTCCCGGGCATGGGCGATATGAAGGCCCAGCTCGACCAGATCGACGATCGCGAAGTCGACCGCATCGCGGCCATCATCCAGTCCATGACTCTGGCCGAGCGAAACGACGTCAAGGTTCTCAATGGCTCCCGGCGCGCCAGAATCGCCAAGGGCGCCGGCGTCACGGTGACCGAAGTGAACGGCCTCGTCGATCGCTTCGTCCAGGCTCAGAAGATGATGAAGCAGATGGGTAAGGGCGGGGGCATGCCTGGCATGCCCGGGATGCCCGGCTTCGGCGGGGGCAGCAAGAAGTCCAAGGGCAAGTCCTCGGCTCCTAAGGCCAAGAAGGGCCGCTCGGGGAATCCCGCTAAGCGCGCCATCGAAGAATCCGGGGCCCCCGTGGGTGGTGGGACGGGTTCCATGCTGGGAGTGGGGGGTCCGGCTCCGGATTTCGACCCTGCTGATCTCGAATTGCCGCCTGAGCTAAAGAAGCTCCTGGGATAGCGGCTTAACGACACTGCTCGCGGTGAGTGTTTCTCGACAGCCGCATGTGTGTTTCTGTCACCATCATTGGAACGTGAAAGGGTTGCCTGTCGTCCGCGATGGCGCAGAGAATGAATCGGTGAACAACGTGAGCAACCTGGGCAGGCGTGGATTCCTCGGTTTGACGGGCGGAATGCTTGCTGCGTTGGCGCTGCCAAGAGTCGCGCTCGCGAGCGGTGAACCTGTGGTCGGCTGGCCCGGTTCGCAAGCGTGGGCTGAATTGAACTCCCAAGTCGGCGGACGCCTGATTCGTCCGCGGCAGCCTTGGGCCAGACTCGCTCCCGGATCAGTGCCCAAGCGCTTACTCAATCCTTGGTTTCTTGAGGAGCAGCCGGGTGCGACCCAATCGACGGGCATGTACCGAGCTTGGACGTCGACCCCCAGCGCGTACGCAATTGCCGCACGCAACACTGCGGACATTGTCGCTGGCGTCGACTTCGCCAGAAAGAACGACGTGCGGCTGGTGATCAAGGGCACGGGCCACGACTACTACGGCCGATCATCGGGGCCGCAACGGTCGCTGCTGATCTGGACACATCACATGCGCGGCATCACGATCCACGATGAGTTCGTGCCGTTCGGTGCTCCCGCCAGAACCCGTGGCGTCACAGCTGTCACCACGACTGCGGGAAACCGTTGGCTTGAGGCCTACCTCGCCGCGTCGAAAGCGGGTCTCTACATCCAGGGAGGAGGCTGCACTAGCGTCGGTGCTTGTGGTGGATTTGCTCTCGGGGGTGGATTCGGATCCTTCAGCAAGCGTTACGGGTCCGGTGCGGCGGGTGTACTGGAGCTTACGGTTGTTCTTGCGGATGGCTCAGTGCAGACCGTGAATGAGTTTCAGAATCCAGATCTGTTCTGGGCACTTCGCGGCGGAGGAGGCGGAACCTTCGGCGTTGTAACCTCCATGACCCTCCTCGCTCACCCGGAGCCATCCATCTCTGGCTGGATCTCAGGGCCCATCAAGGCGAAGTCGGACGCGGCGTATCGCGAGTTGCTTCAACGGTATGTCGAATTTTGCGGAACCACTCTGAGTACCCCCACGTGGGGAGAGGGAGTTATTCTCAATCCCGATTATGGGATGGCCTCATCATTCGATAGCGGGCTGAACGTGATGCAGGTCGGAACAACGTTCCTCGACATCTCGACCGAAGAGGCGATTGCGGCGTGGGAGTCGTTCCTCGAACCCCTGAGGGCGCGTCCGACTGACTTCACAGTTGAGGTGTCCTTCAGCTCCAAGCCCTTTTCGCAGAGATGGCGGGCGACCGAGAAAGAAGCGATCTTTGACGATCGGCCCAAGGCTCCGCGTGGATACTTTTGGTGGAAGGGCAACGCCTCGGAGGTCGGGGCTTACTGGGGTGCCTACGACGGGCGCGGCGTCCCTTTCGCCATGACGGGAGGAACCAACGCCCGGCTACTTGCGGACGCGCTGTTCGAAGCGTCCCGCACAGCTTTGGTGCTATGGCAGACGAACAAGGCGCTGTACGGCGAGCATCCCGAGGCGAGAAAGCGCGACCGAACTACATCGATCAATCCGGCCGTCTTCGGCAACGTGGCCTTCATCACCATCGGTGCTTGGAAGCAGGGTCGCTATCCAGGAGTGGCTGGGCACGAGCCGGTACCGGCCGAGTCCAGGGCTCAGTACGAAGCCGTCACAAAAGCCGCCGCTGCCCTGCGTCCCGTGACGGAGTCAGGGGGCTCCTACTCCAATGAGGGCAGCTACTTCGAGCAGGACTGGCGCGCGCAATTCTGGGGCTCCAACTATCCCAGGCTGCTTCGAATCAAGCGCCGATACGACCCCTCGAACCTGTTCCGAGTTCACAAGGGTGTGGGCGCCCCTGGCTGATCCTCGGGTCGGTTGTGGGCATTTCGTGTCGTGTGGCCTCGAAGGCGACTTACCGGACCCCGCCAGCGCCTGATCCAAGGCCCCCCTGGGGTCCACTGATGGGCCGTGGTCACAGTCGTCCGCGGGATCTGGCAGAATGGCGGGGTCTTGCCGCCCGGATGGCCCTCTATCCTTCCGACGCGGCAGTCCACAAGGTCTTCGCACGAGGCAGTGTCCCCACGCCGCTGAGTGCGCGTTCCGCCCCTAAAAACAGGAGAAAGCCCACCGTGGCCGTAAAGATCAAGCTCAAGCGCATCGGCAAGATCCATGCACCGCAGTACCGCATAGTGATCGCCGATTCGCGCACCGCACGCAATGGCCGTGCCATCGAGGAGATCGGCATTTACCAGCCGATGTTCGACCCCAGCATCATCAAGGTCGACTCCGAGCGTGCCCAGTACTGGCTCGGCGTTGGCGCACAGCCAACCGAGGCAGTGACCGCAATTCTCAAGGTCACCGGTGACTGGCAGAAGTTCAAGGGCCTGCCGGGTGCCGAGGGCACACTGCGCGTGGCCGAGCCCAAGGTGAGCAAGCTGGTCACCTTCGAGGCCGCCGTCATCGACGCTGCCAACGAGCCGAAGACCCCGGTGAAGAAGCCGAAGCCGGTTGTTGCTGTCGAGGAGCCCAAGGCTGCTGACGAGCCCACTACCGCTGAGGTCATCGCCGAGGCCGTCGAGGTCGAGGCTGTTGTCGAGGCCGCTGTTGTCGAGGAAGCAGCAGCTGAGGCTGTCGCATCCGACGAGGCCGCTGTTGAGGCAATTGAGAACGCTGCCGAAGAGGCCGCAACCGAGGCTGCCAACTAATGCTCGAAGAGGCTCTGCGTCATCTGGTGCAGGGGATCGTCGATCATCCCGAGGACGTCAGTGTCACGGAGAAGAATCAGCGTCGCGGCAAGTGCCTTGACGTGCGCGTGAATCCTGAGGATATGGGTCGAGTTATCGGCCGCGCCGGGCGTACCGCATCCGCGTTGCGCACGGTTGTCACCGCACTGAACAACGGTCGCGGTGTCCGTATCGATTTCCTTGACGTCGCAGAGCGCTAGCCGCTGATGCGCGTCGTCGTCGGACGCATCGGCCGTCCCCACGGAATACGTGGAGAAGTCACGGTCGAGCCGCGTACTGACGAACCTGATGTGCGATTCGCCCCGGGCGCCGTGCTGCTCATCGATCATCCACGCAAAACGCTGGTGGTCGAGAGCCTGCACTGGCACTCGGGGCGCATCCTTTTGGCCTTCGAGGGTGTCGAGACTCGCAATGATGCCGAGGAGCTCCGCAACGTGCTCCTTGAGGTCGAGCGCAATGAGGATGAAACCCCCGAGGATCCTGACGAGTTTTACGACAGCGCACTAGTCGACTGCGCGGTCCACCTGGCCGACGGTGCCGCAATTGGCACGGTGGTCGACGTGATTCACCTTCCGAGCCAGGAGTTGCTCTCGGTGCAGACTCTTGACGGCAGCGAGGTTCTGATTCCTTTCGTGAGCGAGATCGTTCCGACCGTCGATATCAAGGCTCGTCGCATCACTATCACCCCGCCGCCGGGCCTACTGGACGCCTGATGCGCATCGACATCGTCACGATCTTCCCCGACTATCTCGAGCCGCTACGACTATCTCTGGTCGGCAAATCGATTGAAGCTGGCGTCATCGATCTTCGAGTGCATGACCTGCGTACCTTCACCCATGATCGTCACAACACTGTCGACGACACCCCCTATGGCGGTGGTCCCGGCATGGTCATGTCTGCGCAGCCGTGGGGTGAGGCACTCGACTCTCTTCGCGTGAGTGACCCCGATCGATCACCGCGTCTCGTGGTGCCGACGCCTTCCGGCACCTCTTTTACGCAGGCCACTGCGCAGTCACTGTCCGGTGATGCGTGGCTGATCTTCGCCTGTGGCCGTTACGAGGGCATTGATTCGCGCGTGATGAGCCATTACGCGTCTCGCGCCGATTGGGCAGGTGTGAGTGAACTATCCATCGGTGACTACGTCCTGGCTGGCGGTGAGGTGGCGGTGATGGTCATGGTCGAGGCTGTCGCTCGGCTGATCCCCGGAGTGCTAGGCAACCACGAGAGCGCAGTCGATGATTCATTCGCACCAGGTGCGATGGAGAGCCTGCTCGAGGGGCCGGTGTTCACCAAACCACTTGAGTGGCGCGGGGAGACCGTGCCTGATGTTCTTCTGAGCGGCCATCACGCGAATGTCGCTGCATGGCGCCACGAGAAGGCGGTAGAGCGCACCCGTGTGAATCGCCCTGATCTGCTCAGCTGATCGCTGCGGTCACGATCTCTTGGGCTTCTGCCTGAATCTCGGCGAGGTGCTCCGCACTCGTGAATGACTCGGCGTAGATCTTGTACACATCCTCGGTTCCTGACGGGCGTGCCGCGAACCAGCCGTTCTCGCTCATCACCTTCAGGCCGCCAATCGCTGCATGATTCCCTGGCGCCTGCGTCATCGTCGCGATGATGGGCTCACCGGCAAGTGACGTGGCGGTGACCTGAGCGGGGGAGAGTTTTGCGAGTGCGGTCTTCTGCTCGCGCGTGGCGACGGCGTCGATACGCGCGTAGGACGGATTGCCGAAACTCTCGGTAAGGCGCGCGTAGTGCTGGCTCGGCGAAGCGCCGGTGACGGCGAGGATCTCAGCGGCTAGCAGGCACGCGATGATGCCGTCCTTGTCAGTGCTCCACGCGCCGCCATCTCGTCGAAGGAAGGATGCGCCGGCGGATTCCTCGCCGCCGAAGGCCACTGAGCCGTCGAGTAGTCCGGGCACGTACCACTTGAAGCCGACCGGAACCTCGAACAGTGTGCGGCCGTGTGAGGCAACCACGCGATCGATCATCGACGAGCTCACGACTGTCTTGCCGATGGCGGAGTCGGCGCGCCAGCCCGGGCGATGTGTGACGAGGTAGTCAATGCACGTCGCGAGAAAGTGATTCGGGTTCATCAGTCCATAGTCGGACGTGACAATGCCGTGACGATCTGAGTCAGCGTCATTGCCAGTGCTGATGTCGAAGTCTGCTCGGCGAGCGATCACCGGTGCCATCGTGTGCGGTGATGAGCAGTCCATTCGGATCTTGCCGTCCCAGTCCAGGTGCATGAAGCGCCAGGTGGGGTCGGTGATCGGGTTAAGCACCGTGAGGTCTAATCCAAAGGTCTCGACAATGGCCGGCCAGTAGTCGACGCTCGCGCCGCCCAAGGGATCTGCGCCAATGCGTACGCCGGCGCCACGGATTGCATCGAGATCGATCACGTTCGGAAGATCGTCGACATATGTACGCAGGTAGTCGTATCTCTTCGTTGTCGACGCGGCCAGCGCGGTGGCGAGGAGGGTGCGCCTGACCCCGCGAAGCCCGTTGGTGAGCAGTTCATTGGCGTGGGCCTGCACGACTGACGTGATGTCGGTTCCTGCTGGGCCACCATCTGGTGGGTTGTACTTGAATCCACCATCGCGCGGAGGATTGTGCGAGGGAGTGACCACGATCCCGTCGGCGCGAGCAGGATTGTCGACGCGCAACCCCCGGTTGTGCACGAGGATCGCGTGCGAGATCGCGGGGGTTGGCGTGAAGCCATCGCCTGAGTCGATCATCGCAGTCACGCCGTTGCCGGCGAGGACCTCGAGGGCGGTGGCCCAGGCTGGCTCGCTGAGGGCATGTGGATCTCGGCCGATGAACAGCGGTCCACCGATGCCCGCGGATGCGCGGTAATCGCAGATGGCCTGGGTGGTCGCCGCGATGTGGTCCTCATTGAAGGCTCTATCGAAGGAGGAGCCCCGATGGCCTGAGGTGCCGAAGGCCACCTGCTGGCTGATCTGTGCCGGGTCAGGGTGAAGCTCGTAGTAGGCCGTGATCAGAGCCCGCATATCGATGAGGTCATCGGGCGTGGCCGGCTGGCCGGCGCGCGGGTGCATCGTGAGGCCTCCGATGGGCTGGCAGATGGTGCGGGCGGGGGTGCGGGCGGGCCGAACGTGAGGGGATTCGGCCGTACGACCAGCGTATGGCAGACTTGGGCGGCCCACGAGAGATTGACGCGGCCTCTGCCATAGGGGAGAGCGTCATTCGTGGGGGAGCCTGGCTCCACGGCACGACCCTCGAATCCCACAACCGTGGGCGACCTATGGCGCCTGCAGGAAGCGATGACGCAATGAAGACTCTCGACTCGGTCGACTCCGGATCACTCCGCGACGACATTCCCGCCTTCCGCGCCGGTGACACCGTCAAGGTGCACGTCAAGGTCATCGAAGGCAACAAGAGCCGTGTTCAGCTTTTCCAGGGTGTCTGCATTGCCCGCCAGGGTTCAGGCCTCACCGAGACTTTCACGGTCCGCAAGGTCTCGTACGGCGTAGGCGTCGAGCGCATCTTCCCGCTGCACACCCCCTCGGTCGAGAAGATCGAGTTGGTCAGCCGCGGTGATATCCGTCGCGCCAAGCTCTACTACCTTCGCGATCTTCGTGGCAAGAAGGCCAAGATCCGCGAGCTTCGCGACACCCCGAAGGCGAACGCGTAGTCTCTCCCGCTTCAGTCGAGCGAATACTTCTTAGATGAGTCGCGGCAAGAAGTCGTCGTGGTGGGATATTCCCGTCACCTTGGCTGTCGCTGTTGGTGTCGTTCTCCTTATCACGACCTTCATCGTCAAGCCGTTCTCCATTCCTTCGGGATCGATGGAAAACACCCTTCTCGTCGGTGATCGTGTGCTCGTCAATCGGATGGTCTACCTCCTCCGTGATGTCCAGCGTGGTGACGTCATCGTCTTCGATGGCACCGACTCCTTCGTGCCTGCCGGGGACAAGCCGCAGCGCAATCCGATCAGCGGCGCGCTCACTTGGGTAGGTCAATCACTGGGGCTCATCCAGCCCGACAGCACTGACTTCATCAAGCGAGTGATCGGTGTCGCAGGAGATCGTGTCGTGTGTTGCGATGTCGAGGGCCGAATCACCATCAACGGTGTCGCGCTTGACGAGTCCTACTTGTATCCCGGTGACGTGCCGAGCTACGACGATTTCGATGTCGTAGTGCCCGCGGGCAAGCTCTGGGTGATGGGCGATCATCGATCGAACTCGGCTGACTCCAGGTCGCACATGGGTGATCCTGGAGGCGGCTTCGTGCCCACGAGCAAGGTCATCGGCCGAGCCATGGTGGTGCTGTGGCCGCCGAGTGAACTGAAGGTGATCAGCATCCCGCCGGATTTCGACTCGATTCCCGCTCCCGCCTCCGCTGACTCGTCGCCGTGATCTGACACGATCACCCCATGGCTGTCTCCGCTCGTGAACCGATCGGAGCAGGCCGCGGCCCGGCGCCGCTGACGGGCAAAACTCGATCTCACAGGGGCAGGGCGGTTACCGAGACCATCGTCATCCTCGTGATCGCCCTCGCAGTCTCCGCGTTGGTGCGCGCCTTCTTGCTTCAGGCCTTCTACGTGCCAAGTTCCTCGATGGAAGCCACGCTCCTTCCCGGCGACCGGATCGTCGCCTCCAAGATCACGACGACGGTCTCCGGGCCCCAGCGCGGAGAGATCATGGTGTTTCGTGATCCTGGCGGCTGGCTGCCCGATCCGCCGCCGACTGATGCGGGCTGGCGAAGCGCACTGCGATCAGGGCTCACCTTCATCGGGCTACTGCCCAGTGACTCCGGGAATGATCTCGTCAAGCGAGTGATTGGCCTGCCCGGTGATCGAGTCGCGTGCTGTGATTCTGGCGGCCGCATTGTTCTCAACGGCGTGTCTCTCGAGGAGCCATACGTCGCCGGTGCGACCGACCAAGTGCGATTCGACGTCACGGTCCCGCCCGATCACATGTTCGTGATGGGGGACAACCGCAGAAACTCGCGCGACTCCCGGTACCACCTCGATCTCGACAACGGCGGAGTGCCGGTGTCGAATGCCGTCGGTCGAGTCGCGCTCACCGTATGGCCGCTGGATCGGTTCGGTGTCGCGGAGATCCCCTCGATCTTCGGTAATCCCGCGATCACAGCCGGACGCTAATGACGATGTCGCCCACGATGGACCTCGAGCGCGAGCTCTTCGCGTCTGGCGTGCGCTCTCTTGCGAGCATCGACGAAGTCGGTCGGGGGGCGATCGCCGGACCAGTAACCGTCGGTGTCGTCGTGATCACGCCTTCGTGTGGTGAACCGCCCGAAGGAGTTCGCGATTCCAAGCTGCTGTCACCGGCTCGTCGGCTCTCGCTGATCGAGCCGATCATCGCGTGGGTAACTGCACATGCCGTGGCGAGCGCCACGAGCGAAGAAGTCGACGAACTCGGCATCGTGGGAGCACTGCGCCTGGCCGGCGTGCGTGCGCTCATGGCGCTCGAGTTGAGCGGAGTGACGCCTGATCTCGTGCTACTCGACGGGAGTCACGATTGGCTCACGAGCGACTCCCTGTTCGACGATCCCTCGGGGTTTCGCGCACCGCCAGTGCGCACTCAGGTCAAGGGCGACATGACCTGCGCGTCGGTCGCTGCAGCGAGCGTGCTGGCCAAGGTCGATCGGGATGCGCAAATGACGATGCTGAATGAGCGATTCCCTGCGTACGGCTGGTCGGGAAACAAGGGCTACGGCTCTCCCGGGCATCAGCAGGCGATTCGAGAGCTCGGAGTGACCGAGTTCCATCGGGTTTCCTGGAATATCCAGTAGTCGTCCACAGATTCGCATCGACTGGTATTCGTCCACAGGTGTGAGCAGTCCTCTTTCGCATGAACACATGCGCTGCGATCGTGCGCGCAGGAGGTGCCATGAAGGCCAAGGATGCGCTCGGAGTCATGGGTGAGTCGCTCGCCTGTGATCATCTGACCGAGATCGGTTACACGATCATCGATCGAAACTGGCGGTGTGAGTTCGGCGAGATCGACATTGTCGCTCGCCAGGGGTCGACCCTGATCGTCTGCGAGGTCAAGACCCGTAGCTCGCTTCGGCATGGTGATCCTGTCGAGGCCGTGTCAGCGCGCAAGGTCAGGCGGCTGCGCCGTCTCGCCCTCTGCTGGCTCGACGCGCACGCCATCCATGCGCCCCAGATTCGCATCGATGTCATCGGGATCCTTCGCCGTTCCGACGGACCGACAACTCTGAGACATCTCACCGGGGTCGAGTGACATGGCCACTGCGCATGCATGGGGATTCGTCCTCAACGGCGTGATCGGCGAGCGTGTGCGAATCGAGGTCGATATCTCGCAAGGACTGCCTTCAGTCGGAGTCATTGGCCTTGCTGATACGACGATCGGAGAATCCCGGTGGAGGATTCGATCGGCTTTCGCTAACAGTGGGGCCCAGTGGCCTGTTGCGCGCATGACCATTGCGCTCTCGCCGGCTGATCTGCCCAAGCAAGGCTCCGGAATCGACCTCGCTATTGCAGCGGCAATTCTTGCGGCGACGGGTCAGGCCGGAATTCGTGATGACACGGCCTTCATCGGTGAACTTGGACTTGATGGTTCTGTACGGGGTGTGCGCGGAGCGATTGCCGCGGCGGTCGCTGCTCGGCGCTGCGGACTGACTTCAGTAATCGTGAGTCCGGATAACGCCCGTGAGGTCTCAACGATCCCCGGGCTCGGCGTGATCATCGTGCGAGATCTCGTGCATCTCATCGAGGTGCTCGCGGGGCGTGAACAGTCGGCGAGCTTGCCGGAGCCGTCGAATACTTCGTCGGCCGAGCTGGAGCCCGATCTCGCTGATGTGCGCGGGCACGCCTATGCGCGATTCGCCCTGGAAGTCGCCGCGGCCGGCGGACACCACTTGTCGATGCTGGGCGCCCCCGGAGTCGGCAAGACCCTGCTGGCACGCAGGCTTCCGGGTTTGTTGCCAGATCTTGCTGAATCCGAATCGATTGATGTCACTGCCATTCACTCGATTGCGGGCCGTATGCCTGCAGGCGCCGGACTCGTGACCCGGCCACCGCTTGCTGCACCTCATCACTCGGCAACACCGCCGGCCATGACCGGCACTGCCCGAGGTCGTCAGGTCACGCCCGGGGTCCTGACCATGGCGCACGGCGGTGTGCTGTTCATGGATGAAGCCCCGGAGTTCTCCCGACATGTGCTCGAAGTTATGCGCGAGCCAATTGAGACCGGATCGATCATGGTCACCCGTGCAGCAGGAGTCATTGAGCTCCCTGCGCGCTTTCAGCTGATCCTTGCCTCGAATCCGTGCCCATGCGGTCATGCCATCGGTAGGGGAGAACTGTGCACCTGCACGTCGCTCACCCGACGTCGGTATGCCGAGCGCCTGTCGGGCCCACTCATGGATCGGGTTGACGTGCGCGTGGTCGTGACGCGGCCTAGCGACAGTGAGTTGCTGTCCAGTGCTGCAGGGGAGTCAAGTGCGATTGTCGCAGGGCGAGTAGCTGAAGCTCGTGCGCGTGCCGCCTCTCGATTCAAGGAGTGCGGGTGGTCGGTCAACTCCGCGATACCCACCCGTGCGCTGCGTGAGACCTTCGCTCCCACGAGCGAGGCAGTTGATCTCCTTCGCACGGCCGAGCAAGGCGCGATGAGTCTCCGCGGATCCGATCGTGTCCTGCGAGTGGCCTGGACAATCGCCGACTGTCTCGGAGCAGATCGCCCCGATGCTGACCATGTCTCGACGGCGTTAGGTCTGCGCGGCGAGATGGTGTCGAGATGAGTGATGCATACCGAGCAGCGTGCATTCGACTAGCTCACGCAGTCGAGCCTGCGCACGAGCGGGTGGGTCGAATCGTCTCGCGGCACGGTGAAGCCGAAGCGATCGAGCTCCTGCGTGAGTCGAATCCGTTCATCGCGGCACGGTGTGACTCCACGAATGTGGATGAAGCCGAGGCGAGAGCCGAGCGACTAGGCATGCGCATCATCGTGAGAGATGAGCCAGAGTGGCCACGGCAACTCAATGATCTCGGTGATGCGCGTCCCTTTGCACTTTGGGTGCAAGGCGCCGCGCATCTGCGACTGGCGTGCGTGCGCAGCACTGCAATTGTCGGAGCTCGTGCGGCCACCGCCTACGGTCTCTCCATCGCGCGAGAATGGTCTGCGGAACTCGCTGGCGAGAAAGTGTCGATTGTGTCGGGAGCGGCATTTGGCATTGATGCGGCCGCTCATCGCGGTGCGCTCGCTGTCGAGGGCATGACGATTGCAGTTCTGGCAAGCGGAGCCGATGTCATCTACCCGCGCGCTCACGAACAGCTGATCGCTCGCATCGCCGACGAAGGTTTGGTGATCAGCGAATCGCCTCTGGGTGAGCCGGCACGTCGTCAGCGTTTCCTCACCCGGAATCGGATAATCGCAGCCCTCACTCAGGCCACCGTCGTGGTCGAGGCAGCGCTTCGGTCGGGCACAACGGCCACGGCAAACTCTGCAGCCCGTCTCAACAGGCATGTGCTCGCCGTTCCTGGCCCTGTCACTTCGATGATGTCCGCCGGCTGCCACCATCTCGTTCGCGAGGGCGGCGCAGTACTCGCGGGGGCGTCAGCCGACGTCCTCGAATGCCTGTTGCCAGCCGATGAAGCATTGGCGATGTCACTTCGGCGATCGCATGTGACCCGCGAAGCTGTCACTATTCCCGCTGATGCACTCACTACCGCGCAGGCTCGAATCCGAGATCTTCTTCCGTCATCCGGCGAGACCACGCTTGATGATCTTTGCCTCGCGAGCGGTCTTTCAGTACCCGAGCTTCTCTCGGCGCTCGGGGCCTTGAGTTCGGCTGGGTTCGTCGCAGCCGAGGGCAGCGGCTGGGTGCGGCGCGCCTGAGGGCCTGGGCAAGTGTGCGGCTGCCAGCATGGGATCGTGCCCGTCAAGCCCGCTGCGCCCTCTCAGCTTCCAGTTGAGCTGGACGATGCCTGCTCGAAGTTCGAGTCATACCTTCGCGATGAGCGGGGCCGTAGCCCGCACACCGTGCGTGCCTACGTGGGCGACGCCCGATCACTGTGCGAGTTCGCGAGTGAACGTGAGGTGAGTGATCCTGACGGCATCACACTGGCACTGCTTCGCAACTGGCTGGCGACCTTGACCCGAGATGGACGTTCGCGAGCCACGGTGGCCAGGCGTGCAGCGTCGGTTCGTGCTTTCACCGCATGGTGCGCGCGGCGCGGGCTCATGTCCAGTGATCCAGGTGAGCGGCTGGCAAGCCCGAAGGCCGGCACCCATCTACCGACAGTTCTCGATCAATCCGCCGCTGCGCGAGTAATGGAACACGCCGCTGTCGCGAGTGACGATGGTTCCCCGATCGCTGTTCGAGATCGGGCCATCATCGAACTGCTCTATGCCACCGGAATTCGAGTCTCGGAGTTATGCGAGATCGATGTACGCGACCTTGACTTTGATCGACGTACAGTGCGAGTCACGGGCAAGGGTGACAAGCAAAGAGTTGTGCCTTTCGGGTTACCGGCCTCTCGTGCAGTTGCCGCGTGGTTGCTCGCTCGAGATGCGCTGGTAGGCACCCGCAGCGGACAGGCAGCCTTCCTCGGCTCGCGAGGGGGGCGTATCGATCCGCGCACCGTCCGCGAGAGCGTTCACCGAATCACGAGTGAGGCGGGGGTCGCGAGCATCTCCCCTCACGCACTTCGTCACAGCGCCGCTACGCACGTTCTCGAGGGCGGCGCCGATCTGCGCGCAGTACAGGAGTTACTCGGCCACTCCTCATTGGCCACCACTCAGCGCTACACGCACGTATCGGTTGAACGTCTGCGCACGACCTTCGTGCAGGCGCATCCGCGCTCGGTGAAGTCCGACGACTAGCGAAGTGGCTTCAGCACGACGCGTCCGGAGCCCAAGAAGCCGGTCGGATTCAGGTAACGACCGCTCTGCTTGAGGCCCAGGTGCAGGCAGTGCGGGGGTCTGCCGCAGTGCCCACCCGTGCCAGCCAGGATCCCGATCTGTTGACCGGCCCGCACGAGATCGCCGACCTTGACGGCCGGATTCACCGGCTCGTAGGTCACCCGAATGTGTCCGACTGCCGGGTCGTCGACCACGAGAACCACCACGGGTTTTCCCGCCACAGGGCCCGCCAGGGCCACCCGGCCGTCGGCGACCGCTCGAATGGGGGAGCCTGGTTGTGCTGAGAGGTCTATCCCGCGATGGCCCGAGCCGTATGCCTCGGCCGGCACGAAGACGGCTTGGAGGCTGGTGGACGCCACCGGCGAGACCCATGTGGCCCCCAGGAGTAGGGGGAGTAATGCCCAGATCATGTGTTCACGATCGCCGAGCTCCGACCCCATCTCCAGAGCCCAGGCCGTGCTGGGGATGGGCTGATGCCCTGGGGATAGCCGTGGTCACGGCACCGGTTCCGACCCCCTAGACTTGGGGCATCCCACCGGGCTTGCCTGGGGGAAATTCACAGGTCCGCAGCCGGCTCGCCGGATCGCAGGTCGCACGGTCCCACCTCGGTGGGCGCAACTCGCGAGGACCAAGGGGTACGGCCGACCGGTCGCTGCCTTGAACCGATGTGCGTCGGGCTCTGGCCTGTGCGCCTTAACGAAAGGGCCATCATGGCCGTCGTCACTATGCGCCAGCTGCTCGAAAGCGGCGTTCACTTCGGGCACCAGACCCGTCGCTGGAACCCCAAGATGAAGAGATTCATCTTCACCGAGCGCAATGGCATCTACATCATCGATCTGCAGCAGTCCCTCGGCTTCATTGATCGCGCCTACGACTTCGTGAAGGAGACCGTGGCTCACGGTGGATCCGTCATGTTCGTTGGCACCAAGAAGCAGGGTCAGGAAGCCATTGCCGACCAGGCCACGCGCGTGGGCATGCCCTACGTCAACCACCGCTGGCTGGGCGGCATGCTCACCAACTTCTCGACCGTGCACATGCGCCTTCAGCGCCTCAAGGAGCTCGAGCTCATCGACTTCAACGATGTCGCGAAGTCCGGCCTGACCAAGAAGGAGCTCCTCGTCCTTCGCCGTGAGCGCGACAAGCTTGCAAAGACCCTCGGCGGTATTCGCGAGATGAGCAAGATCCCCAGTGCAATCTGGGTTGTCGACACTAAGAAGGAGCACATCGCCGTCGGCGAGGCTCGCAAGCTGGGCATCCCGGTCATTGCCGTTCTCGACACCAACTGCGATCCCGACGAGGTCGATTTCCCGATCCCGGGTAACGATGATGCAATCCGCTCCGTGGCGCTGCTCACCCGCGTGATTGCCGACGCCGTGGCCGAGGGCCTGATCGCCCGCGCCGGTCGCTCCACCGCGACCGAGGTCGTTGAGCCGCTGGCCGAGTGGGAGCGCGAGCTTCTTGCCGGCACCGAGGCTGAGGTCGTTGCTGAGGTCGTGGCCGAAGCGTCGGTCGAGGCTTCAGTCGAGGCTTCAGCGGAAGCCACACCCGAAGCCTGATCTTCTGCAACTTCTCTCTGGAGGAATAACACGCTCATGGCAACTATCGCTGCCGCCGAAGTAAAGAAGCTCCGCGATGCAACGTCCGCGGGCATGATGGAGTGCAAGAAGGCTCTTGAGGAGTCCGGAGGCGACTTCGACAAGGCTATTGAGATCCTTCGCATCTCCGGTGCGGCGAAGGCTGCCAAGCGTGGCGCCGAACGCACCGCCTCGAACGGCATTGTTGCCGCAAGTGGCAACACGCTCGTCGAGTTGCTCTGCGAGACTGACTTCGTCGCCAAGGGTGACGATTTCCAGAACCTCGCGAATGCCGTGGCCGCAGCTGCCGCAGGTGTGGGGGCCAACGACGTTGCGGCTCTCGGTGAGGTCACCATCGCCGACGGACGCACCGTGAACGCGGCAATCGCCGAGCTCGCAGGCGTCATCGGCGAGAAGCTCGAGCTGGGCCGGGTTGCAACCTTCGCGGCACCCACCGCGCTTTACCTGCATCGCCGTTCATCCGATCTGCCCCCGCAGGTCGGTGTCATCGTCGAGTACACCGGCGACGAGGAGGCAGCTCGGGGCATAGCCATGCAGATTGCCGCAATGCGTCCGATGTATGTCACCCGTGATCAGGTGCCGGCAGAGACTGTCGAGAACGAGCGCCGTATCGCTGAGGCGACAGCCAAGGAGGAGGGTAAGCCCGAGGCTGCCCTTCCCAAGATCGTCGAAGGTCGCGTGAACAGCTACTTCAAGGACACCGTCCTGGTGGAGCAGCCGAGCGTGGTCGACAACAAGAAGTCGGTGGCACAGGTTCTCGCCGACGCGAACACGGCTGTCACGGGCTTCGCTCGTTTCGAGGCAGGTCAGGCTTAAGGTCGACGAAGCGGCGCGGGAGGGAATTTCAATGTCACCACACAGCTCCTCCGGCGCCGTTCAGCCGTCCCTGGACGGCACGATTGAGACGTGGCCCAGTGCACCCGAGGGTGGCTGGGGTCGTGTATTGCTGAAACTCTCCGGTGAGGCCTTCGCTGGCGGTGAAGGTCTCGGTATCGACCCCGATTTCGTTGGATCCATTGCTTCGCAGATCGCCGATGTTGTCCGCGGCGGCACTGAGGTTGCTGTTGTCATCGGCGGCGGAAACTACTTCCGGGGTGCGCAGCTCGCCGAGCGCGGCATCGACCGTGCACGGGCTGACTACATGGGCATGCTCGGTACCGTCATCAACTGCCTGGCCCTCCAAGATTTCTGCGAGAAGGCCGGCGTCGAGACTCGCGTCCAGACCGCCATCACCATGGGCCAGGTTGCCGAGCCCTACGTTCCGCGTCGCGCGATTCGCCACCTTGAGAAGGGTCGCGTCGTGATCTTCGGTGCGGGCCTTGGCCAGCCCTACTTCTCCACCGACACCACGGCTGCGCAGCGCGCACTCGAGGTCGGCGCGGAAGTCGTGCTCATGGCCAAGGGTGTCGACGGTGTCTACGACGATGACCCCCGCACGAATCCGAAAGCCCAGCGTTTCGACCATCTCAGCCACGCCGAGGTGCTTGCTCGTGGGCTCAAGGTCGCCGATGCGACCGCCATCAGTCTCTGCCAGGACAACAAGCTGCCGATTGTCGTCTTTAATCTGCTCGTCGAGGGCAATATCGCTCGTGCAGTGCGTGGCGAGACCATCGGCACACTCGTTTCGACCGACAAGTAAGACCGGAGAGGACACCCCATGAGCGAAGACATCGACATGATCTTGATGGACGCCGAGGAGAAGATGGACAAGGCGATTGGCGTCGCGCGTGATGACTTCGCCACGATTCGCACCGGTCGTGCAAACCCAGCGATGTTCAACAAGGTCTTTGTCGAGTTCTACGACACCATGAACCCGCTGAATCAGATGGCCACGATCTCCGCACCTGAGCCCCGGATGCTCACGATCAGCCCCTTCGACAAGAGTGCCTTCAATGCCATCGAGAAGGCCCTGCGCGAAAGTGATCTCGGCGTGAATCCGACGTCCGATGGCAACATCATTCGCGTTTCCCTTCCTCAGCTCACCGAGGAGCGTCGCAAGGAGTACGTCAAGCTTGCCAAGACCAAGGCCGAGGATTCTCGTATTTCGATTCGCAACATTCGTCGTCATGCCAAGGATCAACTCGACAAGCTGCAAAAGGATGGTGACGCCGGCGAGGACGACGTGCGTCGCGGTGAGAAGAGCCTCGACGAGCTCACTCACAAGCATGTCGAGCACATCGATGAAATCCTTAAGCACAAAGAAGCAGAACTGCTCGAGGTCTAGGAATGTCGATGGCGGGTGGCAAGGCGAGTGAGAAGCCCTCACGCGCTGGTCGAAACCTGCCCGCCGCTATCGCGTCAAGCCTGATCCTCGGCGCAGTCGTTCTCGTCAGCCTGTTCACGGTTAAGTGGCTCTTCTGTGTTGTCGTCACAGTCGCGCTGCTCATCGCGGTGCACGAGTTCGTAAGCGCCTTCGCACAACGAGACATTCGCATCGCTCGTACGCCGCTGTACGTAGCGACCGCAGTCATGCCCGCGCTGGCCTACATCTGGGGAACTACAGCCCTCTTGGTCTCCCTGGGTGCCTCGATCATCATCATTCTCATCTGGCGCATTCGTCGCGGCACCGATCATTACGTGCGCGACGTCACTGCCAGTGCCTTCGTAGTGGCCTACCTGCCCTTCATGGCCGGCTTCTTGATGCTGACTCTTGCCGACGGTGATGGCGCCCAGCGCGTTGTGGTCTTCATTTTGCTGACGATCTCCAATGACATCGGCGGCTACGCCTCAGGTGTGCTGTTCGGCAAGCACCCCATTGCCGCGCACATCAGCCCGAAGAAGTCGTGGGAGGGCTTTGCTGGTTCCCTGATATTCCAGGGACTCGTCGGTGCCCTGTCATTCATATGGCTCCTCGACGCACCGTGGTGGCAGGGTCTGATCGTCGGATTGGTCATGACCATTACTGCCACTGGCGGTGATTTTGCCGAGAGTGCGATCAAGCGCGATCTCGGGGTGAAGGACATGGGTCACTTCCTGCCCGGACACGGTGGCATGATGGATCGCCTCGACTCGCTCATCCCGAATGCATTCACCTCTTGGGCCCTGTTCACTTTGTTCCTCGGCAGCGGCGCCTAGTCATGGTTGAGCTCGTCTTCGAGTCACCGCGTCGCGGCAAGCCTCCCCGCCATCTGATGGATCTCGACCGTGATCAACGTCGTGCCGCCATGGCAGAGATCGGGCTGCCTTCCTTCCGTGCAGATCAGGTGTCCAATCACTGGCTCGCCAGGCTGAGTGACGATCCGGCCGAGTGGAGCGATATTCCCGCGTCCGCCAAGGAACTCCTCGGCGCGCATCTTCTCCCGCGCTTGCTCGAGCCCATCCGTGCCATCGACTGCGATAACGGCACGACGGTGAAAACCTTGTTCAAGATGCACGACGGTGCACTGGTCGAGACAGTTCTGATGCGCTATCCCGATCGCGCCACCATGTGCATCTCCTCGCAGGCGGGGTGCGGCATGAACTGCCCGTTCTGTGCGACCGGCCAGGCCGGACTCACCCGCAACCTCTCCACCGGTGAGATCGTCGAGCAGGTGATTGCCGGTGCACGTGCGCTAGCGCGAGGCGAGATCCAGGGCGGGGTCGGGCGAGTCTCCAACGTCGTATTCATGGGTATGGGGGAGCCGCTCGCGAACTACAACGCGGTTATCCGCGCGATCCGGCGGCTCGTCAATGAACCACCCGATGGCCTTGGCATGAGCGCACGCGGAATCACGGTGTCGACCGTGGGCCTGGTGCCGCAGATGCGTCAGCTGGCGCAGGAGAAGTTACCTGTCACCTTGGCGGTGTCACTGCACACGCCCGATGACAAGCTTCGCGACACCCTGGTACCCGTGAATACGCGCTGGAAGGTATCGGAGGTTCTCGATGCGGCATGGGAATACGCAGCGGCTACCGGCCGACGAGTCAGCATCGAGTACGCCATGATCAAGGACATCAATGATCAGGTATGGCGCGCTGAGCTGCTGGCGGAGCTGCTTCGAGGCCAGCTGGTGCACGTGAACCTGATTCCGCTCAATCCGACCCCGGGCTCCAAGTGGACAGCCTCTCGTCGTGAGGACGAGCAGGCCTTCGTGCGTACCCTTCGCGATCGCGGTGTCGCGGTCACGGTGCGTGATACCCGCGGACGTGACATCGACGGCGCGTGCGGCCAGCTTGCGGCCGCCCCGATCTAAGTCTCTGCCACACTGAAGGCATGG
>JBILOY010000034.1:0-13804 GCA_044374195.1 Candidatus Nanopelagicales bacterium
CGGTGCAGCGATGCTGCACCGGCCCTTCTCATATCTCGGAGCGAGAAATTCGCGTCGTCATGGCAGGGGTATAGCGAACGGGTGCGCGGCCGCCTCAGCCTTGGCTTCATCGGATGAGACCCAGTCGAGGGCATTGCCGAGCAGGCGACGGAACATCTCATCGGCGAAGGTGCCAGGACCGTCGCCCATGAGCAAGGTGGCGATCGGACTGTGACCGGCCGTGGTGGTCCAGCCCATGAGCGAGTGGCCGCCATGCAGACCCCCGTCGGCCGGGCGACCGGCGCAGGTCACGCCCGTTGAAGCGCCGTGGCTGACCTCGTCGAAGGTGTCCTGGAAGAGCTCGCCGCTCATGTCGGCATCGTGGCCGAGAATCGGCGTGATGCGATCAGACAGCACGGGGGCGAAGTAGAGCTCGTCATTGACCGCGAAGTCTGTGACCTCGGCGCAGATGGGGTGATCGGGCGCCGTGACCGTGACCGTGAATGGGCCGACTCGATAACCGGACGAGGGCAGATCGACTCCGCGCAGACTGCCCGGGGCATAGAGGAAGCGGCCACCAATCGCCTCGGCCCAGCCCTCCCAGGCCGGCCACGAGCTGATCGCGTGATGCAGCACCACGACGCCTTGGCCTGCATCGAGTAGGCCGACGAGATTCTCGGCGACGCCCGGCTCGGGGGCGATCGGTTGCGGGGCGACTCCTCGCTTGAGGGCAAGACCTGGAATGTCGTGCAGGAGGATGGCATCCCACTGGCCTGTATGCTCCGGGGAGAGCCACTGCTGAGCAGCCGGCTGGATCGCATGCGCGAAGACCCAACCGCGCTCATCGCAGATGGCCCCGATTGCTCCGAGGAAGTCGTCCATGGCGACTCGATGCCCGCCGGTAATGACCAGGATTCGCTTGGCTGCAGGCATCGGAACTCCATTCGTGGAGGTCGCGCAGATCGCGCTTAGGGGCTGTCGCTCAGGAGGTACTTACTATAGTCTGCTTCCTATAACTGTGAGGAGCTTCTGAATGACGGAAACCGCTGCCCCGGGCGTCCAGTACGGCCCGCGCGAGGGATACGCCGATAACGTGAGCCGCGAGCTGGTGCTGGAACTGCACCGCACGATGGTGCGCATCCGTCTGTTCGAGGAGCACTCCGGCAAGCTGGTCGAATCCGGCGACATGCCCGGCTTCTTGCACCTGTATGTCGGCGAGGAAGCTGTCGCCACCGGTGTCATGTCGGTCTTCACCGATGACGACCAGATGACCTCCACCCATCGTGGTCACGGTCACGCGATTGCCAAGGGCGCTCAGTTCCGCCCGATGTTCGCCGAGCTCTACGGCAAGACCACCGGTTACTGCAAGGGTCGCGGTGGCTCCATGCACATTGGTGACACGCAGAAGGGCATGCTCGGTGCCAACGCGATCGTCGGCGGTGGCATCCCGATTGCCGTGGGTGCCGCGTTCGCCTCGCAGTACCGCGGCGATGGCACGGTGGCCGCAAGCTTCTTCGGTGACGGCGCTACGAACATCGGCGCTTTCCATGAGGCCGTCAACATGGCTGCAGTGTGGGATCTCCCCGTGCTCTTCGTCTGCGAGAACAACGGCTACGCCGAGTTCACCGCGCAGGGCAACCACATGAAGCTTGACGACATTGCTGAGCGTGCGGCTTCCTATGGCATCCCGGGCGTCGTCGTCGATGGCATGGATGTCCTCGCGGTGCGCGCAGTCGCGGTCGAGGCAGTCGAGCGCGCCAAGCGTGGCGAGGGCCCCACCCTCATCGAGGCGAAGACCTACCGTTTCTTCGATCATCAGGGCATCAAGGGCATGCGCATTCCCTACCGCGACCCGGCTGAGGTCGAGGCGTGGCGTGAACGCGATGCGATCAAGCTGCTCGAGGCAGTGGGCGTTGCGCGAGGTCTCGTGACCGAGGCGGAGCTCGCTGCCAATTGGGCCGAAACCGAAGCCGAGATTCTCGAGGCCATCGAGTTCGCTCGCAACAGCCCTGATCCTGATCCCGCTGACATCCTCGACGACGTCTACACCGTCTGACCTACGAAGGAATTCCTGTGACTACCCGCGAACTGACGTACGTCAAGGCCTTCAACGAGGGCATGCACCAGGCGATGGCTGCTGATCCCGATGTCTTCTTGATCGGTGAGGATGTCGCCGGCTACGGCGGTGTCTTCCACATGTTCGACGGACTCCTGACCGAGTTCGGCGATAAGCGCGTGAAGGACACCCCGATTGCCGAGCAGGCGATCATCGGTCTTGGTGTCGGTGCCGCAGCTCGTGGCCTCCGCCCTGTTTGCGACCTGATGTTCATGGATTTCGTCGGCGTCGCGATGGATCAGATCTTCAACCAGGCCGCGAAGATGAAGTACATGTTCGGCGGCGGTGCAGTGGTGCCACTGACCATCACCACAGCAGGTGGCGGCGGCATGTCCGCAGCGGCTCAGCACAGCCAGAGCCTTGAGGCTTGGCTTGCCCACATTCCCGGCCTGAAGGTCGCGATGCCGGCAAGCCCGTACGACGCCAAGGGCCTGATCGTTGGCGCCATTCGCGACGATAACCCCACCATCGTCGTGATGAACAAGAAGATGCTTGGCGTCAAGGGCCCGGTTCCCGAGGAGCTCTACGCGATCCCCATGGGTCAGGCGAACATCGTGCGCGAAGGCTCCGACATCACGGTCGTGGCGATTGGTCGCATGGTCGTGGAGGCCACCAAGGCCGCAGCAACCCTCGAGGCCGAGGGCATCTCCGTTGAGATCATCGATCCGCGCACCGTTCAGCCCCTCGATACCCCCGCGATCATCGCGTCGGTCAAGAAGACCAACCGCGCACTCGTCGTGCACGAGGCTGTGGGGTTCGGCGGCATCGGTGCGGAGATCTCTGCGCAGATCACCGAGCAGGCATTCGATTACCTCGATGCTCCTGTCGCTCGCGTGACCGCACCGTTCTCGCCGTCGCCGTACGCGCCGATTCTCGAGAATGCCTACATGCCTGATGCCAATCGCATCGCGGCGGATATCCGCGCCGTCTTCGGGCGAGGCTAATCGTGGCTATCGAGGTAACGCTTCCCAAGCTCGGCCTCACCATGGAGGAGGGCACGCTCGAGGAGTGGCTCGTCAATGACGGCGACCTCATCACCGTCGGCACCCCACTGCTTCGTCTTGCCACCGACAAGATCGATGTCGATGTCGAGGCCGAGGCCGACGGCATCATGGCTCGTGCAGTGCCCAACGGCACCACGCTTCCGCCGGGCGCTGTTCTCGGCTGGCTGCTCGCCCCGGGCGAGGCGGCTCCTGCCGGCGCAGCCCCGGTTGCTGCCGCAGTAGTAGTCGACCAGGCAAGCCCCGCCGCCGCAGATGCTCCCGCGGCCGCTGTCGTCCATGAAGGTGGTCGCCAATTCGTCTCGCCCAACGCACGCCGCGTGGCCGAGCAACTCGGCGTCGATGTCTCGCAGGTCGCGGGCACCGGTCCCAACGGCCGCGTTGTCTCTGAGGATGTTGAAGCAGCCGCTGCAGCAGGCTCGGCGAAGATCACCTCGCCGCTGGCCCGTCGCGATGCCGCCCAGGCAGGCATCGACATCAACGCCGTACAGACCGACACCGGCTTCGTGACTCGCAAGGATGTCCGCGATGCCATCAGCGGCCAGGTGGTCACTCCGCCAGCACCTGCGGCCAAGGCCGGCGCCGTCGCATCCATGCAGGAGACCGCTTCGATCATCCCGATGAAGGGTATGCGCGGAACGATTGCGGCTCGCATGGTGCAGAGCCTGACCGAGATGGCCCAGCTCACGCACGGCTTCGAGGTCACGATGGATGCCGTGGTCGATCTTCGCGGCACGCTCAAGGAGCAGTACCGCGATCTCGGCCTGCAGGTGCCCTCGCTCAATGACTTCATCGTGCGTGCTGCGTCTCTTGCGCTGCGCAAGCACCCGATCCTGAACTCGACAATCGTCGACAAGGAGATCCACCTTCTCAGCCACATCCACATGGGCATGGCGGTTGCTGTTCCCGGAGGCCTGATGGTCCCGGTTATTCGCGACGCCGACACGTTGTCGATCTTCGAGCTCGCGCGCATCACCCGAGAGCTCGCTGAGGATTGCCGCGCCGGTTCTATCTCGCTTGACACACTTGAGGGCGGAACGTTCGCGGTTACCTCGCTGGGTACTTATGGCGTCGACATGTTCACGCCGGTCATCAACCCCGGCAATGTCGGCATCCTCGGCGTCGGCCGGCTTCGCGAGGGCGGTAAATGGGAGGGCGAGCGCTTCGTGAAGACCCAGGTGCTCACTCTCAGCCTGACCTTTGATCATCGGGTTGTCGATGGCGCACCTGCGGCTGAGTTCCTGCAGACCGTCAACGAATTGCTTGCCCGTCCGCTGGTTCTCCTTCCCGGAGCCTGACATGCCTGCGATCTATCTGGTCAGGCACGGCCAGGCCAGTTTTGGGTCAGAGAACTACGACGTTTTGTCGCCTACAGGACAACTGCAGGCCAGCATCGTGGGCAAGGAGCTGGTCCGCCGAGGTGTTCGCGCACCCATTTTCGGCTGTGGCACTCTCTCTCGACAGCGAGAGACGGCCACGATCGCTGCAGTCGAATTCGGTGTCGCTCGGCCAGAGTTTGTCGTTGACTCACGGTGGAATGAATTCGATGCTCACGGACTCGTAGACAGGTGGCTCGATACCCCTGGGATCTCGACCTCAATGACCTCATCCGAGTTTCAGGTTCACCTGGACAAGGCGTTCACCGCCTGGATCGAGGGGACTGATGGCAGTTGGGATGAGTTCAGTTCGGGTGCATTTGGCGCACTTGTGGACTTCATCGCCCAGATCCCCCGGGGCAGCGACGGGATCGTGGTCACCTCCGCCGGCGTCACCGCTGCTGTGGCGGGGCGTTTCTTCTCGACCGACGCCGCGGGCGTAGTCGCGCTCAACAGGGTGGGTATCAACACGGCCATTACAAGCATCCTCTCCGGCTCAAGCGGACTGAATCTGCTTACCTTCAATGATCACGCCCACGTGATCGGGCGTGAGGGAATGCTCACTACTCGGTAGCCGCAAGTAACCGACTTACTTAGCAGTCAGTTCGGAAAGTAAGTGACCCTCAGATGTAGCGAACTACGTCGGAGCCGTCCCAGCCCTCGTGCAGGGCAGCGACCTTGTCGTACAGCGAGCGCAGGTGCTCGGAGCCCACGTACAGCTCGATCAAACCGCCGATGCTCGCGCGCGCATCCAGGAAATGAACGCGCATTCCCGATGACGAGATGAGCTCCATCGTCAGCGGGAAGCCTTGTGCCTGCAGGGCCTCGCTGCTGATATCGAGATCGTCAACGAAGTAGGCGTAGTGGTTGACCTGATTAGGCGCAGAATGGCGGAAAACCTCGTTCATGCTGGCCGGTCCGCAGTCATGGAGTTCGACAAGTTCGAGCATGACCGGCCCCCATTGGCCGAAGGCGGCGCTGTGGTTGTAGACAGCCGGTTCGCCATTGTGGATGGCCTGGACGTCCATGTGCTTGCGCACCAGGAATGGGCCGGCCCCGACTTTCTCTGCCCACTCATGACACGCGGCCTCGAGGTTGGGCACCGTGTGGGCGATCTGCACGAGTTCACGGGGGAGCGCAGAGATTCCGGGGATGGGCGGGTTGCTCATGTCACTCCTCGATGGGCGGGAAAGTTACTGTACCCCGAGACAAGTTGTGTAGTCTGGCCCTCACGAAGAACCGCGTATTCGCCTCGCAGGGAGCAGCAATGGCCAAGGTCTACAACCACCCGATCACGGGGCTGGTCTACTCGGTGAATGAGGTCGGCCTGGTCGACGTCCGCGACCCCAAGACCGGTGCCTACGGTGTCTTCGACGACAACGGCGTCTGGTTCGAGGGCGAGATCCGTGATGTCGACTTCCAGGCCCTGGGCTGGGTTGGTCGCACCCCCGAGGCTCGCGCCCTGCGCCAGGCCAACTCGTGAAGACGACCACCGCAGTCCTTCTTGCGCGTCGGCCCCAGCACACCTTCGTCGCTGAAGATCTGACTCTCGGCGAGATCGAGCTTCCTGAGCTGACCGCCGGTCATGCACTGGTGCGCAATCAGTACATGAGCCTTGATCCCTCCACTCGCGGCCGCATGGATCCGGGGGAGAAGCAGTACACAACCAACTTCAGCATCGGTGGGCCGCTTGACGGCTCCGCAATCGGCGTGGTCATCGAGTCTGCATCCGAGAAGCTGCCGGTTGGTGCCACCGTGCGTCATAGAATGGGCTGGCGCGAGTACGCCGTTGTCGATGACGTCGCGGCCACCGTCTGCGATACCGAACTCGCTCCCACGATCAACTGGTTGAGTTCACTCGGGCAGACAGGCTTTACCGCCTACGCCGGTCTCTTCCCGGTAGGCAAGCTCAAGGCTGATGACGTCGTTCTCGTCTCGGGCGCTGGCGGTGCGGTCGGCTCCATGGCCGGCCAGTTCGCTCGTCTGTCGGGTGCAAGTCATGTCATCGGCAGTGCCGGTGGCGCAGACAAGTGCCAGTGGCTTCTTGATGCTTGCGGCTTCGACTACGTGATCAATTACCGCGACTCCGAGTTTGCCGATGAGCTGCCGAAGGCCGCGCCCGAGGGAATCGACCTGTTCTTCGACAATGTCGGCGGCTGGCAGATGGCAGCGGCATTCCAGAACATGAAGATCCACGGCCGCGTCTCGATGTGCGGTGCGATCTCGAACTTCGGCACCACACCTCAGCCCAGCACCGCTGTCATGATCGAGATGATTCTGCGTCGCCTCACCGTGCAGGGCTTCATCGTGCGTGACTTCGAAGATCTCCGCCCCGAGTTCGAGGCAAAGGTCAGCGGCTGGCTGGCAAGCGGTGAGCTCGTTGATCGCGCGACCGTGGTTGAGGGCATCGCGAATGCTGGTGCGGGGCTGGCGGGCCTTCTCTCCGGCACGAACGTGGGCAAGGCCCTCGTTCACCTCTCCGACTAGAAAGGGCGAAGCCGTGAGCATCGAGCTCGTCGACGCAAGCCTGTTCGCCTCCACCGATCCGGTGGCCCTGCAGGGCTCGGCTTGTGCCTCGTGCGGTGCGCACGTGTTCCCAGCTGCTACCTCGTGCCCTATGTGCGCGGGTGTCGACGTCAGCAACGTGGCACTGCCGACCGAGGGCACCGTGTGGTCCTGGACCACGCAGAACTTCGCACCCAAAGCACCATTTCGCACAGATGAGTTTCATCCGTTCAGCATCGGCTACGTTGATCTGGGCTCAGTAATCGTCGAAGGCTGGCTGCTGCACAAGACCGAATGGGTTATCGGCGAGCCGGTTCGACTCGCGCTGGCCAAGGCCTGGACCAATGACGACGGCACGGTCGTGCACACCTACGGATTCGAGGCCATCTGATGAGTGGCGCGAATATCGACAACGAGGTCTACATCGTCGGCGGCGGAATGACCGAGTTCGGCCGCTTCGACGGCGAGGATCAAGAGCTCGCCGAGCAGGCGATGCGCGAAGCGCTCGCGGACTGCGGCATCACGTGGAATGAGGTCGATTTCGCGGTCGGTGGCACCAATGGCGAGACAAAGCCCGACAACATGGTCGCGCGCATGGGTCTTACAGGCCTGCCCTTCATCACGGTCAAGAATGGCTGCGCCACCGGTGGCGTTGCGCTGATGACCGCACGTAATGGCCTGATTGCCGAGGGTCGCGATGTCGCTGTCGTCGTCGGTTACGACAACCACGCGCGCGGTGCATTCGCTGCGTCGCCGGCGCGTTACGGCATCGGCGGCTGGTACGGCGAGACCGGCATGATGGTGACCACTTCCTACTTCGCGCTCAAGATCAAGCGCTACCTGCATGAGCACGGCATCGACGAGCGCACATTGGGCTATGTTTCCGAGAAGGCCTTCGACTACGGCTCTGCGCATCCTCTGGCCTGGCGACGCAAGCCCGTATCAGTCGAGGAAGCCCTCGAGTCCGACATGATCAATGCGCCGCTCACCCGTTTCATGTTCTGCTCGCCTGACGCAGGCGCTGTCGCGCTCGTGCTCGCTCGTGGCAAGCGTGCCTTCGAACTCTGCGAGAACCCGATTCGCCTCGCGGCAGTCGAGTTGCGCGGTCGTCGGCCCGGATCTTTCGAGGTGTTCTCGCCCTGGCTCTCGCCCGGTGAGCGCACCAGCCCCTCGATCGATGCAGCGAAGGCAGCGTTCGAGACCGCAGGCATCACTGCGGATCAGGTGCAGGTCGCGCAGTTGCAGGACACCGACAGCGGCGCCGAGATCATCCACCTAGGCGAAACCGGCCTGTGCGCCAACGGCGAGCAGGGTGCCGGCTACCTCAACGGTGACTACAAGATCGATGGCCGCCTGCCGGTGAACACCGATGGTGGCTGCCTCGCGAATGGCGAACCTGTCGGCGCTTCGGGTCTGCGCCAGGTGCATGAGGTCATGCGCCAGCTGCAAGGACGTGCGCTCGGGCAGCAGGTGCCCAATAATCCGCGTATTGGCTTTACTCATGTCTACGGCGCACCCGGCATCTCGGCTTGCACCGTTCTCGTCAAGGAAGGTGCGAACTCGTGAGCGAGCTCGATCCCGCCCAGCTCGAGGCCTTTCGCGCCGATGTGCGCACCTGGCTGAGCACCGTCGCGAAGCCGCGCACTGAAGAGGCGCGTGTGTGGGGCGAGGGTGATCCCGAACTGCAGATCTTCATCGCCAAGAGCGAGGAAGACGAGCGCGCTCACCTTGATCGCGTCCGCGAGTACCGCAAGGCTCGCTTCGACGCTGGCTTCGGTGCCCTGACTTTGCCCGAGGAGTTCGGCGGCCGCGGCCTGCCCAGCGTCTACGCAGTTGCTTTCGCTGATGAAGAGCGCGAGTTCGACGTACCGCCCTCCTCGGAACTCATCTCGGTGACCACCGGCCTGGTCGGCGCAGCCGTCAGCGTGTTCGGCACACCTGAGCAGCGTGACCAGTACGCGCGCGCCTTCCTGCGCACTGATGAGCTGTGCTGCCAACTGTTCAGCGAACCGGGCGCCGGCTCCGATCTGGCGGGGCTGTCGACCAAGGCCGTGCGCGATGGCGACGAGTGGGTTGTCGATGGACAGAAGATCTGGACCTCGAATGCGCAGTTCTCCGCCTACGGCTTCATGCTTGCTCGTACGGATCCTGATGTCGTCAAGCAAGGTGGCATCACTGCCTTTTTGGTGAAGATGGATTCCCCGGGCGTCGAGATCCGTCCGATCCGCCAGATGAGCGGCCCCTCCAGCTTCAATGAGGTCTTCTTTGATGGCGTTCGCATTCCTGATTCGATGCGAATCGGCGATGTCAACGACGGATGGAAGGTCGCGATGGCGACCCTCGGCTTCGAGCGCTCGTCATCAGGCTCCGGTCATCGCCGCAAGGGCGGAACTGTTTCCGATCTCGTCGAGCTCGCCAAGGCTCTGGGCGTCAACGATGATCCGGTCGTACGCCAAGAGATTGCTGATGTGTACGTGCGCGCACGTCTGCACGCGGCAGTTGTGGCCAAGGTCGCTCGGGCGAATGCCTCCGGCGATAAGCCCGGGCCCGCGGGTTCACTCGGCAAGCTGATCGCCTCCGACAATCTCGTGCGTATCGGTAATGCAGCCGCCGACATGCTCGGTTCCTCACTTGTTGCTGACACAGGTGAGTGGGGTCAGTTCGCGTGGTCCGATCACGTACTCGGCGCACCGGGCTACCGCCTTGCCGGTGGAACCGACGAGATCCAGCGCAACATCATCGCCGAACGCGTTCTGGGGCTACCGGCCGAGCACCGCGCCGACAAGGCACCGTTCTCGCAGCTCAGCAAGAACTAGTCGTTGCAACGTGAAAGGGCCGCCCATCGGGCGGCCCTTTCACACTGCCAGTGTTTACCAGCCGAGCAGCGTTGCCACGCGCTCGCGAGTTACCAGCCGAGCAGCGTTGCCACGCGCTCGCGAGTTACCAGCCGAGCAGCGTTGCCACGCGCTCGCGATGGAACGAAGCATCACCCAAGAACGCCGCATCGAACCGTGCGCGGCGGAAGTACAGATGCGCATCGTGCTCCCACGTGAAGCCCACGCCGCCATGTAGCTGAATTGCTTCTGCCGCAAGGGCATTGAAGGCATCTGAGCCCCACGCCTTGGCCACTGCGGCGTCTGCCGACAGATTCTCCGAGTGCTCCCACGTTGCGCGCTCCAGACCGGCGCGCGCCATCTCGACCTGGATCAGTGCATCTGCCATGCGGTGCTTGACCGCCTGGAAGCTACCGATCTCGCGATTGAACTGGCGACGCAGCTTGATGTATTCGAGGGTCATGTCGAAGCAGTACTGCGCACCGCCGAGCTGATCGGCTCCGATGGCGAGCAGTGCAATATCGAGTCCGCTCTCGAGTGCTGCGAGACCGGCACCTCCGGTGGTAAGGCGTACAGCGGGCGACGAGGTGAACTCGACTGTGGCCGAGGGGCGGCTGAAGTCAAGGGATGGCAGTGCGGTGGCCACGGCATCAGCCGCCTCCACGATGTAGAGGTCGATTCCGGCATCGGTGCGAGGGGCGACCACGAAGAAGTCAGCTGAAGCGCCGTAGGGGACGAAGCGAACGGTGCCGTCCACCTCGGTGTCGGTTCCGGTGCAGGTCACGCCCGACTCGGTGAATCTGCCGCGCGCATCAGTAATGGCCGGTGCCGCGATTTCTCCGCCAGCGATGCGCTCGAGATAGGGCAGGGCCGCTGGGCCGGCCGCAGTCAGGATCTGGCCCGCGATGACGGTGCTGGTGAGGAAGGGCACGGGCGCGAGGGTGGCGCCTAGCTCTTCGGCGACTGCAAGGATCTCGGCGAGGCCACCCAGGCCGCCGACCTCCTCGGGAAGTCCGACCCCGGCCAGGCCGATCTCCTGAGCCAAGAGGGTCCACAGCTCAGTGTCGAGGCCGGGGTTCTCGGTGCCCGCCTCGAGTTCGCGCACCCGCTCGGGGTAGCCGGACTCCGTGGCCGCAGCACGCACGGTCAGACGAAGCTCCGCGAGCTCCTCGCGATCGAGGCTGGCGAGGGCGAGTTCGCTGGTCATCTGTCTCCCGAAGGCAGGTAATCCGAGGTATCGGCGTTTCAGTAGTTCGATAACAGTAAGTCTATCTGCGTCACATGGCGCGGGACAGGGGGATTGTGGCCCTGAATCTGGGGCAATGAGGTCATCTCGTCACCACATTGTTTCGCCCTAACCCATCGCAATTCATAGGACGTGCATGTATCGTGACGCTACTTCGCCGCCACGCGGCACACGACCGAAAGAGAGATCCATGCGCAAGCCCATCGCCGCCTTGGCTGCAATCGCCTCCGCCTCCCTTGTTCTTGCGGCCTGCGCAATGCCGGCAGATGATCCCAACTTCATTGCGGGTGGTTCGGTCGATGGCTCAGGCGAGGGTGTCATCTCGGCGAACGATGCCCAGAGCGTGGTGGATCAGGCGCTGGTGGCGCCGACGAGTATCGGCATCGATACCCCGCTTGCAGCTCCGCCCGCAGCCGGCGCAGTGATTGTCGGTCTATCCGATGGCACCGAGGAGGCAAAGGCCCTGGATGCCTCGATGGCTGCCGCAGCTGCCGCACTCGGTTGGACCTACGAGGTCATCGAGGGCGCGGGAACCCCTGACGGAGCCATTGCTGCTTTCGACGAGGCCCTGGCCAAGAAGCCTGCAGGTATCCATATCGACGGCGGTTACGTCGACTACCTGGTCGACGGCCTCGCGAAGGCAACGACCGACGGCGTTCCGGTGGTGTGCACCGGCTGCATCGTTGATCCCCTCGATGCACTCAAGGACACCTCGATTGCGGGCAAGGCTGAGGTCGATGGCTGGGGCACAGCTGTGGCCTCGTACATCCAGGTCAACTCTGCACAAGATGCCGTGCTCCAGCTCTTTTCCTACGGCACAGGTGCCGCAGCTCAGTTCAATCAAGGACTCCAGGCTGCTCTGCTGCAGTACTGCGAGCCCTGCTCGACAACGGAGAACCTGATTGACCTTGCCGATCCGACGATGCTCCCGGCCGACGTGATCAGTCTGGCCATGCAGTTGGACCCCCTGGTCAACTGGGCAAGCTTCGCGCCCGGCGCACTCTCCGCAACCCTCGGTGATGCACTGACGGCGGCGGGTATTGCCGTCGAGGGCGTCAAGGTCGTGGGTTGGGCACCGACTGCGGCGAACATCGCAGCAACCGCTGCCGGCACGGAGGCCGCATGGATGGGCTTCCCGACCCCCGTGGTGGGCTGGCGAGTGATGGACCAGTTCGCTCGGATCATCGGTGGCGAGGAAATCGTGGTCGGACCCCTTCCGGCGCAATTGCTGACTGCTGAGACAGCTGGCACGGCTGCACTTGATGCCGACGGAAATTTCATCGGCGTCAGCGATTACGAGGCCCAGTTCAAGGCCCTGTGGGGAGTCAAGTAGCTCTGAACAACGAAGGAGGGCCCGTCTGCGTCTGCAGGCGGGCCCTCCACCTCGTTAAGGGGACAGATCGCCCGGGGACTCCGGGTAGCCCGAGGCATCCTCATAGTCGGAAAGACGGTTGTCGGACGCCCTAGTTTCTTGACTCGGACTCCGTGATTTCACGAGCAAAATCGAATTCGTGACCCGAATGAGATGGATTTTACTTCCCATCCATAGGACGTTCATGTACTTTTACTCCGCTCGGGTTCGTAAGTACCCCTCGACTGGAAGAGAGATCCATGCGCAAGTCCATCCTCGCGGTTGCCATCACGGCTTCCGCCTCCGTTGTTTTGGCAAGTGCCCTGGCACCTGCTGCGACCGCATCTGCTCCCGCCGCCGACAAGGGCGTCACTGCAGCCAAGGCGATCGTCAAGCAGTACTCCAGCACCCCCAAGACGATCAACATCACGACCCCGCTCAAGGTCTCGCCGAAGACGCTTCCGACGAAGCTCATCGTTGGCCTGTCCAACGGTGGCGCTGAGAACAAGACCCTCAACGACGGCCTCGCAGCCGGCGGTGCGGTTCTGGGCTGGACCTTCAAGGAAGTTTCCGGTGCGGATACTCCCGAGAACCAGCGCGCAGCCTTCCAGCAGGCACTGGATCTCAAGCCGAGTGGCATCCACATCTCCGGCATCGAGCCCAGCACCCTGGGTGACCTCCTGGGCAAGGCAAAGGCCGCCAACATCCCGGTCATCTGCTCTGCTTGCATGAGCGCCCCGACCAGCGCCCTCGTCGACACCCACATCGCCGGCAAGCGCCAGCTCGATGTGTGGGGCCGCATGATCGCTGCCTACGTCGTGGCCAACACCGCCTCGCCGAACGTCGAGGGTGTCACGGTTCCGCTGTACCCGATCCTGATCCGCTTCGATGAGGCGTTCAAGAACAACCTGCGCATCCTCTCGGGTGGCAAGGCTGTGTACAACGACAACCCGCAGCAGCTCACCGACATCTTCGCCGGCAAGACCCCGGCGGCAGTTGTCTCCGCTGTTCAGCGCAACCCGAAGGCCAACTGGATCGTTTCCGATCTCGGTGGCTGGGTCACCGGTGTCTCCTCGGCTCTGAAGACCGCTGGTCTGCAGAACCAGGTTCAGATCGGCGGCCTGACCGCTGGTGTGGGCAACATCGCAGGCCTCAAGGACGGCACTGAATCGGCATGGACCGGTTACTCCCTGCCGATCGTGGGCTGGACTGTCATCGACAGCTTCGCTCGCTACTTCCAGAAGATGCCGTTCAACACCAAGGACCTGCCCACGCAGATCCTGACCAAGGCAAATGCCAACTCGCTGGTTCTCACCGCCGATGGCAACTACCTCGGTGTGAAGAACTACGTCGCACAGTTCAAGGCAGTCTGGAAGACCAAGTAAGTCCTCGCTTC
>JBILOY010000020.1:0-41248 GCA_044374195.1 Candidatus Nanopelagicales bacterium
CCCGGTCCTTTTGGCCGGGCCCCACTCTCATTTTCCTTGACGTCAATTCAGTATCTTTACTTGACGTTCAGTATCTCAGGGGGGAGAATCTGAATACCCCTTCACGAGGAGCACAGATGACCGACCTCCAGGTTTCTCCGCAGCGAGCATCCGACGAGCCGACCCCGCCGATGTCACCCGCCACGAGCGTGCAGGAGTTCCTCGATCACGATGCGCGCCCAGTGCCCCCAGTGCTGCGCTACAGCATCAATGAGGATCTCGGCAGCGAGCCCCTCGACGTTGAGCGCTTCATCTCCCGCGATTTCCACGATCGCGAGGTCGATAAGGTCTGGCGCAAGGTCTGGCAGTTCGTCTGCCGCGTCGACGAGATCCCCGAAGCCGGCGACCACATCATGTACGACATCGCCGATGACAAGTGGCTCATCATGCGCACGAACACCGGCGACATCAAGGCGCTGTCGAATGTCTGCCTGCATCGCGGTCGCGCCCTGCGCACCGAAGACGGCCGCGTCAGCGAGCTTCGGTGCCCCTTCCACGGCTTCAGCTGGAATATCGATGGCACCTCGAAGTTCATTCCGTGCCAGTGGGACTTCCCGCAGATCGATCAGCCGACCTTCTCGCTGCCCGAGGCGAAGGTCCATGTCTGGAATGGTTTCGTCTTCATCAACCCCGATCCTGACTGCGAGTCATTCGAGTCCTACGTCGGCACCATGCTCAATGACTGGGACCGCTGGAATTACGACGATCGCGTCATTTACTCGCACTTCGGTGGTGTGATCAACGCCAACTGGAAGATCACCGGCGAGGCCTTCATCGAGGGCTGGCATTCGCTGGCCACTCACCCGCAGATGATGGAGTGGCTCGGCGACGAGAACACCCAGTACGACGTCATTCCCGAGGAGAACTGGAGCCGCCAGATCGTCCCGCAGGGTGTGCCCAGCCCGACCATCGCGAACCACATCAGCGAGCAGGAGGTACTCGACTCGTACTACGAGACTCGTGCCTTCTACACCGCGGGCAAGGGCCGCGACCTGGCCATGGAGAACGGCCAGACCCCGCGCGTGCCGGCTGACTCCACTGCCCGCCGCGAGCTGGCAGCCGAGATGCGCGTGTCGCTAGCTAAGCAGTTCGGTACTGATCAAGATCACTGGACAGATTCCGAGCTTCTCGACGGAATCCAGTACTTCTTGTTCCCGAACTTCTATTTCTTCGCAGGTCCGCGCACCAATGCCATCTACCGCTTCCGCCCACTGGGCAATGATCCTGACAAGTGCCTGGCCGAGGTGTACCTCCTCGCTCAGGCGCCGGCCGATGGCGCGAAGAAGAAGGCTCCGGCGACCCGCTGGTTGCAGCCAGGTGAGACCTTCTCCGATATCACGGAGATCGGCCTGCTCGGCCCCGTCTTCGATCAGGACTACGCGAACCTGCCGCACATCCAAGATGGCCTCAAGTCACTGAAGACCAAGGGCATCCAGCTCGGGCGTTACCAGGAGAACCGCATTCGTCACTACCACCAGATCCTGGATCGCTGGCTAGCCAAGTAAGGCCTGAGTTTTGGCGGTTAGTACCGCAGCACGTAGGAGACCCGGTCCATTCGCGCACGTCGACTGACGCGCAGGACCGGGTTTCCGTCTTGATCGGCGGTTAGGCCGTCGCGCACGATCAGCGGGGTGCCGGCCTTGATGCCCAAAATCTCGGCGTCCTCTCCGGATGCTGCCTCTGCGGAGAAGGCGCGCCACATGGGTACTAGCTCGCCGATGGCGTCATTGAGTTGGCCGTACAGGCCGCTGACCGGTGACCAGGTGCGCTTGGGGTCCTTGAGCAGCTCCATCGGGAACCAAGAACTCGACCACATCCACACGTCGTCGTCGACGACCAGGGCGTTGTCGACCCGCCAGAGCGGGCCGGCCGGCAAGCGGAGTTCGGCGTTCTGCGCGGGGCTGTTGACCTTGGTGGCCTTGAGGAGGATGTCCTCGTAGGAGTGGCCCTGCTCATTGATCTGCTGGGTGATGCCCGAGACCAGTGAGTCAGTCGACAAGGACTGAGAGACGGGCAGGCGCACCACCGATCGGGCGACGTATGTGCCGGAGCCCTGACGCGACTGCACGAGACCTGCGCGAGAGAGCTCCTCGATGGCCCTGCGGACTGTGAGCCGGTTGACCCCCATCTCGGAGGCGAGAGTTGTCTCACTGGGCAGTTTGTCGCCCGGGCCGTACTCGCCACTGGCGATCGCAGATGCCAACGACTGGCGCACCTGCTCGTACAGGGGGAGTTCGGTCACAGGTGACAGGGTACGGATTGTGTAGACAGGTTGCGGCCTTTGGGTAGTTTCTTTAGATGGACTCCAGTAGTGTTCCCCACGTGACCTCCATGGAAAGCCGCGTGCAGCGTCTTGAGGATCGGTTCGCGATCAACGACCTCATCGTGCGCTACGCAGTACTGCTCGACGACATGTTGTTCGAGGAAGTCGGCCTGCTCTTCACCGAGGACGGTGTCTTCGCTTCGTCCAATAGCGTCACGACCGGACGCCAGGCAATCATCGAGAACTTCCGGGTCAAGCACGCCCCTTTCCCGATGACCTTGCACGATCCCCACGGTGTCGCGGTCCACTTCGTGGACGACGACCACGCGCGCGGAACCGTCATCGGATACGCGGAGCTCGCCAACGAGCAGCACACGATCGTCACGAACATTCGCTACCAGGATGACTACCGCAAGGACGACGGCGTCTGGCGCTTCGCCAAGCGCCTCGTGCTCTCCACGTATGCAATGACTGTCGATGACTTCAACGCGGGCCGCGCCGGCTTCGCGCAGCGCAAGATCTGGCCGAATCGCCCGGCGGGCGATGCAGAGCTTCCGGACAAGGAGCAGAAGTACCCGGGTTACGTGGAGCTTCCGTGATCGGTACGCGTCATGAACTCGGCGGCATTTACAACATGCGTGATCTCGGTGGCTACCGGGGAGCCGGTGACCGCGCTGTGCGCCGCGGGATGCTCTTTCGTTCATCTAGTCTGCATCGACTCGACGATCTTGCCGATTGGCAGGAGTTCGGCGCGAAGTGCGTCATTGACCTCCGCTATGACAGTGAGCGTGAAGCCTTTCCGCTGCCACCGTTTATCCGTGACCACTTGCACGCGCCGATCCTGCCGGGGCATTGGAAGTCTGATGTAGAAGCTCGCAAGCTTCCGCCTGCCGAATACCTGGCAAGTGTGTACGGTGAAATGCTCACTCACGGCGGTCCGGCAGTGTGCGACATCCTCGATGCCCTGGCGTTCGGTGATTCCTATCCCGCGGTCTTCTTCTGCATGGCGGGCAAGGATCGCACTGGCATCGTGGCGGCGATCTTGCTGTCCTTGCTCGGAGTCAGCGAGAGCGACATCGCTGATGACTTCGCTCTGAGCGGCGACGAGGTAGTCGCCATGGTGAATGACTTGCGCGGGCGCGAGAACTTCGAGAATCACCCGATGATGAATCAGCGGGAAGAACTACTCCGCGTGCCGCGCACCGCGATGGAACTCTTGCTTGCGGAGGCTGACGAGGCATACGGAGGCTTGCCCGCGTATGTCGCTCAGCTCGATGTTCCCGCCGCGACGGTGGAAGCATTGAGGGAACGACTTCTCGACTAGGGATCCATCTGTTACACCCGCACCACGAAACGACCCAACCAAAGTGAAGACGAAGGCACTGGAGGAACCATGATCAACCGCGACGCCCTGTACATCGATGGCCAGTGGATCAAGCCGGCAACTGGCGAGGTCATCGAAGTCGACGAGGCTGCAACCGAGGAGATCATCGGCACCGTTCCCGCGGGCGATGGCGCAGACGCCGAGCGTGCAATTCTCGCCGCTCGACGCGCCTTCGACGACTGGTCCGAGACCCCGATCAACGAGCGAGCCGATGTCGTGCAGGCACTTGCTGATGGCCTTCGCGCCAATGAAGCCAAGCTCGCCAAGATCATGGCTCAGGAGGTCGGCTCGCCGATCACCATCGCCGAACGCGTGCAGGTGGGCCTGGCAGCAACTGTGTTCGAGACCATGGCCGAGGCTGCCCGTGAAATGCCCGCCGAGGAGCGCATCGCCAACTCTATGGTCGTCCGTGCCGCAGTCGGCGTTGTGGGTGCCATCACTCCCTGGAACTACCCGCTTTACCAGCTGGCCGCGAAGGTCGGCCCGGCGCTCGCAGCAGGTTGCACCATCGTCGTGAAGCCCAGTTCTGTCGCACCGCTGGCGACCTTCGTCCTCGCCGACCTTGTGCACGAGCTCGGACTGCCGTCGGGCGTCTTCAACCTCGTCTCCGGTCGCGGCGCACTCGTCGGCGAACTCCTGTCGTCTCACAAGGAGATCGACATGGTGAGCATCACCGGCTCAACGGGTGCTGGCGTGCGTGTGTCGCAGGCCGCGGCTCCCACCATCAAGAAGGTTGCCCTGGAGCTCGGCGGCAAGTCGGCGTTCCTCATTGCCCCCGGAGCAGACCTTGATGAGGCGGTGCCCAATGCCGTGCGAGGCGCCTTCGTGAACAACGGCCAGACGTGTGCGGCTACCACGCGACTGATTGTCTCGAACGCGGTCATCGACGAAGTCGAGCAGCGCGTGGCCGCGATGGTCAACGCCTTCGTCATCGGCAACCCGCTCGATCCGTCAGTCACGATGGGCCCTGTCGCCTCCGTTGGACAGTTCAAGACCGTGAAGAACTACATCGACATCGGCATGACCGAGGGCACACTGATCGCCGGTGGGCCAGGTGCCGTTGATGGTTTCGATCGTGGCTACTTCGTCAAGCCCACTGTGTTCAGCCGGCTATCGCCCAAGGCGGTCGTGGTCCAGGAGGAAATCTTCGGCCCAGTGTTGGTCATCCTCGGCTACGACACCCTCGAGGAGGGCATCGCGATCGCCAACGATAGCGAGTTCGGCCTGTCCGGTGCAGTGTTCGCCGCTGATGTTCCCGAAGCTGTGCGTATCGCCAAGCGCCTGCGCACCGGCCAGGTCTCCGTCAATGGCGGTCGTTTCAATGCGAAGGCACCGTTCGGTGGCTACAAGACTTCCGGCATCGGACGCGAGCTCGGTCATCACGGACTGATGGAGTACTTCGAGCTGCAGAGCCTGCAGTTCCCGTCGGTCGATGAACTCGGCAACTTCGGCACTGCGGTCTGATCGCGTTTGTGATGGCAACTGAGCAAGAGCTCGGCATCGCTGAGCCGTGCGAGATCCTTCTCGTGCGTCATGCAGTACCGCTACCTGACGGCTCGATGAATCCAGGGCTAGGTGATGAGGGCATCGCTCAGTCGTTGAGTCTCGTCGCGTATCTTCGGCCGGAGCGCATTGATGCGATCTATTCCAGCCATCTCATTCGAGCAGTGCAGACTGTCGAGCCGCTGGCGGCTGACCGCGGGCTCGAGATCACCATCGACGAGAAGCTGCGCGAATGGGTGTCAGGCGCCACGGCCTACACCGGCACTGATGGCATGGCCGACAAGTCGCGCATCAAGGCTTTCCTCGAGGGCAGGTTTGAGGAGGGCTTCGTGCCCGTCCATAACGATGCCGAGCTGCGCGAGAACATGGTCAGCACCTTGCGGCACCTCGGTGTGACGCACCAGGGCCAAAAGGTCGTGGTGGCAAGCCACGGGGGAGCCTCGAACTCCTTCCTGGCCTACGTGCTCGACAGCCCGCACAAGTTCTTCTACAACCCCGGCTATGCCTCGATCTCCCGCGTTCAGGTCTGGCCCGATGGCCGGTTCGTGCTGCTGTGCATCAACGAACTCACTCACGAGCGCGACCGTGGATCCGAAATCCTGCCGATCGGATAGTCGTAGGGGATTCCTCGGGGGATTCACCTCTGCCCTTGGGGCAATCGCCCCAGGATCTAGTAGTCGTCTAGACAAGTTGATACGCTCAGGGAACCCGCCTGACTAGGAGTTCACGTGAGCGAGACAGCCCAGACCGAAGCCGTCGTCCCGGCCTATCTGCCCAGCGACATCCTCAATGGCGCGGCGCGCGAAGAGGCGATCTCGATGATGCGTCGCCTGATCGCCCACACCAAGAACAGGACTACCGATCAGGCCGAGGCGCCGTTCCTCGAGCCGGCGGCGAACTACCTCGACGAGGAGATCTTCAAGAACGAGATCGAGCTCATCTTCAAGCGCATCCCGCTGCCGCTTGCACTCTCGTGCGAGTTGCCGAAGAAGAACTCGTACAAGGCCATCGAGGTCGTGGGTGTTCCTGTTGTTATCACCCGGGATGCCAAAGGCGAGGTGCACGCGATGCTGAATGTGTGTCGCCACCGTGGCGCACTGATCTGCGAAGCCGGCCATGGCGAGTCACGCGCACTGACCTGCCGCTACCACGCCTGGTCGTACGGCATGGACGGCGAGCTCAAGGGCATCTACGGCGAGAGCACCTTCGGTGACTTCGACAAGTCAGAGCGCAACCTGATCACTTTGCCTGTCGTCGAGAAGCACGGCGTTGTCTTCGTCTGCCTGACTCCTGGCCTCGAGATCGACATCGACTCCTGGCTCGGTGACTTCGCGCCGATCCTGGAGAGCCTGAAGCTCGCCGACTGCCATCTGTTCAGCTCGCGCATGATGCCCGGCCCGAACTGGAAGGTCGCGATTGAGGGTTACCTCGAGGGCTACCACTTCGCGTCACTGCATGCGAACACCGTCTTCAAGACCAACTTGTCGAATACCGCGATCTTCGATGGTTACGGTGCGCATGAGCGCGTGTCCTTCGCCCTGCGCGAGATCGAGAACCACCTCGATGATCCCGAGGAGACCTGGGATCCCACGGCGAATGTCGGCACGATCAACTGGCTGTTCCCCGGTTTCTCGATCGCTGGCGGCTGGCGCCAGCGCATGGCCATCGGATTCCCGCTGCCGACCACCAATGTGAACGAGTCTGTGACCGAGCAGCGCATCTTGGTGCGCACGCCTATCCCAGAGGACGAAGCAGGGCGCCACGAGCTCGAGGTCATGCGCGACTGGTTCTACGACGTCACCTACGGCGAGGACTACATCACCGGCTACGGCGTGCAGAAGGGCGTGGCGGTCACGACCGACAAGACCCAGATCTTTGGCCGCAATGAGCCAGGCGTGCAGTACGTGCACCGCACGATCAACCGCCTGGCCCGTGAGGGAGCCGAGGCGGTCTATGGTGACGCCTCGAAGGTCAAGCTCGCCGTGGTTATCCAGGACTGACCGTCCCGGACATTGCAGGACGACCAACTTTCCAGTTTCCATTGACTCACTCCAGTAACTGGTGTGAGATGACCGCACGACACTTTGGCGGCCCAGATCGGGTCCGCCTTGATCATCAGGAGTTCACATGGGCACTCTCGAGGGCCGCGTAGCGGTCATCACCGCCGGCAGCACCGGCATCGGTTTCGGCATCGCGGAGGCATTCATCGCCGAGGGGGCCTCGGTTGTGCTGGGCAATCGCGATGAGAAGAAGGGTGCGTATGCCCTCGAGCGGCTGGCCGCCGGTGACCGCGCAAGTTTCAAGAAGACCGATGCTCTCGAGCGCGAACAGGTCGATGCGCTTGTCGACTTCGCCGCCGAGAAGTACGGACAGCTCGACATCATCGTCAACTGCGCAGGTGGCTGCGATGGCTGGGCACCGATCGGCGAGCTCAGCGACGAGGCATGGCTCAAGGGTCTCGAGTGGAACGCCAGCACCGCGTTCTGGGGTACCCGCCGTGCACTGAAGTACATGCTGCCCGCCGGTTACGGCCGCATCATCAACATTGCTTCCATCGAGGGCAAGATCGCCTCGAAGGTCGCGGTCAGCCACTACATCGCCGGCAAGCACGCCATGATCGGCCTGACCAAGGCCACTGCGGTCGAGTACGGCACCACGGGCGTCACTTGCAACGCGATCTGCCCCGGCCCGATCGAGACTGAACTGATGAAGGACGCAGGTGCTCAGGTCGCCGCAGCATCGGGCATCACCTACGAGGCATTCCTCGAGGACTTCGCCAATGACTGCCTGACCAAGGAGCTCCAGACCGTCGAGCAGGTTGCCGGCATGGCAGTGTTGCTGGCCGGCCCACTCGGCAATGGCATGACCGGCGCGACCTACAACGTCGACGGCGGCTCGGCACCGTTCTAAGCAGCATCTATTCGTCCGACTGCACCGCTCGCGTACCCTGCGAGCGGTGCAGTCGCACGAAGAGACCAGATAAGAATGCACTTCTCGAACACCGAAGCGAAGGAACTCCCATGATCGACTCCTGGATCGCCGACTGGCAGCGCGACGAGCGCCTCCCGTTTTACACCCGCGCGAATGCCGGCGAGGTCCTGGCCGATCCGGCGAGCCCGCTCGGTTGGTCGTTGGTGTTCGAGGAGGGCCTGCTGCCCGGCTGGTTCCGGGGCTTCATTGACTTCGGCATTTACGCAGAGGATGAGATGTCCGGCCCTAAGTGGCCGGTCGTCGGTGTATTCGGTGGCTACTTCTACTTGAACCTCTCGCATATGCGCTTGCTCGGCCTGCGCCTGGGCGCTGACCTCGAGAAGTTCGACGCCGAACTGCTCGGCTCTCATCCCGATACCCCGCCGTACATTCCCCAGGAAGGCGATATCCGCCCCGATCTCACCGAGAAGGCAATGGCCACCATTGGCGGCATTCTCGCCGCCACGTCATTCCCCGTGTTCGAGGAAGACCGGGCTCGCACGAGTCGCTTCCGTGCCGAGCGTCCCGATCTCACCAAGCTCAGCGATGCCGAACTGGTCGCGCGTGCACGCTCATTCGTGCCCGAACTCGACAACGCGTTCTACCAGCACGACTTCTCCAGCCTCGGCTCCACACTCGGCCCATCGATGCTCGTGGGTCTGTGCGCATCCGTCGGTCGCCCCGAACTGCAGCTCGAGCTGATCTCAGGCTTGGGTGAGGTGCCGTCTGCGGCGCCGTCGACCGGCCTGTGGCACCTCTCGCGCGAGGCCAATGCCTCAGCAGAGGTCACCGCACTCTTCGACCAAGGACCCGAGGCCGTACTTGCGGCCGTGACGAATCCATCGACCGACGCCGAGAAGGCCTTCGCGAAGTCCTTCCATGACTATCTCCTCGAGTTTGGCTACCGCGGCCCGAACGAGTGGGATATCTACTCCCGCTCGTGGGAAACCGATCCCTTGCAGCCCCTTCGCCTGATCAATGGCGTGCGTAAGGCATCTGACGCTGATTCGCCTGCAGCGCGTCACCAGGTGCTTGCCGCGCGCCGCGAGGCCGCTGCTGACACCATGCGCGGCCTGCTCGCCGGCAACGACGAGGCACTCGGCACCTTCGAGATGGCATTCGCATCTTCGAAGATCAGCGTGCCCTCGCGCGAGATGACCAAGGCCACCTCGTGCGCCACCATCAACGAGGTGCGCATGGCCATTCGCGAACTCGGTGCCCGCGGCGTTGCGGCCGGGCTCTACGCCAATCCCGAAGACGTCATGATGCTCATGAACGATGAGCTCGACGAGTACGTCAAGGATCCGGGGCTGTTCAAGGACATCATCGCCATACGCCTGGGCGAGTACGCGCAGCTGTTCGAGATCGAACCGCCGTTCATCATTGCCTCAGATCCGCTGCCGCTGTCGCAGTGGAAGCGTCGCGCCGCAACACGCATGACCCCGCTCCCGGTCGGCGGCGTGCTTGCGGGAATTGGCGGCGGAGCAGGCCGCTACACAGGCAGGGTGTGCGTGCTCAATGATCCGTACGACATGGCCAAGCTCGAGCCGGGCGATGTCCTCGTCGCACCGTTCACCGATGCGGCCTGGACTCCACTGTTCCTGATCGCCGGCGCGGTCGTCGTCGATGTCGGCGCGCTGAACTCGCATGCTGTCGTGGTCAGTCGCGAACTCGGAATTCCGAGTGTGCTCTCGGTGACCGTAGGCACGACTTCGCTCGCTGATGGCATGGAGGTCACCGTCGACGGTTCGGCAGGCACCGTCACGGTCGTCTCGGTCGATGGGGCGACTACCCTCTAGCCATGGCATCTATCACCCTGGACGACGTTCTCGAGGAGTTTCGCGAGGTCACGGTTATCGAGCGCCTCGACGAGGCCACCGGGGTCATCAGCCTGAGGTTCGCTGATCCGACAGGTGCCGCACTCCCCGAATGGGAGCCGGGTGCGCACATCGATGTTGAGCTCGGTGGCGACATGATCCGCCAGTACTCGCTGTGCAGCCGCCTCGATGAGACCACGTGGCGCATCGCGGTGCTCAAAGAGCAAGCCGGTCGCGGTGGCTCGCAATTTGTGCACGAGAATCTGCAGGTTGGCGACACCGTGCGAGTGCGTGGTCCACGCAATCACTTCCCGTTCATCATGGCGAAGAAGTACCTGTTCATCGCCGGTGGCATTGGTGTTACCCCGCTTATGCCCATGCTGCGCCGTGCCAGCGACAACGGTGCCGAGTGGTCCTTCTACTACGGGGGTCGCTCCCTCGACTCGATGGCCTTCGTCGAGAAGATGGCCGACTATGGCGTCATCCCGTGGCCGCAGGATGAGAAGGGTCTGCTCCCGCTGACCCAACTGATCGAAGAGGCCGGCCCTGACACCGCGATCTACTGCTGTGGCCCTGAGCCGCTGCTCTCTGCCCTCGAGAATGCGTGCAAGGAGTCCTTCCGTCCGGCGCCGCACGTCGAGCGCTTCGCCGCCAAGGTCATCGATACCGATGGCGACGGGGGAGACCACGAGTTCACGGTGGTCGTGAACAGCTCGGGTAATGAGTACCAGGTGCCTGTCGGCACGAGCATTGCCGAGGTGCTGCTGAAGAACAACGAGCGCATCGTGACCAGTTGTGCCGAAGGAATTTGTGGTACCTGCGAGACCAAGGTCCTCGAGGGTGAGATCGTCCACCGCGACTCCTTGCTCAGCGACGAGGACAAGGAAGAGGGCATCTACATGATGCCGTGCGTCTCGCGCTGCAAGGGCGATCGTCTCGTCCTGGACATCTAGCCAGGGCGCGCTTTGAAGAGGGCCAAGGGCCCCTGATTTTCCTTGTAAGTTGTATAGACAACTGCTAGATTCGAGATGTTCCAGCCCCTTGTGAAAGGCATGCTCATGGTCTTCGTACCCACCCGCGGTGATAACACCTTGCGCTTCGGCCCGGATATCCCGAACACGCCTTTCCAGCCCGGCGTGGTGCCGGCCGCCTGGTACACCGACCCCGAGCGCTTCGACCTCGAGCGCAAGTACGTGCTCAACCCGAACTGGCAGATCATGTTCCGCTCGGAGCAGATCCCCAACACTGGCGATCACTACGTGTGGCAGGGCCAAGGTGAGTCGGTGGTCTTCACCCGTCGTAAGGACGGCACTGTCGCTGGCTTCCACAACATCTGCCAGCACCGTGGGTCTCGGATCGTGCGCAACGATGGCTGCGGTGCCCGTCGCTTTACCTGCCCCTTCCATGACTGGGTCTACGACTTCGACGGCAAGGTCATCGGCGTTCCCGACAAGGAGGACTTCGATCAGGACAAGCTTGAGGGCCTGAAGTCACCGACGGTCGAGGTCGACGAGTGGGGTGGCTGGGTATGGGCCGTTCTCGATGGCCCGGGTGTCGCACCGCCGCTGCTCGAGTGGCTGGGCGAGGACATCCTCACCGATCTGGGCGCGTACCAGATGGAGAACATGTTCCTGAAGGAAGTTGTCACCTGGGACGTCGACGTGAACTGGAAGGTCATCATCGATGCCTTCAACGAGTTCTACCACGCACCGGCGCTGCACCACATCCCGCCGCAGGACGTCAAGGACGGCCGCGAGATGCGCATCTTCGAGTTCGATCATCACGCGATGATGATCGTTCCGCTCAAGGGTGCACTGCCCAAGTTGCAGGAGAACCCCGACCACCAGTCAGTGGCCATCTGCCATTACACGATCTTCCCGTCAAGCGTGTTCAACAACAATCCTGAGCATCTGCAGTTGTTCCGTCCGATTCCGATCTCGCATAACAAGACTCGTTTTGAGACCTGGGAACTTTGGTACAAGTCCGATGATGCCGCATACCTCGAGCGCACTGAGCGCCACTGGGAGCACCTGAAGGTCGTCGTGGGCGAGGATGTCTGGACCTGGTCCGATATCGCTGAGACCTCACGCTCGATGTACTACAAGGAGAACGTGTACAACGACCGCGAGGGCAAGATTCCGTTCTTCCACAACCAGGTCAACGACCTCATCGTGAAAGGCCAGAAGCGTGACGCTGCCGGCAAATAGTGCGCAGCTGACTCCGGCTGACTTCACCTTCTCCTACAACTGCCTCGGCGATATCGACTACGACACTCGATTCGCAGTCGCCAAGGCCGCAGGTTTCCACGAGATCGGCATCAACCTTCGACACGTCGGTGTGTGGCTTCAGGATCACTCACTGGCTGAACTCGACGCACTGCTCGACAAGCACGGATTGATCGTCGGCGAGATGGAGGCCGTGCGCCTCATGCTCGCCGAGCCTGATCCCCGCGAGGAGACAGCAGCGATCATCGCCGAGCATTACCGGCCGCAGCGTTTGCAGGCGACTGGCCCTTACGAGGGCACCCTCGAGGAGGCCGCTGCCCGCGCAGGCCGCGTGGCCGATCGCTTCGCCCAGTGGGGCGTCGAGGTCGTGCTTGAGCCGCTGCCGTTCACGAATATGAAGACTCCGGCAATCGCTGCCGAGATTTGCGAGATCGCCGGCCGACCGAACCTGAGCATCTGCATGGATGTCTGGCACCTATACCGCAATGGCCTATCGATCAGTGACCTCGAGCCGGCCTGGAAGCACATCACCACGGTGCAGTTCAACGATGGCACGGTCATCGCCGAGAACGACGATCTCTTGCAGGACTGCCTCGACAACCGCCGCGCTCCGAACGCAGGCGAGTTCGATCTCGTCGGCCTGCTGCGGGCGCGCGACGCGCATCGCCCCGATGCCACCTTCTCCATCGAGGTCATCAACTCCGCACATGCCGGCATGACACCTCAGGCAGTAGCGCAGGGCATCGCTGACGGCATCAACGCCGTTGTCGCCAAGCTTCAGTAATCCCGCACAGAAGGAGAACGTCATGTCCATGGCCCGCGTCGAAGGCCTGCGCATCGGTGATCGATTCGATATCGAACAGCTGATGTACAAGTACTGCAAGGCCGCTGACATGGCAGATGCCGTGGCCCAGGCTGATCTGTTCCATGAGGATTGCCGGGTGCGTTACAGCGGCACCGATTGGATCGAAGGCCGCGCCAGTCTGCTCGCCTCGCTGCAGAAGGCATTCACGCGCTACAAGCAGACCTCACATGCGGTCACGAACATCTCGATCGAGTTCCAGGACACCGATTACGCGACAGCCGAAAGCCTGATCACCGCCTGGCATCGTAATTTCGATGGTGCGGAATGGACCTTGCATGGCCGCTACATCGACTCCTGGAAGCGTGATCGTCACGGGTGGCGCCTGCAGACCCGCGAGATCATTGCCGCCGGTGCCGAGAATCGCGATGAGGCCAGCCTCAACATGATCCAGCGCCTCGTCGTTAGCGACGGTCACTGATGGGCCGCCTCGCCGGTAGGTCGGCTGTCGTGACCGGTGGTGCACGCGGCATTGGCGAGGGAATCGTTCGCCTGTACGTCGAAGAGGGTGCTCGCTGCATCATCGCCGATATCGACGTAGAAGCAGGCGAGAAGCTCGCGGCAGAGCTGGCCCCCAACGCGATCTTTGTTCGCACTGATGTCACCAGCGAGTCCGATATCGCTACCGCCATCGAGGCAGCGATCCTGGAATTCGGCGGCCTCGACATCATGGTGAACAACGCCGGCGTCGTCGGCGTGATCGGTCATATCGACACCACCCCGCTGGCTGATTATGAGCGCACGATGAGCATCCTCGTCACCAGCGTGTTCCTGGGCACCAAGCTCGCGGCAGGCGTGTTCAAGAAGCAGCGTTCGGGCGTCATCATCAACACTGCCAGCACTGCCGGTATCAACGGCGGTCTTGGCCCGCACGTTTACACAGCTGCGAAACACGCAGTTGTGGGTCTCACGAAGAGCGTGGCCGTTGAACTCGCACCCTTCGGGATTCGCAGCAACGTGCTCGTTCCCGGTGCCACGGTCTCCTCGCTGACTGCAGGCGTCGTGACCGGAGACAAGGACAACCTCGAGGAAGCTGCCGTTCGCCTGGGCTCGAAGTACGTCGGCGGCAAGGCACCGATGCCGCGTGATCTCGCGAATGCCGCCTTGTTCATGGCTTCCGATGAGTCGGCTTTCATGAATGGCACTGTGATCATCATCGACTCGGGCAAGGAAGTCCTGAGCGATCGCGCTCGAGACAAGTTCTACCCCGCGGAGTAGGCATCCTTTAGTTGCAATGAGTGAGCCCCGAGACATCTCCCGGGGCTCACTCATGTGGCTCTCACGATCAGCTGGCTGAGCGCCCGACTGCAGAACTGCCGCTGAGAATCGCGCGCTCATTCGTCACACGGACCTTCAGGATTTCTTCGCCCCGGGCGATGAACTCGCGGTTCACGGTGTCCATCACGAGATCCATGGCGGTCGAGAAAGCACGGCTGGCGTTCTCGTAGTCGCGGATCACGTCAGTGAGCACGAGGGAGTCACCCATCTGGGCGCCGGCGACCGCGGCGGCAACCTCGGCATTGCCGGTGGCCTTGGCGACGTCATCAGCAAAGGCGAGGTAGGTCGGGATCTCGGTGCGCATGACCGAGATCTCGCGCTCGCTGGCGTTGACGCAGTCGTTGAGCACCACCATGAGCATGTGCATGCGGATCTGCTGGGCTGGGTCGGTGATGATTGGCATGATGTCGCGACTGAGCTCTTCGACGACATCCTCGAGTACGCGCGAGGTCGAGGGACGAGTGATCATGAGGTGACCTCCGAGTAAGGAAGCTCGAGCGAGTAGTCGAGATACAGCTTGTTGAAGTGGGCATATGCGGTCATCAAGAAGATGCCCATGACACCGCGGTGCTGGCCGTCGGTGACGTCCTGCACTCCTCGGACGATGTCGACCATCAGGTGGCTGGTGCCGAGAAGCAGGAAGTACTTGGCGATGGCCGGATTGATGTGCTCCTCGGTCATGCCGGTGAGCGCACGATACGTCGTGAGGAAAGCCTCGGGATCTGGGTGGTACAGGTGCGGGGGCATCGGGATCTGCAGGTAGTAGCCGATGTCGAGGCGCGGGTCACCGATGCGCGAGAACTCCCAGTCGATGATGTACGGGTCAGTGCCCTCTGACAGCAGGAAGTTGCCCGGCTGAAGATCGCCGTGCACCAGGGCCATCGGCACCTCGGCAGGCATGTTCATTCGGATCTTCTTCAGGGTGTAGCGAAGCACTGGGTCGCTGTTATCGATGAGATCGAGCATGCGCTCGTAGTTGGCGATGACATCCTCGATGTGCGCGAGCCAACTGCTCGGTCGCGGGATGGAGGCGTCGATCGATTCGAGAGAGGTGTTGTGAGCCGAGGCCATGATCGCGACGAAGTCTTCACGTGCCTGGTCGAGATCGGGGCCTGAGTCGAGGTACTTCTGCATCGACGTCGAGTCGATGGCCTCCGAGATGATGGCCTTGCAGCCCATGTACTCGCCCGTGGCATCGAAGTAGCGCGGAGTCGGGATCCGGAAGTCGGGCAGATCCTTGACGGCCTGGAGGATCGCCCATTCATTGGCGCGGTCACTGCGAAAGACGCTGCTCTCCTCGGGCGGATCTCCGCGGAGCACGAACTTCTCGGTGCTGCCATCGGCCCACTGAACCTCGGCCATGACGGTGTCGCGGCTGTAGCCACCCGGAAGCGGTGATGCGCTGAGCACGGTTGCCCCGCGGTCAGGCTCCACGGCGTCCAGGAAGGCCTGGAAGCGCTCGATGTTCATTCGTGCTCCTTCATGCTCGAAGTGTTATGCCTCGTGCGGGCGGTAACTTAGATCGGAGGTGTCGCGGGTGCCTCTGACCGTGTGCGGCCGCAGGTGTAGGTAATCATCGGCTATTGGCTCCGTGCGTGACCAGTCAACGGCTTCCGTGCGGTGTGACATTTTCCACGACCCACGGACCTTGCGGTAGCGGTCGATGTAGCGGCCGCAGATGAAGCGGTCGAAGCCTTCGGTGGAGTGCTTGTGATACGCCTGGAAGTACACCTCGCCAGTGGCCTCATCGCCATTGATCTCGAGATTGATCTGGCCGAGGAAGTGCTGGGTGTCGCTGTAGGCGGAGAGCGCCTTCATCGCCATACCGGCCATTTCATCGGGCCCACCGGTGAACGAGCCGTAATGAGTGGTGGCGTCGTCAGCGAAGACGCTGCGCACGAGAGCCTCATCGGCGCGATCGAGGCCGCGCATGTACGTGGCGGAGAGAGCGCGAAGTTCCTCTCGGTCGAGCAGCCACTGGAGGCGAGCGGCATCTATGCGGGCCTTGTCGGAGTCGCTCACGGGGTGATCACGCACTCCATGTGACCGAATCCGGCATCAGTGGGGTTGTCGAGGTTGACGCAGGTGGCGAACTGCTCAGCCCAGGCATCGGGGCGCTGCACGAACCAACCGGCGGGATCGCCCACGTTGATGGGGTGCGTGACATCCCAGACCTCGCCATCGCTGAACTCGTCGCCGCGGTAGACGCCGCGACCTTGGCCATCGGCGAAGCCATCGTGGTAACCGCCACCTTGTAGATAGACGGGCCAGCCGACCGGGGTGTTCAGGAAGCGATCGACCGTTCCGTCGGGGCGGGTGAGAGAGATCGTGGATTCCTTCAGACGCGGGTAACTATCAATGCGCTCATGCGTGACGCTGGCATCGACATACGACCACCAATCCTGTGTGGTGTCATTCGGGATCACGATGGTCTCGAGCTGATTGAACGAGCCATCAGGCTGCTGGTGGAACTGCCAGAACATCACGCGGTCGGGCATCTTGAACATCGTCCATTGACGCATCGCGAAGCCGCGGCGGGGATCCTTGCCGACCTCAGGCGCCACGCCGGCGTTCTTGCCACCCGTGCGACCCATGCCCCAGGAGTGATCGCGTACGCCGACCCACGACTTCGGCGATACGTGCAGCGTGCGATCACCGACGGTGATGGTGCCTGTGACATCGAGGCACTGGTCGTAGTTATTGCGCGTGTATACCTTGCGGCCACCGGAGTAGCGGATGATTTCGTCTTCTAGGTAGGGCTCGTGCAGCGCCGTCCACTCGAGGTCGTAGCTGATGCCGTACTGGTTCTCCTCGCAGGTGAGGCGAAGGCGCTTGAGCGGCTCGAGGATCTCGAGGGCGAGCGGCCCGACTCGAATGTCGTCGATATTCGGGCGCAGCCGGCGCGACCAGCGGCCGTTGTACTGCTTGCCGTCGACCGTCACGCAGGCGAAGCCATCCATCACATCGGTGTTGGAATACAGGCGCATGCCCACGAACAGGCTCGCCCCGGTCTCTTGGTCACCCAGGGTGAAGTAGAAGCCATCACTCCAGTTGGGGGAGTCACTCGCGACCGAGTTGAAGGTGCCGGTGGTCTGGTGGCGCGGGAACTCGTCGAAGGCGGTCAGACGCTGGTTGCTCATTCCCGCAGCCTACTGGCGGATTAACGACTGTGAGACAAAATGTCCCATAAATCGGAAATCTGGGCTAGGGTCCCCGCATGAAGTCACTCATCCTCGGTGGAAGCACCTTTGTCGGACGTCGCACGGTCGAGCAGTTACGGGAGGCCGGCCACCAGGTCACCGTGCTCAACCGCGGCAAGACCACGAGTGCGCTGCCGGAGGGCGTCAGCCGCATCGTGGGTGATCGCACCAGCACTGAGTCGATGCGCGCAGCTCTCGAGGGCACCGAGTGGGATTCCGTGATCGACGTCTCGGGCTTCGTCATGGCGGCTGGCGGCGGACTCTTCGAGGATCTCATCGACCTTCTCGACGGCCGCGTGGGCTCGTATGTCTTCGTCTCGTCGATCATGGCCTACGCGCCGACCGGGATCATGCCCTGGACTGAGGATCAGCCCTATCGCGATGATCCCGACACCACGTACGGTGGATTCAAGGCACATGCCGAGCGGGTCATCCTTGACCGCCATGCGCGCACGAACTTCCCGGGCTCGATTGCTCGGCCGGCCGCGATCTACGGCCCCGACAACAACATCCATGACATGGAAACCGCGATGTTCCTGCGCCTGCGCAAGGGGCTTCCGGTTCTCGTGCCGCATGAGGGTCTCGTCACGACGTCGTACGGCCATGTCGATGACCTCGTCACGAACCTCGTGGAGATGTCGAAGCTGCCGAAGGCCTCCGGTGAGGTCTTCAACATCACCGGTCAGGGATGCTCGGCCATCGAGTATGTGCACCAGCTGGCCGACATCGTCGGTGTCACTCCCGAGATCATCAACGTTCCCACCGGGTACACCACGGAGGGCCCGCTGTTCGGCCACCTGTTCAAGGATCGCCACCACGGGATCCTCTCGGTCGAGAAGGCTGCCGACTTCGGTCTCACCGTGGAGCGCGGCTTCCGACTCGGACACGAGCAGACCTACGACTGGTTCTGCACGTCACCTGTTGCTGATTCCCCCGATGTTCTCGCCGACCCGATGTGGGGTGCGGGCTACGACTTCGGACTCGAGGCGAAGTACGCCGAGGAGTTGCGCGCGTGACGGTTCGCATCGCTGACCAACCACTTGCCGACGCGATCGCGCGCGCTCATGAGGCTGCCGACATCGCTCACGGTGACGTCAGCCAGTGGGCGGGTATCGAGAAGTACGCCGCCACCCGTGGCGAGGATCCGACCAGCGCACGTGCTGCAGTGATCGCTGAAATTCTGGGGCTGCCCGTCGGCACTGCAAGTGAGGCGAGCTACGAGGCCGCAGCCCAGTCGATGCTCACTGACTTCACTCCATCGCCGCTGCGTGAACAACTGGTGGCCTGGTCGCGCGAGGATTTCACCGTCGCTGAACCCCTGCTCGCTGTCTTCACTGGCCACGGCACCGATGTCGAGCATCCGGTGATCGAGGTTGACGAAGCGGAACTCGCGAAGCTCGCGGCCTGGCTGACCGCGGAGCATGGCGCCCCTGTCGAGATCCTGCGGGCTGAGATCATCGGTGGCGGTTTCTCGCGTCGCATGTGGCGCACGACAGTGGGCATCGATGGCCACCAGCAAAACGTCATCGTGCGTATCGAGCAGGGTGGCATGTTCGGAACTGAGACCACGACTGAAGTGGCGGCAATGCGCGGGCTGCTCAACGCCGGCTACCGCGTGCCGGCCATCGTGCATGTCGAGGCCACCGGCGCTGTGCTGGGTGAGCCCTTCTTCGTGATGGAGGAGGTGCGTGGAGAGGTGCGTCTCGACGACACAGGGCTCGACGACATCATCCGCTCGGTCGCTGATCTTCATCGCGTTCCCGTTACTGCGATTGATCCATCTGGTCGGACGGCCGAGCAGGTCATCAGCGACAACATCGATGGCTGGCTTTCGCTCTATCGCGCACATGCGCCCTTGCCTATCCCGCTCATTGAGCAAGGTGCCGCCTGGCTGCGTGCGAACCTCGAACCGACCGGCCCGAGCGTGATCGTGCACGGCGATGCCGGCCCTGGCAATGCACTCTTCGATGCCGAGAACGGACTCACTGTGCTCGACTGGGAGTTCGCGCACGTGGGTGATGCTGCTGAGGACTGGGCCTATCTCGCGCTTATTCGCGGTCGTCGCACCATGAGCCCCGAGGCTTGGAAAGCACGGCTGGCTGAAACCATTGGCCTGGAGTACACCGAGCAGCAGTGGCGCAACTGGCTCGCCTACAACCACTTTCGGGGTGCCTGCGTAAACCTCACCGCGCTCACAGTGTTTACCGAGGGTTCCCATCGCACCGCAGATCAACTCGCGATCGGCATCGCAGTCCACTTGCGATTCCTCGGCCAGATGCTCGACATCACCTGCGAGTAGTCATGTCGACCGATGCCCGCTACGAGCGCTCGAAGGCCGCGGTCTTCGACGCAGTCTGCTCAGTTCTCGTCGCTGATGGTGTGGCCGGTCTGACGACAGATCGGCTCGCGGAGGAGTCAGGCGTCTCACGCAGCACGATCTACCGCAACTGGCCTGATCTCGCGGCCCTGACCTGCGAGGTTTTCGACGAGCTGATGCATCGCGACTCAGCGGAGTTCGCCGCCGACCCGGTCACCGCCTTACGTGACTATCTCGCCGACTATGCGAGGCGCCTCAATGACCCGACCTACTGCGCAGTGCTCGTCGCACTGATCGAAGGGTCAATGCGAGATGACGCCTTCGCCGATGTGCACAGCCGCAGCTTCTCGCAGACGCGCTCACGCGCGGCCGAGATAATCCGGCGCGGTCAGGCCGAGGGGGTCTTCAGCGCCGATCTCGACGTGAAGCAGGGAGTAGAGGACATCGTCTCGCCCTTCCTCTACAGGCGGCTCGTGACGCAGGCGCAGATCAGTTCACGTCAGGTCGAGCAACTCCATCAGCGCCTGATCGGCGCGTGGAGCCCGCCTTCGTGAAGTGACTTATCGCGTGAAGTGCCCTCGTGATAGTCGGCCTCAAGTACGACGGTGAGACCTTCGAACTGAATGAAGCTCAGGCCCTCGACGATCCACTTCTTGCCCTTGTGCTCGGCGCCCTTGGAGTCATCCATGACGGTCGCACTCATCACCCATTGCAGGGCAATGCCATCGGGGCGTGCCCAGTACTCGCCGGTCGGCTCGAGAACGAGATCGGGATAGCGCTGCAGGCCGTGAGCGAAGTACTCGCGAATGTTCGACCAGCCGTCCTTTTGACCTCCGATGGAATCCCACAAGGTGGCATCGGCTGCCATGAATTCAGCAGGCGCATCAGCATTGCCGCTGCTCCAAGCAGCGAAGAGCTTCTTGACGATCTCGATGCGCTGGAGATCCAGTTCGGTGAACTCGGCCATGGTGATCCCTCTTCTCGGTGTGGTCTTTCTTGGAATGCAGTGATCTAGCCCGGGAACATCACGCCACCGTTGGCGGTGACGGTCTGCCCGCTGACAAACGATGCTCCGGGCGAGGCCAGGAAGTCGATGACATTCGCGATCTCCTGCGAACTCGCGGAGCGGCCGGCGGCGATACCGCCGACCAGACGTGCGTGACGCTCCTCGTCGATGCGACCGATGACGAGCTCTGTATCGCCGGTGAAGCCCGGCGCCACGACATTGCACGTGATGCCGCGAGGGCCCTGCGTGCGCGTGAGACTGACGACGTAGGTCTGTAGCGCTGACTTCGCGGCCGAGTAGGCAATCGAGCCATTGCCGAACTGTGCTGCGAAGGAGCCAACGATCACGATGCGACCGCCTGGGGAGGTGACATGGGGCAGCAGTGCCTCGGTCATGAGTACGGCACTCATCAGGTTGCCGCGAATGGTGGATTCCCACACGTCGCTCACATCCTGCAAGCCTCCGGCGAAGCGCGGCTGAACCGAGCCCGCGTTGTTGACCAGCACATCGATCATCGTCAGTTCAGCGATGGCCCAGGTAGCGAACGACTCAACGGCCTGCACCTCGGTGAGGTCGACCGACTTCACGTGGGTGGTTACCTCGGGGTGCTGCGCCGCGATCTCGGAAGCCACCTCCTCGAGCTTCTCGATTCGGCGACCCACGAGCACGACGGTGCTGCAACTGGCCGCAAGGGTGCGGGCCGTGGCGGCTCCGATGCCGGTGCCTGCCCCCGTGACGATGGCCGTGCGACTCATGACTTCCCCTGACTAGTAACTGGAGAGAGGCTATCGATAGGCCCAGCATCGGGGGATACCATTAGGACATCCAACTAAAGGGAGTTTTCATGACCACGTGTGTAGTCCTCGATGGTGCCCGTACCCCGATCGGCAAGCTGCTGGGTGTCTTCTCGACCCTCTCGGCAGTCGATCTTGGCGGCATTGCGATCAAGGCGGCAGTTGAGCGCTCCGGCGTTACTGCTGACCAGATCGACGCCGTGGTCTTTGGCAACGTGGTGCAGGCCGGTGTCGGCCCGAACCCGGCCCGCCAGTGCGCCGCAGCTGCCGGTTTGCCGATCAACATCCCTGCCGTCTCGATCAACAAGCTCTGCCTCTCGGGCCTGGTCTCGGTGGCCATGGCCGTGCAGATGATCAAGGCCGGGCAGCACACTGTTGTCGTTGCCGGTGGCACTGAGTCGATGACCAACGCCCCGCACCTGATGATGGGCTCGCGCCACGGATACAAGTACGGCGAGGTTAAGGTCGCTGACGCCCTCGATCGCGATGCACTGATCTGCTCCTTCGACAAGGTCTCGATGGGTAGCTCAACCGAGAGTTACGGCAACGACCATGACATCTCTCGCGAGGAGCTCGACGCCTTCGCTGCTCGTTCGCACCAGCTCGCAGCCGCGGCAATCGCCAGCGGTCGTCTGGCTGAGGAGATCGTCCCCGTCGAGATCACGACCCGCAAGGGCACCATCACCGTGACCGATGATGAAGGCGTGCGTGCCGACACCACCGCTGAGGGTCTGGCCAAGTTGAAGCCGGCCTTTGCCAAAGACGGACGCATCACCGCGGGCAATGCCTCGCAGCTCTCCGATGGTGCGGCCGCTGTGGTGATCACCACCAAGGAGTTCGCTGAGGCTCACGGCCTGACCTGGATCGCCGAGATCCGCGCCCATGGCGAGGTGGCCGGCCCCAGCCCGTCACTGCTGCTTCAGCCCGCTGACGCCATCAAGGACGCCCTGCGTCGCGATGGCAAGGCCACCGTGGCTGACCTCGACCTCGTCGAGATCAACGAGGCCTTCGCCAGCGTCGGCCTCGCCTCGGCGAAAGAACTCGGCCTGAATCCCGACATCGTCAACGTCAATGGTGGCGCCATTGCGCTCGGCCACCCCGTAGGTATGAGTGGCGCCCGCGTGCTGCTCACCGCGGCCTATGAGCTCAAGCGTCGCGGTGGCGGCCTCGGCGCCGTTGCATTGTGCGGCGGCGGTGGCCAGGGCGAGGCAATCCTCTTCAGCACACCTGCATAAGCGATTCACTGAGGACGCGACGCACTGGCGAGATACAGTGCGTCGCGTTTCCTTTTGTGTGAGAGGGGTGGAGTGATGGGAAAGAGCCGGGCCGAGTACCTGCTGCACCCTCAGCCGCGCCCGCTGTCACGCTCGGGCTGGCGCGCCACGATCATCGCCGTGGTGATTCTCGTGGCGGCGATTCTCGCGATCTCGATCGCCTACGAGAACGAGGGTGACCTCAACGTGAACGGTGGGCTCGTGCCACCGAGCAAGCCCGGCATCACCGTGGCCATTCAGCCGCTCTCCCTTGAACCAGCGACCAACACGCTCACCGCCCGTTTGGTGTTCAACACCGTCGGCCCCGATTACGTCAATAGTGATGCCGAAACACTCGCTCAGAACACCCGCATCACGGTCTCAACCACGGAGGGCAACCAGGAGTTCTATTACCCGCAGGGCAGTCGTCTGGGTGCGGCGCAGGTGGTGCTCGGCGCCGATGGCTCGGTGAGCAGCTACCCCTTCGACAGTTATGGCGCTGATCTCTACGTACAGGCCGAAAGCGTGAAGCGTGAGAATGGCGGAGCCTGGACTGTCAACGGGCTAATCCCGGTCGGCACGTACGGTGCTGGCGGCCTTTCTGGCTGGGATGTCTCCATGGACCTGCCCACGAACATGGAGAACGGTGCGCAAGTCTCCATGGACGTTGTTCGTGCCTTCAGCACCAAGTTGTTCGCGATCGTCCTGCTGATCACGATGACCGCACTCGCGGTTGTCGCACTCTTCATCGCACTTCTCGTGTCCTCGGGCCGTCGCCGCATGGAAGTGGCTTTGCTCGGCTGGCTCGGTTCGCTGCTCTTCGCTCTGCCGTTACTGCGCAACTCACTGCCGAATGCCCCGCCGATCGGCGCATCGATAGACATCCTGCTGTTCTTGTGGGTACTCCTTGCGGCAATGGCGGCGATGATCTTGTCGGCGATCACCTGGACCCGCGCGAAAAAGGCAGAGCTCAACGCCCTGCATCAGGACAACTAGACGCGCGTGTACAGCAGGTCGGCGATCGGCCTGCCTGCCTCAAGGGCAATCGACTCGTACTTCGTCACTGGGCGGTAACCCGGACGTTCGATTACGCCACCTGACCATTCGGGTGAGGCACTCAGAACCTCGATCATCTGCTCGGCGTAGTCAGCGATGTCGGTCGCTAAGTGCCAGAAGCCGCCAGGTCGCACGAGGGTCGCGAGGAGAGTGGCGTACTCGGGCTGCACGATGCGGCGCTTATGGTGACGAGCTTTGGGCCAGGGGTCTGGGAAGTAGAGGCGCACGCCGGCGAGAGAGCCTGGCGGAATCATCTGCTTGAGCACGACAACCGCATCGCCTTCGATCACCCGCACCTGCGTCAGACTCTCCTCGTCGATGCGATGCAGCAGCTCGCCGACTCCGGGCGTGTGAACGTCGATGGCCAGCAGGCCTGTCATGCGGTCTGTCATCGCCATGGCAATGGTCGCTGTTCCGGTACCGAAGCCGATCTCAACCACGACGTCATCGATGCCGGGCCAGATTTCAGTGAAGTCGAGCAGCTCATCGGCAACCGTGATGATCGGGCCACTGAGATTCGTGAGAGCCGCATTCTGCTTCTGCGTCACGCGGCCCCTGCGTGGCTTGAAGGTGCGAATGTGTGCGTGATGAAACTCGGCTGTCTCGGATTCGAACCGCTCAGACACGCGGCACTCGCAGTTCGAGGGGGCTATTCACTCGATACTTGCGATCCGCCTCGATGCGCCAGGCTGACTGGCGCCCACGCGAACGGAAGAGCCACGTGCCCGAGTCATCCATCTCGCCGAGAAGTGCGGTGTCCTCGTCGATGCCGACGACCATTGCACCCTCGGTCACGAGTGGGCGCATGGCGAAATCCGGGATCCACTTTCCGTAGCGATCGAAGTGGGGGAGCACGCGAAGGTCGGGAATCAGATTGAGGCCGTCCTCGCCACCCTTGCTCGGGTGACGGAAGTCGGGCACGTATCCGCAGAGCGCCATTGCCCCAGCGCTGCAGCCGGCCACTGATGCGCCGGCGAGCCATTCATCCCTGATTGCGCGCCATGTGCGTGAACCTCGCAGGCTCTTGGCTAGGTATCCGGGATTCCCGCCGGAGAGATAGATGAGCCCGGCACCCTTGATGGCATCTACCCAACGGTCCTCATCGGCGTCAGGGCGCTTGCGAATGTCGACGACAACCTGCTCGGCGCCGAGTCGCTTTGCCGACTCACGGCCGAGTGCATGCCACTTCGCGAGGGAGTTGTCACCCTCGGGCGCGGCGGCGGTAGCGAGCTGCACGAAACGCTTCGGTCGATCCTCGAGCAGCCACGCTTCAGTCTCCTGCATGACCGGCAGGTACTCGCCACTTCCGACGAGGGCAATGCGACCAGGGCTCATGCCTTCACCTTACGGAGGCGATGCCAGGCGAGTGGCGGCCCGATCGCCAGGCCCACGACGAGGGCCACCAGGTGCATCCCGACGCCGACCAGCAGCACGAAAGTTGTGCCGTGCACGAGCAGCGTGCCGAAGAGTGCAGCTGCGAGGCCGAAGGCGGCGGTGCGCAGGCTTGCGGCCGTGGAGAACACCTGGGCGCGCACGCGTGATGAAGATTCCCGGTTTCGAATTAGATACATCGCCGACAGCATCGGTGCATCAGTCGCGCCCATGATGAATGCGCCGAGGAGTACCACCCAAAGCACTGGGGCGATGGCGATCAGCAGCAACGCAATCATCGAAATCGTCATTGTCACGATGACAAGAAGATCGGGTCGGCGAATGGGCACCTTCGTGATGATCAGTGCCGCGAGCACTCCGCCGGCAGCGTTGAAGCCGAGGATCACTCCGGTGAACGTCAATGAATCGGTCAATTGCTGTGAGAGCAGCGGCGCGGTGATCAACAGTGCAGCCTGACCTGCGAAGCCGAGGGTGGTGATGAAGGTGGAACGGCGTAGTGAGGCGCCATGGATGATCGTCTCGATCCCGTGCCGCAAATCCTCCCTGAGTGTCGGCCGTTCGCCCTCATGCTGATGGTTGGCAGCCTTGAGCGGAACGAAGCGCAGCATCGCCATGGCGACGATCAACAGCACGACAGGCAACCAGATGGGGGCACGATCGGAGATGTAGAGCATCGCTGCGGCAGCAGGCGGCCCGATGATCGCCGCGATGCTGTACGTGCCCGCGTCGATCGAGTAGCCGCGATGCAGGTTGGCGGGCGAGACCATCATGGGCATCTGCGCACTCCACGCGCCTGTGACAGCGGGGAAGCCGAGGCCTGCGATGAAGGCGAATGCCAGGAGCAGTGGCACGGGTGCATGACCGATAGTGAGCACCAAGCCGAGTAAGCCGCCGGTGAGCAGACCTAGTCCTAGGGTGAACGAGGCTCGCGGGTTGTGGCTGCGATCAATAAGGGCGCCGGCAAGAGGCCCGGTGAGCGCCGCGGCCACCGTGAGTGCCGCGACGAGATACGAGCCAGTGGAGGCCTTGCCGAGAATCGCAATCGCGGTCAGGAGCACTGCGGGGCTGGCCGCCTCGGTTGCCGCGCGAGCCATCAGCCCGGTGGCTAGGTAAGGAGTGAAATGCGAACCTCGCCCGAAGAGGGCATCCCCGTGCTGGGTAGCTCCTGCCGACTGCTCGCTCACGGCGCCACGGTATCTGGCCTTAGCGCGCCACAACGCCAGCACTTGGCATGGCCGCGGACGAGCAGCTACCGGGACGGTTCGATTCCCCGCAGCATCAGGCTGACGAATGGCCCGATCTGAGTTGAGGCGTCTCCAGGCACTGACGGGTCGGCCCCCGGCGCAAGCATCAGACCGAAGAGGGCACTCAACAGCACGAGTGACACCTGCCGACTGTCGAGATCTGAACGCACTCGACCTAGTCGCGCTTCGGCGTCGAGGTATGCGCTGATGGCCTCGGGCGGTGAGGGAAGCCCCGCGAGGAGTTCCGGGGCTTCCATCGCCTGTCGTCTCTTTGCCATCTCGGGATCACTCATCATGGCGAGCTCGAGTGGCAGGAGATCCTGTCGAACTTCAAGGAGCCGAATGAGCGCTCGCTCAAGGTTCTCCTGAACGGTGGCCGTTCCGGCCTGATCAGGCAAGGTCGCAAATTCCGCGATGATGACCTGGCTACCGCTGAGCGCAGCCGCGAAGAACAGGCTGACCTTGTCGGGGAAGTGACGATAGATCGTGCCTTCAGCAACGCCGGCTGCCTCGGCCACGGCCTTCGTCGTGGCGTGTGCGTAGCCGACCTCGCGAACGACACACTTCGTGGCCTCGATGAGGCGAGCGCGGGTTTCGTCCCCTCGCTTCGTCATCGCGACTGCTCCCATCAGACGGTGATGTCCCGTCTACTCGTCACAAGCGTAGCGATCGCCATGCTGATGAGTATGTAGACAGCGGCCAGTAGTGAGGCGCTGGAGTAGGTCATGGCCGCATTTCCGCCCGCAGCCAATGCCTGCATCGTGGATCCGAGCAGCCAGCTGGGATTGTCGAGAGCGAGACCGATGACTGATTCGACAACCAGGACGTACCCCACGCCGATCGAGATCGCGACAGCAGCTGAGCGGAAGATGATGGCGAGGGTGAGGCCAATTGCGCCCCACACCAGCATTGATGCGAACGTGTTCAGCCAGGCCGAGGTAATGATCGAGCCGTCACTTCCCCAAGCATCGATGCTGATGCCTGCTCCTTGTGCAGCGACCGGCGCGATCATGATGCAGAGAATCAGTGCAACGGTCGCAGCGATTGCCGTGACGATCGTCAGGGCAATGGCCTTGCCCAGGACGAGCTTCCACCTGCGCGGCTGAGCGGAGGCGAGGAGGCGCATGAGTCCGGTCTGGTAGTCGTTGGCGCCAGCGATCGCCCAGAAGGCGAGTGTGACGACACCGAACATTGATGCTGCAGCGGCGAGACCGGCAACAACGCCATCGGCTGATGCCAGTTGTTCTGCAGTGGGGAATGAGACCCCCGGCCCTGAGGGTGCGCTCGACTGCTGAGTCGCGACGGAGAACATGATCAGGTTGACCATCACGGCGAATAGGGCCGTCAGGCCGAACCAGCCGAGAAGCAATCGTGGGCGGAAGAGACGAGCGAGTTCACTTCTGACAACGCGAATCATCACGCCACGTCCTTTCCTGCGAGTGCGCGGTCTTGGGCGAGAGCAGAGTCGCTTTCGCCGGTCATCTTGAGAAATACGGATTCGAGCGTCTCGTGAACGACGACGATGCTGGTGAGGGTGATGCCCGCCGAGGCGGCCATGCGGTTAGCCGCGGCTGCAACGCCGGGTTCACCGATGAGGCGAATATCGGAACCGAGATCAGAGGCGCTGTATCCCGCGCCTTGCAGTAATGACAGGAGCTTGGGTCGGTCGTAGTCGTGTTCTGGCCGAATGTCGACATGCGGAGTTGCCTGGGCCATGAGTTCTTCGATGGGGCCGGAGAACATGAGTTCACCGAATCTGATGACGACGATGTACTCGCAAGCTGCTTCGATCTCGGCAAGCAGATGAGACGACACGATGACGGTGCGATCCTCGGAAGCGAGGCGTTGAAGCAAGCCGCGGATCTCCACGATGCCTGCAGGGTCGAGTCCGTTGGTGGGCTCGTCGAGGATCAGCAGTTCGGGATCCGGGAGCAGCGCAGCGGCGATGCCGAGTCGCTGCTTCATTCCGAGTGAGAAGGTCTTGACGGCATCCTTCTCGCGTCCCTTGAGACCCACGATCTCCAGTACCTGATCGACCCGATCGTTGGACAATCCGCGGAGTCTGGCCAAGGAGCGGAGATTGCTTTGGGCCGACAGACCCGGGACGAAAGCCGGGTTCTCGATGAGAGCGCCGACTCTGGCGGCATAGACAGAAGGGTCCTGGATCGAATCGGACAGCACCTGGGCAGTGCCGCTTGTGGGCCGGATCAGTCCCAGCAGCATGCGAATCACGGTCGACTTGCCTGAGCCATTGGGTCCCACGAGCCCGATAACCCCGCCGCGAGGAAGTTCGAGGGTGAGATCGCGAACGGCCGTGACCTTCCCGAATTCCCGTCTGAGCGACTGGGTGGATACCGACGAATTCATCAAACCTCCATATGTAAGTGAGTGCTCACTAACATATTGGACAACGAGGGGTGACCTGTCAAGCCAGTGGGGGTTTCTCGTCAACGCGATACCTGTGGGGGTATGACCTAAACTGGGCTTATGAACCTGGATCCGGAGATCAACAAGGACGTCCTCACCCGACTCAAGCGTGCTCGAGGTCAGCTCGACGGCGTGATCGCCATGATCGAGGACTCCCGGTCGTGCACCGATGTCGTGACTCAGCTCGCTGCGGTCTCCAAGGCCCTCGACCGTGCCGGCTTCAAGATCGTGGCCACCGGGCTCAAGCAATGCCTCGTGGATGGCGAAGCAGCGCCGATGACCACCGAGGAGCTCGAGAAGCTCTTCCTCTCCCTCGCCTGAGGAATAGGCAGGGTCGGGCCGGCGTTATCCGGCAGTGATGAAGGAGTGCTCGGTGACTGAGGTCGATCTCGAAATCAGCGGCATGACCTGTACTTCCTGCGCCATGAGCATCGAGAAGAAGCTCAACAAGTTGCCCGGTGTGGTCGCCACGGTGAACTACGCGACCGAGAAGGCGCATATCGTGATGCCCGAGGGTGTCAGCGTTGACCGAGCCATCAAGGCAGTCACTGAAACCGGATACTCGGCCTCGCTTCCGGTAGCCGACCTGATCGGCGCCGCGGCCGCCAATGACAGTGAACTGCGCAGCCTGCGCCAGTGTCTGCTCATCTGCACGATCTTGACCATTCCTGTCGTGCTCATGGCGATGGTGCCCTCACTTCAGTTCGATTACTGGCAGTGGATCTCACTGGTTCTGGCGACTCCTGTCGTGACGTGGGGGGCATGGCCCTTCCATCGCGCGACCTGGGCGAACCTTCGCCATGGCTTGGTCACCATGGACACCTTGATCTCACTCGGCGTAATCGCCGCTTACGCGTGGTCGTTGTACGCGCTGTTCTTCGGCGGAGCCGGCATGGTCGGCATGACGATGGACTTCGCCTGGCTGCCTTCGGAGTCCGGAAAAGTCGAGATTTACTTCGAGGTCGCCTCGGCCGTCACGGTCTTCATTCTCCTCGGGCGTTACCTGGAAGTGCGCGCGAAGGCTCGCTCCGGCGCTGCGCTTAAGGCGTTGCTGACACTCGGTGCCAAGGACGTCGCCGTGCTGCGCAATGGAACCGAGACGCGGATCCTCGTCACCGAACTTGCAGTTGGCGATAACTTCATCGTGCGGCCGGGGGAGAAGATCGCCACCGACGGTGTCGTGGTCGAAGGTGAATCAGCAGTCGATAACTCATTGCTCACCGGTGAGCCGGTGCCGATTGATGTCGGCCCTGGTGATCTCGTCATCGGCGCGACGATCAATGCGGGTGGGCGCTTGATCGTGCGCGCTACTCAGGTGGGTGCCCAGACCCAACTCGCTCGCATCGCCCGCATGGTCGAACGGGCGCAGACCGGCAAGGCGCCCGTGCAGCGACTTGCTGATCGCGTAGCGACGATCTTCGTCCCGATCGTCATCGGTCTGTCACTCCTCACCCTCGCGGGCTGGCTCCTTACCGGGCACAGTGCGACCGCTGCGTTCACCGCTGCTGTCGCGGTGCTGATCATCGCCTGCCCGTGCGCGCTCGGGCTGGCAACGCCCACGGCGCTACTGGTGGGCACCGGTCGTGCCGCGCAACTCGGCATCGTGATCAAGGGACCACAAATTCTCGAGTCGACTCGTCGCATCGACACTTTCGTGCTCGATAAGACCGGCACCATCACGACCGGACGAATGGCACTGATCGATGTCATACCGCTAGGGATGCACGCACCTGATGAGGTGCTTCGGCTGGCCGGTGCACTCGAGGCAGCGTCCGAGCATCCGGTGGGCAGGGCGATCGCCATGGCGGCAGGGGAGTCGCTGCCTCCGGTCGAAGGCTTTGCTTCGGTGAGAGGTCTTGGCGTCAGCGGAGTTGTCGAAGGTCATTCGGTGGCAGCCGGTCGCCCGTCATGGCTCGCGGATCAATGGTCGGCGTTCTTCGATGCGAAGGCTTTGACTGCCATGCACGTGCATGAGGATCTCGGCCGCACGGTCATCGGTATCGCCATTGATGGCGAGTCTGCGGGCTTCGCGATCGTCTCGGACACTGTGAAGCCGGAGAGCGCCCGCGCGATTGCCGGGTTGCGTGCGCTCGGCCTGCGACCGGTGCTGCTCACCGGAGATAACCCCCGAGCCGCGGCAGCGGTGGCCGCCGAGGTAGGCATTGAGGAGGTCATCGCCGAGGTGCTGCCGGAGCAGAAGGCCGAGACCATCGCCGGACTGCAGTGCGTCGGCGACGTCGTCGCGATGGCAGGCGATGGCGTTAACGACGCCGCGGCGCTCGCCTTGGCCGACCTCGGACTGGCGATGGGCACGGGTACCGATGTCGCCATCGAGGCCGCCGACATCACCCTCGTGCGTGGTGACCTTATGGGCGCGGTCGACGCGATTCGTCTCTCCCGGCAGACCCTGCGCATCATCAAGGGCAATCTCTTCTGGGCCTTCGCCTACAACATCGCGGCGATCCCGCTGGCCATGGCCGGCCTGCTCAACCCGATGGTGGCCGGGGCGGCGATGGCGTTCTCCTCGGTATTCGTGGTGACCAATAGCCTGCGCCTGCGCAGATTTCGCTCTGTCGCGCTCGCGTAAGCGCGTTTCGGCGACGTACGGTGGTCTCATGCGCCTTCCCCTCCTGATCGCGGTCGCGCTCATCGGCGCTGTTGCGATTGCGCCCGGAGTGCGAGCGGCCGAACAGTCTGAATCCCTCGACACGATCACGATCGGCGACTCAGTTCAACTCGGTGCCAAGTGGGTGCTGCTGAAGAAGGGTGTCGACATCGTCGACGCCAAGGTGAGTCGACAGGCGGTGACCGGCCCCGGTCTTCTGCGCAAGCGCGGTGACAAGCTGCCTACGAACGTGGTGATCCACCTCGGCACTAATGGCAGTTACTCGCTTGAGGACTGCAAGACGATGGTCAAGATCGCTGGCCCGGAGCGCCGCGTCTTCATGCTCACCCTTGCGGTGCCGCGACGCTGGGAGAAGGTCAACAACGACACAATTCGCAGGTGTGCCCGTGCCTTCCCCGCAGGTCGGGTGCAGATCATCGACTGGAAAGCCGCCACGAAGGCACATCCGACCTGGCTCTACTCCGACGGAATGCATTTGCCCCCCGCTGGTGCAAAGGGTTACGCCCGACTTATCGAACGGGCCGTTACTGCTGCGGAGTGACCCACTTCACGACGGAAATCCTGGTGGTCGCCACCAATGTGCCGTGGGCCACATCCCCCATGTGCACTTGATCACACGGAAGCGTTTGCACGAGATTTCCAGACGACAGAAGGCGTCTCGAGGAGCATGCTTAGGCGATCAGCGTTCGCCGAACTGGCGGGCCGGAATCGCATCGGAGCGAGTCAATGATCACTGGTCTGGAAAACGCACCCACCAAGAACGCCAAGCTGCTGTCCTGGGTGGCCGAGATGGTCGAACTCGCTCAGCCCGACCAGGTTGTCTGGTGCGATGGGTCGCAGGCCGAATGGGATCGCCTCACTCAGCAGATGGTCGACGCCGGCACGTTCATTCGCCTGAACCCGGAGATTCGTCCGAACTCCTTCCTCGCTCGCTCGAGCCCCAGCGATGTCGCTCGCGTCGAGGATCGCACCTACATCTGCTCGCAGAATCCCGAGGATGCCGGCCCGACCAACAACTGGGCTGATCCCGCAGAGATGCGCGGCACGCTGAACGGTCTGTTCGCGGGCTCGATGCGTGGTCGCACGATGTATGTCGTTCCGTTCTCGATGGGCCCGTTGGGTTCGCGCATCTCGCAGCTCGGCGTCGAAATCACCGACTCGCCCTACGTCGTGGTCAACATGCGCATCATGACTCGTATGGGCCAGGCAGCGCTCGACATCATCGGCGAGAACGGCGACTTCGTTCCCGCTGCGCACACGGTCGGCTACCCGCTGATCGACGAGGCCGGTAATCGTCGCGATGACGTTTCCTGGCCGTGCAATGACACCAAGTACATCGTGCACTTCCCCGAGACTCGCGAGATCTGGTCGTACGGGTCCGGTTACGGCGGAAACGCACTCCTGGGCAAGAAGTGCTTCGCACTTCGCATCGCCTCGGCAATGGCACGTGATGAGGGCTGGCTCGCCGAGCACATGCTCATTCTCAAGCTCACCTCGCCGACCAACGATGTCCGCTACATCACCGCGGCCTTCCCGTCGGCCTGTGGCAAGACCAACCTCGCAATGCTTGAGCCCACGGTTCCGGGCTGGAAGGTCGAGACCGTCGGCGACGACATCGCTTGGATGCGCTTCGGTGATGACGGTCGCCTCTACGCGATCAACCCCGAGGCAGGCTTCTTCGGTGTCGCACCGGGCACCGGCATGGAGACCAATGCCAACGCGGTCAAGACCTTGTACGCGAACTGCATCTTCACCAACGTCGCGCTTACTGATGATGGCGATATCTGGTGGGAGGGTCTGACCCCCGAGAAGCCCGCTCACCTGATCGACTGGAAGGGCAACGACTGGACCCCGGCCTCCGCCGATCCGTCGAGCCACCCGAATGCGCGCTTCACCGCACCCGCGGATCAGTGCCCGTCGATCGCCCCGAACTTCGAGGATCCCGCCGGTGTTCCGATCGACGCGATCCTCTTCGGCGGTCGCCGCGCCACGAACGTTCCGCTCGTCACTGAGTCCCTCGACTGGCAGCACGGCGTGTTCATGGGCTCGTCTGTCTCGTCTGAGACCACTGCAGCTGCCGTGGGCGCTGTCGGTGAACTGCGCCGCGATCCCTTCGCGATGCTGCCCTTCTGCGGCTACAACATGGCCGACTACTGGGGTCACTGGCTCAAGGTCGGCAAGCAGACCACGGCCGACAAGCTGCCGAAGATCTACGCCGTCAACTGGTTCCGCAAGGACGACTCGGGCAGCTTCCTGTGGCCGGGCTTCGGTGACAACTCGCGCGTGCTCGAGTGGATTATTCGTCGACTCGAGGGCGACGCTCAGGCAGTCGACAGCCCGATTGGTCGCATGCCGGTCACTTCGGATCTCAATCTCGATGGCCTGTCGATCAGTGCCGATCAGCTCGAGCAGCTCTTCGCTGTCAGCCCCGATTCGTGGCTGGCCGAGTGCGATCTCACCGCTGAGTACTACGCCAAGTTCGGCGAGCACCTGCCGGCCGAGCTCGGCACTGAGCTCGAGGCACTTCGCGGGCGACTCGCCAGCGCATAAGCGTCATCACAGCAGAAGGGGCGGCCATCGGCCGCCCCTTCTGCTTGTCTGTGCGGGAACTACGGGGCCATGGTGGCCACGAGTACGGCCTTGATGCTGTGCATGCGATTCTGGGCCTGCTCGAACACGATGCTCGCCGGTGACTCGAAAACCTCATCGGTGACCTCTACTCCGCCAACGAGCCCGAAGTCGGCCTCGACCTTGCGGCCCACGGCCGTGTTGGCATCGTGGAAGGCGGGCAGGCAGTGCATGAACTTCGCATCAGTGCGGCCGGTGAGTGCCATGAGCACCGCATCGACGCGGTAGGGCTTAAGGAGCGCCACGCGGCTTGCCCAGACCTCGGCAGGCTCACCCATCGACACCCACACATCAGTGTGGACGAACTGGGCACCTGGAATGCCGACGGCAGGATCGTCTGTGAGAGTGATGATCGCGCCGCTCTCGGCAGCACGTGCGGCAGCGAGCGCCTGCACGTCGTCACTCGGCCACAGATCCTTCGGTGCCACGATGCGAACGTCGGCGCCCATGATCGCGCCCATCACGAGCATCGAGTTGCCCATATTGCTGCGTGCATCGCCGATGTAGGCGTACGAAAGCTGGCCGGGTGCCGCATGTTCGCGCATGGTCTGGAAGTCAGCGAGCATCTGGGTCGGATGCCAGTCGTCGGTCAGCCCGTTGAACACCGGCACTGAGGAGTACTCGGCAAGCTCTTCGACGTTCGAATGGGCAGCGCCGCGGTACTCGATGCCGTCAAACAAGGTCGAGAGCACGCGAGCTGTATCGGCCATGGATTCCTTATGGCCGATCTGCGAGGTACTGGGGTCGAGGATGCTGACATGCCCGCCCTGGTCGCGCATGGCGACCTCGAAGGAGATCTTGGTACGAGTGGAGGTCTTCTCGAAGATGAGCGCGATCTGCCTGCCGACCAGTCGCTGCTTCTCGGTGCCCGCGGCTCGGGCCGACTTCAGCTCGGCAGCTAGCTCAAGCAGGGACTCGAGCTCAGCGCGGGTGAAGTCGGACTCCTTGAGGAAGTCGCGTCCGTAAAGCGTCATTGCCCAACGGTACATGGGCAGGGCACCTGGCTATGCAATACCCAGAGCGCGGGGGCTGACGGCCATCGCGATGTCGTGCTCGGCTACGCGTAGGCCGTCACCCTTAGCCCTGGGGTAATTACGCGAGTCAAGGCGTGCGTAGATGTGTTCACGCTCGACTTCGGAAAGTCCGCCCCACACCCCGTAAGGCTCACGAGCACGCACGGCGTAGTCGGCGCACTCGAGCCGCACGGTGCACGGGGCGCACACCTGCTTGGCTGAGCGATCCCGCTTCACGCGAGCAGAGCCGCGCTCATTTTGCGGATGGAAGAAGATCAGCGGGTCCACGTCGCGGCATGAGCCGCGCTCCTGCCAGAACCACTGTGCATCAACCGGTACCTGAGCCAAGGGTTGTTGCGGCATGTCCCCACTCCTTCTGCCGTGTGCGTTATCCGTTCACGCATCACGTTAAGGGCATGGGCGCACTCGCTCGCAGGGACAAAAGTCCTTTTCTGGTGCTATTGGTCCGTTAGTGCGGTCAAATGACAACGGATTTCGCCGTGTTACTGGGCGGGTAGCTCGCCACCTTGTGCTTCGACCTGGGCGGCAATCTGTGCCCTGACGTCGTCCATGTTGATCTCGCGCACCTTTGCAACTAAATCGGCAAGCTGCGACTCCGGAAGTGCTCCGGGATTCGAATAGAGCACGACACCCTCGCGGATGGCCATCAACGTGGGAATCGAGGTGATGTTGAAGGCTCCGGCGAGCTGCTGCTCGGCTTCAGTGTCGACCTTTGCGAAGACGATGTCGGGGTTGGCCTCGGAGACCTTCTCGTAGGTCGGCGCGAACTGGCGGCACGGCCCGCACCACGCGGCCCAAAAGTCGATGAGCACGATCTCATTGCCACTGACCGTGTCGTTGAAGGTTGCCTCGGTGATGTCTGTGGTTGCCATGACTTAAGCCTAGGGAGTGCCCGCGAGCGATGCAGATCGGATCTACAATTCCTTCATGGCCGCTTACCTGATGTCGACCCCCCTGGATGCCCCGTCGATCGAGGGCAGCACCCTGCTCGAGGAGCGCACTGAGTTCAGCATCGATGATGGTGACCACGAGCGCTTCGCGCATTACGTCGAGAAGGCCAAGATTATGGAGAGCGCAGTCACGGGGATTCCGATCAAGGCGCTCTGCGGGAAGACCTGGGTACCCAATCGTGACCCTTCTCGCTTCCCGATCTGCCCGGAGTGCCAGGCGATCCACGCGGGACTACCCCGCGGTGGCGACAACAAGGACTCCTGATCTACGGCCCGGCGCTGGCTAGCGAAACCCCGCCACGATCCATCTGGCAGGGCGACCTCGCGCCGATCACCATCGGAGTCGTCGTCCTCATCACGCTTAATGCCTTCGAAGCTATCGGCTCGATTACCGCCATGCCTATCGTGGCCAGTGAGCTTGGCATGCTCGCTGACTACACCTGGGCATTCAATGCGTACACCGTGGCGTCATTGTTCTCGATGGTGGTCTCCGGCCTCTGGGGCGATGCGCGTGGGCCGCGAGGTCCGCTGGTCGCAGGTATCACATGCTTCTTCCTTGGTTCGGTGACCTGCGGCTTAGCTGCCAGCCTGCCTCTTCTCGTCATCGGACGAGGCCTGCAGGGCATGGGTGGCGGTGCGGTGATGGTCACCGCGTACCTCATCATCGCCCGGGTGTATCCGGAAAGCTTGCGTCCCAGGGCATTCTCGGCACTCTCTGCCGCCTGGATGCTGCCATCGATCATGGGCCCGTTCATCGCCGGCTGGCTCGCCGACTCTTTGAGTTGGCGATTCGTCTTCTGGATCGTCCCGATCTTCATCATCCCCGTGGCAGTGCTACTGGTTCCTCGGATCGGTCGATATCAAGGCGGTGAGCCGCATCCAAAGTGGCGATCACGTCTGCTGGCCGGCGCGGTGGCCACCATCGGACTCTTCCTTTTGCAGGACGGCGCGCTGCGACTGTCAGTGTTCGGATACGCCGAAGCTGTACTCGGCGTGGTGATCTTGCTCCTGGCTGTGCGCAAGGTCCTTCCCACAGGAGCACTGTCACTTCGGCGCGGGCTGCCGGCGACCGTGATGATGCGCGCCTTCTTCGCCGCCTCGTACTTCTCAGCTGAGGTGTTCATTCCCCTTGCCCTGGTCCAGATCAGGGGAGTCAGCCTCACGTTGGCCGGCCTAACGATTGGTGTCTCGGCTGTGGCGTGGGCCGGAGGTTCCTACCTGCAGTCACGTCTGTCAGCCACGAAGGATCGCTCCACCACCGTTCGTGCCGGTGCTGTTGTCATTGCTATTGCCATCATGACGGTGCCGCTGTCACTGAATGATTCATGGCCGGCATGGACCGCGGGAGTCTCATGGATCATCGCCTCCGCGGGCATGGGCTTGGCTATTCCGTCGATCTCGGTTCAGGTGTTCCGGCTCTCGCCCCAGCAGGATCAGGGCGTCAACTCTGCCGCGATCCAGATTGCGGACGCGATCGGATTCTCGGTGGGGGTAGCGGTGCTCGGGATCGGCTACGCGGTTGCCGTAGCCCATGGTGGGGCGACCGCGGGGACCTTCACGGGCCTGTGGCTGGCCTCGGCCGCCATTGCGGTCGTCGCGATTGGCCTAGCCGGCCGGATGCGTCCGCGCGCCGCTACCCAGTGAGCGGGGAACGGCATCTGAGAGGATTCGGCCAGAAGATCCCTAAAAAAGGAGTGTCATGTCGCGTCGTCTGCTCGCCCCCGTCCTGATCGTCGCTGCCGCGAGCTTGCTGCTCGCCGCCTGCGGCCAGGAGTCCACCCCGTCTGCTGCTTCGACTGCGGCTGCCTCGACCGCTGCCTCCGCTGCCGCGACCGATGAGTGCTCGCCCGCAAACCTGACCACTATCACCGGCGGCCAGCTGACCATCGGAACCGACTCGCCCGCGTACCCGCCCTACTTCGTTACTGAAGACCCCGCCATGGAAAACGGCGATCCGACCAGCGGTCTGGGCTTCGAGTCCGCGCTCGCCTATGCAGTCGCTGAAGGACTCGGCTTCACCAAGGATCAAGTGAAGTGGGAGGTCGTGCCGTTCAACTCTTCGTACGCCCCCGGTGACAAGAACTTCGACTTCGACATCAACCAGATCTCGATCACGCCCGAGCGTGCGGAGGTCGTCGACTTCTCTGACGGTTACTACACGGTGAATCAGGCCGTTGTCGCTCTCGCAGATTCCCCGATCGCTGGTGCCACCACGATCGCCGAGCTGCAGAAGGCGAACCTGGGCGCCCAGGTCGGTACCACCTCGGCGAAGTTCATCGACGAGGTCGTCATGCCCACCAACCAGGCACAGATCTTCAACGACACCAACGATGCCAAGAGCGCGATGCAGGCCGGCCAGATCGACGGTCTCGTCGTCGACCTGCCCACGGCCTTCTACATCACCGCTGCAGAGATCGAGAACAGCAAGATCGTCGGCCAGTTCGCAGCACAGGAAGGCGGCGAACAGTTCGGCCTGCTCTTCGCCAAGGGCAACCCGCTGGTTACCTGCGTGAACAAGGTGCTCGGTGAGCTCAAGGCATCCGGTGAGCTGCAGGCGATTCAGGATCAGTGGCTCGCAGGCGAGTCCGCCCCCTACATCAAGCAGTAGCACCAACGCTGGCGAAGGCCCTCGATAGTCTTCGCCCGTGAACGCTCCTACGCCCGGCACTGAGGTCGCATACGTCGACCCTCAGCGCCGGGCGTTGGTGCGTCAGCGCGCCCGCCGCAACGCCCTCATCGGCATGGGCAGCCTGATCGGCTTCGTCGTAGTGATCTCGGTGATCGTCTCTCAGACCCCCGGCTGGCCGGTGGTGCAGGAGACCTTCTTCAACGGCGAGGAGTTCGTCCAAACATTCCCGGGCCTGCTCGACGCCTTCATGCTCAACGTGCGCATCTTCTTGATCGCCGAGCCGCTGATCTTGATAGTCGGCCTACTGGTCGCTCTTGCGCGAACATTGAAGTCGCCGATCTTCCTGCCGTTGCGGGTCCTCGCGACCTTGTATGTCGACATCTTTCGCGGGATACCGACGATCCTCGTGATCTTCTTGCTCGGCTTCGGTGTACCGGCACTTCGCCTGGCCGGCTTTCCCAACGGTGCGATCTTCTGGGGCACCACTGCGCTAGTGCTCTCGTACGGCGCCTATGTTGCCGAGGTCTTCCGCGCAGGTATCGGCTCAGTGCACCCGAGTCAGCAGATGGCCGCACGATCACTTGGCCTCAGTACCTGGCAGACCAATCGCTTTGTCGTGCTTCCGCAGGCCGTGCGCAACGTAGTGCCGCCTCTGCTCAATGACTTCATCTCCCTTCAGAAGGACACCGCACTCGTTGCCGTACTTGGCCCGATCGAGGTCCTGCGACAGGCTCAAATCGATACGTCGTCATCCTTCAACTACACGCCCTACGTCGGTGCAGCCCTCATCTTCATTGCTCTCACGATTCCCATGAGTCGCTTCGCGGACTGGGTGCAGGAGCGATCAGCGCGCCGTCGCCGCGCGGGAGGTGGCGTATGAGCGAGTCGATGCTGGACGTTTCGGGAGTCTGGAAGTCCTTCGAGGGGCATCCGGTGCTGCGGGGCCTCGATCTCACGATCGGTCATCACCAGGCGGTCGTGCTCATCGGAGCATCGGGGTCGGGCAAGTCGACCTTGCTGCGCTGCATCAACGGCCTTGTCATGGTTGATGCCGGTCGCATCGTGCTCGATGGCGAACTAGACATCACCTCGTTCGACACCGATATGGACGCTGCGCGCCGACGCATCGGCATCGTCTTCCAGTCGTACAACCTCTTCCCGCATATGAGCGTGCTCGACAACGTTGCTCTCGCGCCCCGCAAGGTGCTTGGTCGCTCCAAGGCGGAGAGCATCGATGCAGCGCGTGCCCTGCTAGCGCGATTTGGCCTTGAAGCGAAAGCCGATGAGTACCCCGACCGACTGTCGGGCGGACAGGCCCAGCGAGTGGCCATCGTGCGCGCACTGGCCATGGAACCCGAACTCATGCTCTTCGACGAGATCACCTCAGCCCTAGATCCACTGCTCGTGGGCGAAGTACTCGAGGCCGTGCGCGAGCTCAAGGAGTCCGGACTCACGCTTCTCATGGCTACACACGAGATGGGCTTCGCACGCGAGGTAGCCGACAAGGTGTGCTTCCTGAAAGACGGGATTGTCCTCGAGCAGGGGACACCCGAAGTGATCTTCAGTGCCCCGCAGCGCGAGGAAACTCGTGAATTCCTCGCACGCGTACTGGGCTAGAGGGGTGTCGTACGAGGGGTTTTCCCGCTTCCGCCCCTAAAGTCGAGGCGTCACGGGTGCATACGGCACCCCACTCGCATGGAGGTACAACCCATGGCATCGGTAAACGCCGGTCCTTCCGAAGCACAGCTTGAGGCTGGTGTGCTCAATGCCATCGCCCGTAAGTGGTGGATCGTCCTGATCTTCGGCATCATCAGCATCGTCGTCGGCATCTTCTGCGTGATGCAGCCTGAGGACGCCATCGCGATCCTCGCCATCTTGTTCGCCATCTGGCTGCTCGTCACGGGTGTTTTCTCGATCATTCGTGCCTTCGCGCACGGCCTCTCGGGTGGCATGCGCGCGCTGTTCATCATCACCGGCGTGCTCTCGCTCATCCTGGGCGCCATCGCATTCCGCGCCTGGGCGCACAATGACAACATCCTGCTCGCCGCATGGATCCTCGCGATCTTCATCGGCGTCGGCTTCTTGTTCCGTGGCATGTCGGTGCTGTTCGCCGGCATCGAGGGCAAGGGCCAGCCCGGTCGTGGCTGGAACATCTTCGCCGGCATCGTCATCATCATCGCCGGCCTGATGATCCTGACCGTTCCGACCTCGGTTGTCGCGCTCGCCTGGATCGTTGGCATCTGGCTGATCGTCATCGGTGTCTTCGAGATCGTCAGCGCCTTCATCATCAAGGGTGCTGCCAAGTAATTCCGCACTTCGGTAGTGGCCTGCGTCGGATTCCGACGCAGGCC
>JBILOY010000038.1:0-12420 GCA_044374195.1 Candidatus Nanopelagicales bacterium
TGTGGGTTGGGGCGGGGGGGGTTTGCCGCCCCCGCCCACTACTTTTATGTCGTGGCATCCGAGACCTCGCAAACCCTCGACCGCGGCCTACGCGTGCTCGAAGCTCTTGCTGACGCCCCTGAAGGGCTGACGGTCACCGAACTCGCCTCCCAGCTCGATATCGGCCGAACGGTCGTCTACCGCCTCGTGGTCACCCTTGAGCAGCACGCCTTCTTGCGCCGCTCACCCGATGGCAAATGCCGACTAGGCCTGGCGGTGCTCACCATGGGTCGCCAGGTACAGCCGATCGTGCGCGATGTTGCCCTTCCTGCACTGCGCCTGCTCGCCGATGCAGTTGGTGCTACAGCACACCTGACAATCGTCGACGGTGCCGAGGCGCTCACAGCAGTTGTTGTCGAGCCCTCGCGTTCAGACCTGCACGTGGCGTACCGCATGGGTGCTCGTCACCCACTGGAAGCCGGTGCGGCCGGCCGTGCAGTGCTCGCGGCGCGAACAGCCGCGGGTCGCCCGCTCGACCCGGCCTGGATCGTGGCCACCAGCGAAGGTACGCAAGGCGGCTACGGCATCGCCGTGCCGATCATCGGAGTTCCGGGCCTCGAAGGCAGTGTGGGCGTCGTGTCACTCCGCGATCTCAACGAGGCAGAGGTCGGGCCACGAGTCGCGCGCGCAGCCGCGGAGATCGCTCGAGCCCTGCGGTAGTGCTAGCGGCAACCGGTAATCGTTGCCACGAGCGCATCGACAGCCTGTCGGGTCGCCAGCTTCGAGTACTTCGCTGGCCGCTTGTTCACCATGATCGAGAACGCGCGCTGCGCCCCATCGTCACTCGAGGTCACTCCGGAGAGCGTGATCGTGTCGAAGAGGGTGCCTGTCTTCGCACGGACCTTGCCTACTGCGCACTTGCTGGCCTTGGTCACGTATCGGCCATAACTGGCCTTCAGAGTGCCTGTCTGACCCGACACCGGCATTGACCTCTCGGCATACATCTCGGCGAATCGCGCCGGGTCTCCGACCGTGGTGAGCGCGATCAACGCAGTGAGCGCACTCGCGGTGAGGCGATCTCGACGCGAGACCCCACTGCCGTCGTAGATGGCCAGGCCGGCGGGGTCGACTCCCAGTTCGCGCAGGGAATCCTCCGCTGCCTGCTTACTTCCGGCCCAGTCAGCCGGCAAACCGCGTTTGACGGCCACCTGTCGAAAGAGTGCTTCCGCGACATTGTTCTCGGAGTCGAGCAGCATCAGGCGAACGGCCGAGGCAACGGTGTGCTTGGCATTCTCTGCAACCAGGGTTGCATCAGCAGGAGTTACGACGTCTTCGCCGCGGGTCACGGTGAAGCCGAGTGACCTCAGCTTCTTGATGTAGACGTCGGCCGCGTTGGAAGTCGTGTCCTTCGAGTAGTCGTACAAGCGCGCGAGCGCGCGCACGGGCGCTACGACATAGGGCGTGTAGCCAGAAGTCCAGCCCGGAGCGTTCGTGGGTGCCGGAAACAGTGAGGCGTCCACGTGCACCGTGATCGGCACGGTGATGTCGCGGCCTACAGCGGTGTCGACGGCCAGGTTTTCCAGGCTCTTGGTCGTGAGCATCGGATCACCCCCGCCCTTGAGATAAATCTGAGTGGGGTCGGCTGTGGTCAGTACCTGGGTGCGAAATGCGTAGTCGGGGCCCAGTTGGCTCAGAGCGGTGACGGCAGTGATGATCTTCATATTCGAGGCTGGACGCTGCGGGTCATTCGGATCTTGGCTGAACACCGTGGTGCCTGCCGTCAGATTCGTCACGTTGACGACGACATCTCGGCCCAGCCGGGGGTTACCGAGCTTCTTGGCCAGCATGGTGGCGATGCGCGCGTCCTGAGCGGCATAAACCGCCGGATCGACGGCATCGGCCGCATGGGCCATGGGGGCGGCAGCGATGGGGGAAACGACGAAAGAAGCGGCAAGAACGAGGGGAAGTATCAGTCTGCGCATTAGTCCATCATGCGACAGGCCGTCCCCATGGGTGTGTAGGGGGTAGTGCGCGTCATGACGCACAATGGAGTTACCCCCTGATGTTTGGAGTGTCATCGTGCGTCGCCTTCTCACCGCCCTAGTCAGTCTGAGCGTGTGCGCTGGTGCCCTCACTGTGGCAGCGGCCCCTGCCGCTCAAGCAGCGCCGAAGAAGATCGTCACCGGCTGGATTCCCTATTGGATGGCAACACCGGGCAATCCAGCAGGCGTGAACAGTGCCGTGGCGAATGCCGATCTCTTCACCGAGGTCTCGCCTTTCATCTACTCCGCCCTCGCGGCTGGATCGAAGGGCGTGCGGGTTGCGCTGAACCCGAATTTCTCGAATGGTGCTTCGAATGCGGCGTGGGCTACCAATGCGCTGCGTGGCGCTGGCATTCCTGTCATCCCGTCTATCGCTGATGGTTCGGGTAAGGGAGTCATGGCCAAGACGCTCGCTGATCCCGTGAAGCGCACCGCGCATGTACAGGACATCGTGTCGCTCGTGGTCAACAACGGATACGACGGCATCGATCTCGACTACGAGATATTCGCCTTCACCGATGGCAGTTCCTCATGGGCAGCGACCCAGCCGAATTGGACTGCCTTCGTTACCGAGCTCGGTGCAGCACTGCGCGGGCAGGGGAAGAAACTCATCGTCACGATCCCCGGCCCATGCGGTACCTCGAACAAGTGCGGCGGCAAGAACGGTTACTGGGTCTACGACATGGCCGGGATTGCGCCCGCGGTCGATCGCATCCGGATCATGGCCTATGACTTCAGCGTGAGCCGCCCCGGTCCTATTGCCCCGATCAGCTGGGTCACGGCGATCGTGCAGTACTCCGTCACAGTGATGGACCCTGCGAAGCTCCAGATCGGTGTTCCCAATTACGGACGTAGCTGGACGAAGCGGAGTGCCAGCGGAAAGTATCAACTGAGCGGTAACTGCCCGACCTCCTCGCAGGATTCCAAGGCTTACAGCGCCCTGACCTCGAAATCGGCTGTCAATGATGCCGATATCGCCAAGGTCCTCGCGGCGAACAACGTGCCGGCCACCGAGATCAAGTGGGATGACGCCACGCAGGAGAACTACGTCGAGTACGACAAGGTCGTGAACTGGAGTGGTGGCTCGTGCGCAGCGAGGCGCATCATGTGGTTCGTCGGACCGCAGGCAGTACTCGTGCGCACGCAGCTGGTGGGTACTTATGGCATTAGCGCCGCGGCCTACTGGACAGTCGGTGGCGAGGATCCCGCTCAGTGGCCGCTGATTCGCGGATACGCGGACTCTCTCGGCACCCTGGACACCGCGATCACCGTGAATGCGCCGCCGAATGCGATTGCCGGTGCTGCCATCCCGATCACTGTCTCAGTCTCCTCCAACGGCGCTCCATTGGCGGGTGTCTCCGCCACGCTGCGGTTTAAGGCCACCGGTGCCGCGGACTTCGTCGATGTCTCGTCGGCTCCGACAGGCGCAGACGGCGCCGTCGCCTTCGCCCCCGTAGCTACGACACCTGGCGAATGGGCGGTATTCATCGCCGGCGCGGAGGGGCGCGCGGAGAAGCTCAGTGATCCGGTCGCGATCACCGTCACATCCGCAGTCGCTGTTACGTCGTCACCGAAGAAGAAGGTCAAGGCACGCAGCGTCGTGCCAATCTCGGTCACCGCGATACCGGCTCTCGACGGTCAGTCGATCGTGATCCAAATGCAAAAGGCCGGCGCGTGGATCAACGCGCGGGCGAGCAAGGCTGATGCCTCCGGCAACGCGACCGTGCAGCTGAAGGTGCTCAAGAAGGGCTCCTATACCTATCGCGCGGTAGCAGTGGGCCAGGCCGGATTCCTGTCCGGGGCGAGCGCCCCCTTCCGCATTCGGGTTAAGTAGGACCGTGAGTTCTCAGCTGGATGTCGCGCTGCCGGAGACCGTGGCCGATGTCGATCGTCCCTGGATCACGCTGGTCTGGAATGACCCCATCAACTTGATGTCCTACGTGACCTTCGTGTTCATGGAGTACTTCAAGTACGACCGGGCCAAAGCGGAACTCCTCATGCTCGATGTCCACGAGAAGGGCCGAGCAGTCGTCTCAAGCGGCACCCGCGAGGAGATGGAACGCGATGTCGCGGCCATGCACGGCTATGGCCTCTGGGCAACGCTGAAGAAGGACGACTGAGGTGGGCGGCTTCAGCAGGTCACTCACCGGCCGAGTCATCTTGCGCGTCGACGAGGTCGAGAAGGGGCTGCTTGTGCAGCTCGCCGATCAGGTGTGCGAGTTCGTGATCCCGGAGCCCAGTGAGCATTCAGACCCGCTGGCCGCCATCGTCGGCATCGACACAGATGCCGAGTTCCCTGACGACCCGGCCATGGCCCGACTGTTCCCGGATGCGTACCCCGATGATCCTGAGGCATCCCTGGACTTCCGGCGCTTCACTCAGCGCTCACTGCAGGAGGCCAAGCTCGCTCATGCGCGAACGGTGCTGCAGACCTTGTCGAAGTCGGGGGAGAAAGTCACCCTTGGTTCCGGTGACATTCCCTCGTGGCTGGGCTTCCTCAATGACGCACGCCTGGCGATCGGCACGCGCATCGACATCACCGAGGAGAATCACCAGGAGCTCGCTGACCTACCCGAGGATGATCCCCGGCACGGCATGTTCCACGTGTACGACTGGCTGACCTACCTGCAGGAGTCCCTTGTGCAGTTGCTGCTTCCGCAAAAATAAAACGTGGTGGTGGGCCGCGGGGCCCCCCCACGTTTTAGTAGTGCTGAGGTGATCAGACTGAGGAGGGTGCTGCCTTGATCTCCTGCTCGGCGAATGCCGGATCGTCCACAAAGCTCTTCTCACGTGCGATCTTGAAGATCAACAGAGCGAAGAGGCACTTGGCGAGAACGTCGGCGACCGAGTAGCCCACCTGGCGGTAGACGAATGCGTCCGCGCCGTTGATGCCGAACATCGGGAACATGTACGAGATCGGGTAGACGCCCCACGTGGCCAGCAGCAGCCAACGCAGACCATTGAGGTCCTTGCCAACCTGAACCGGCTGAGTCTTGGAAGCGCGCGAGAGCTCCACGAACAACACGTACAGGATGTACAGGAACGGAATCGTGGAGAGTGCGCCCCAGATGCCCTTGGCCATGTTGTCGGTGGCGAGTTCGCCGGGGTAGCCCAGGATGATCATCAGGGCAGATGCCGGGATGAGCTTGAGCATCAGTGACTTGCGAACTGCCTGCGGCAGTGCGAGAACTGCGATTGCTTCGAAGAGCAGCAGCGGAACAGTTAGCAGCCAGTCGACGTAGCGGTAGCCCTCGTTGAAGCCTTCGCCACCAACCAGCACGAATGCAGATGTGCCTGCAGCAGCGACCGCCGAGCCTGCATCTGTGGCGACGTACGCCTCAGTGAAGGAATTGAAGATGCGGAAGTAGTGGTACGCCGCGATCACGCAGACGATGGCCGAGACGACCAATGCGAGACGGTAGCGGGGCAGAACCCGACCGGTGACGGCGAGCAAGAACACGACCGTGGCGATCATTGACGCCAGGGCGAAGGACAAAACGTTGAACACAGTCTGGTACTGGGTGTTGTTTAGCTCAAGAACGGATTCCACGTAAACCTCCTCAGGTGAAGCGGACCACCCGCTCCATCGTGGCGTCGTGCGACCAAGGTCGCTAGGCGTCGCCACATTATTTACCCGAATTTCGATTCCTGCATGCCCAAATCGCCAATACGCGTCGTTCCCGTAGACTTAAGGTTCAGCTCTGGGGTCGGCCGGCTCAGCCCCCACTCCTCAGCTAGGCGACCCGGCGGTCCCCTACGATCTGGACATGCTCACCATCTCGCAGGAGATCGTCGACGCGATTGTCGCCCACGCTCGCGCCGACCACCCTGATGAGGCGTGCGGGGTCATCGCGGGGCCGGTCGGATCCGACACGCCCACCCGCTTCATCCCGATGATCAATGCTGCCCGGTCTCCCACGTTTTACGAGTTTGACTCGGTTGATCTCCTGAGGCTCTACCGCGCGATGGACGACAACGACGAAATCCCGGTTGTGATCTATCACTCCCATACCCACACCGAGGCGTACCCCTCGCGCACCGACATCGCGCTGGCGGGGGAGCCCGAGGCCCATTACGTGCTGGTCTCGACCCGCGAGACAGGCACTAACGATGGCCCCTACGAGTTCCGCTCGTATCGAATCGTCGACGGAGATGTCACCGAGGAGCCCGTCACCATCGCGCGATGACTCAAGAAGGGCCCTTGGGCAGGGTCTTCTGCGAACCCTTTGCAGGTGATACCCACGAGGTGGCGGTTTGTCCCTATCCTCCGTAACCTTTCCAGGGCACGTCGCGGTTCGCGGCGCTCATAGGTTCGGAGAAGTCATGGCAGTCGAGGTTCGTATCCCCACGATCCTGCGCTCGTTTACCGGGGGCGAGAAGGCAGTCACCGCCGAAGGGACCTCACTTCAGTCCGTCATCACCAGCCTTGATGCCTCGTACCCGGGCATCGGCGACCGTCTCCTCGACGACAGCGGCCTGCGCCGCTTCATCAACGTGTACCTGAACGACGAGGATGTTCGCTTCCTCGACGGACTCTCTACTCCTGTTGCCGACAACGACTCGATCACGATCCTGCCGGCCGTCGCCGGCGGCTGAGGTGCGCTTCGACTCACTGCTCGACTCCGTTGGGCACACCCCGCTTGTTGGGCTCCCGCGGCTCTCACCATCGGCTGATGTTCGCCTGTGGGCCAAGCTCGAGGATCGCAATCCGACCGGCTCCATCAAGGATCGCGCTGCCCTTGCGATGATCGCGCAGGCCGAAGCCGACGGGCTCATCAAGCCCGGCGACACCTTGCTCGAGCCGACGTCCGGCAACACCGGAATCTCACTGGCAATGGTGGCGAAGCAGCGCGGTTACAAGCTGATCTGCGTCATGCCCGAAAACACCTCGTCGGAGCGCACTCAGCTGCTGCTGATGTGGGGCGCCGAGATCATCTACTCACCGGCGGCCGGCGGATCCAATGAGGCCGTGCGCGTGGCCAAGGGCCTAGCCGCTGAAAACCCCGACTGGGTGATGCTTTACCAATACGGCAACCCGGCCAACGCCCAGGCGCATTACGACAGCACCGGCCCTGAGCTGCTCGCAGATCTGCCGACAATTACTCACTTCGTCGCCGGGCTCGGCACGACAGGCACCTTGATGGGCGTCGGGCGCTACTTCCGCGAGCACAAGCCTGATGTCGAGATCATCGCGGCCGAGCCGCGCTACGGCGAACTCGTATACGGCCTGCGCAATATCGATGAGGGATTCATTCCCGAGCTCTATGACGCCGACCTGCTGACCTCGCGATTCTCCGTGGGCCCGCGTGATGCGGTGAAGAGGATGAGGGAGCTCCTCGAAGTTGAGGGCATCTTCGCCGGTGTCTCGACCGGTGCGATCCTGCAGGCGGCAATCGGCACTGCCAATAAGTGTGTGAAGGCCGGTGTCTCCGCTGATATCGCCTTCATCGTGTGCGATGGCGGGTGGAAGTACCTGTCTACGGGCGCGTATGAGGGCACCCTCGATGATGCTGAGGATGCCCTCGACGGCCAGCTGTGGGCTTAGTTCCTGGGTTCGGAACAACGCCCGGCTGAATCAGACGTTCTGGGTGAACCAGGCCTTCGCTGATGCGGTGTTGATCATCAGCAAGATGATCAGGTTGATGATGATGCTGATGAAGCCACCGCGGCCGAGGGCGAACAGACCGAAGATGATGTTCAGCACGGCGAGAAGCGAGATCAGCATGTGTGCCGTCGCGCTGCCGAGGAACGTGAGCTTGGAGAGCCAGAAGTAGATCAGGCCCAGGAAGATCATGAGGGCGCCGTTGAACCACAGGTAGAAGGTGCTCACGGTCTGGGTGTTGCCGAATGCGTCGGTCCACTCGGGGTTGTCGCCGAACGCAGCGAAGAACAGCCAGACACCCATGAAGATGTTGAAGACGGCGGCAAGGATGATCAGGAAGCCGACAACGGTGACGCCACCGGGACGCTTCATCGTGGGCATATTCATTTCTACGGACATGACTCTCCTCCGGGGAAGTACTTTTCATTCCTCGACCAGGCGGCCGACGTCTTGAAGAGTAGGGAACCGTGAGGGGAAAGAGGGGGACGCGCGCCGTAGGCTGGGGCCGTGATGGCTGATGCACCCGTGGGAATCATGGATTCAGGAGTTGGCGGGCTCACTGTCGCTCGGGCCATCCTGGATCAGTTACCCCACGAGCCTGTCCTCTATATAGGTGACACCGCTCGCGGCCCGTATGGCCCCCGCCCGCTCGCCGAGGTGCGCGAATTCGCGATCGAAATCATGGATCGCCTAGTCGACGATGGAGTCAAGGCCCTCGTCATCGCCTGCAACTCCGCGAGCGCCGCAACCCTGCGCGATGCGCGAGAGCGCTACGACGTTCCGGTGATCGAAGTCGTGCACCCTGCAGTTCGACGAGCTGCAGCAGCCACGCGAAATGGCCGTGTCGGCGTAATCGGCACATCAATGACCATCACGAGCGCGGCCTACGAGGATGCCTTTGCCGCGGCGCCTGATATCGATGTCGTCTCCGTCGCCTGTCCGCGATTCGTCGAGTTCGTCGAGGCGGGCGTTACCAGCGGCCCGGATCTTCTCGCTAGCGCCCGCGAGTACCTCGCGCCGCTGCAGGACGCCGACATCGACACACTCGTGCTCGGCTGCACGCACTACCCGCTGCTCACCGGCGTGCTCTCATACGTGATGGGTGAGAACGTCACGCTTGTCTCGAGCGCTGAGGAGACAGCCAAGGATGTCTACCGCACCCTCGTCGCACGCGATCTGATCCGTGATGCATCGCTGCCCGAGCCTGTCCATCACTTCATGGCCACCGGTGACCCGGCCGAATTCCAGCGCCTCGGCCGCCGCTTCCTTGGCCCTGAGATCGGCACCGTCGAATCCTTGATCTGACTGCTCATCTAGGGTTCGAACATGACTCGTACCGATGGCCGTACCAATGATCAGCTTCGTCCCGTCACCTTCGAGCGCAACTGGCTCGATCAGGCCGAAGGGTCAGTGCTCGTTTCCTTCGGTCGCACGCGCGTGCTGTGCGTCGCGTCGTTTACGGAGGGCGTGCCGCGCTGGCTCAAGGGCTCAGGCAAGGGCTGGGTCACTGCCGAGTACGCGATGCTGCCGCGCTCGACCAATACCCGCAATGATCGCGAGAGTGTCAAGGGCAAGGTCGGCGGCCGCACCCAGGAGATCTCGCGACTGATTGGCCGCTCGCTTCGCGCAGTAGTCGATATGGACGCTCTTGGTGAGAACACCATCGTCATCGACTGTGACGTCCTGCAGGCCGACGGAGGCACGCGCACCGCGGCGATCACCGGCGCCTACGTCGCACTCGCCGACGCGATCGACTGGGCTATCGCCAAGGGCATCATGAAGAGCTCGCCGCTCAAGGACACTGTCGCCGCTGTCAGTGTTGGCATCATCGACGGAGAGCCCCGTCTCGATCTTCACTACGACGATGACGTGCGCGCTGAGACCGACATGAACGTCGTAATGACCGGTGATGGCCGCTTCATCGAGATTCAGGGCACTGCTGAGGGTGAGCCCTTTGACCGTGCGCTGCTCGATCAGCTTCTCGCTCTAGCAGGCGATGGTTGCACCACCCTGACGGCCATGCAGGCCGCTGCCCGGGCCTGACATGCGCGTAGTGCTCGCCACGCAGAATGCGCACAAGCTCATCGAAATGCGACGCATCCTTGATGAGGCAGGGCTCGACATCGAGCTCGTGGGCACCGATCAATTCCCTGAGCTCACCGATGTCGTCGAGAACGGCTCAACCTTCGCGGCAAACGCACTCCTGAAGGCACGATCGGTGTGTGCCGAGACCGGCCTGCCGGCAATCGCCGATGACTCAGGTCTTGGCGTTGATGCCCTTAACGGCATGCCCGGCATCTTCTCGGCTCGCTGGTCAGGCTCGCATGGCGACGATCTCGCCAACCTGAACCTGCTGCTCGGCCAGCTCACTGATGTACCCGATGCCCGTCGGGGCGCTGCATTCCATTGCGCTGCAGCAGTTGTGCTTCCCGATGGCACCGAGCGCGTGGTCGAGGGCACTATCGACGGAACCCTGATTCGCGAACCTCGCGGCGGCAACGGCTTCGGCTACGACCCGATCTTCGTGCCCGTCGGAGAAAGCCGCACTACCGCCGAGATGAGCGCCGAGGAGAAAGACTCCATCAGTCACCGAGGTCGTGCAATGCGCGCCTTGGTTCCGGTTCTGCGAGCGCTATTCACACAGCATGCGGAGGAGACCTCGTGAGAGCACTTCAAGCACATGATCACGGCGAGCCCACCGATGTCCTGACCGTGGGCAATGTGGAAGTTCCATCGCCTGGCCGACAGGAGGTGCTGGTTCGGGTGCGCGCCACCACGCTTAACTTCCCTGATCTCCTCATGGTCCGAGGCGGCTATCAGGTGAAGGCGCAAATGCCCTTCACGCCAGGCGTCGAACTCTGCGGAGAAATCGTCGGCCTGGGCGCTGAAGTCAGTGGTTGGCAGGTGGGTAGCCGAGTACTCGGCGGATCCGTCCTACCCCACGGCGGCTTCGCGGAGATGGCGGTGATGGACGCCGGGGATATCTACCCAGCCCCGGCAGTGCTCGATGATTGTGAAGCCGCAGCACTGCAGTACGCGTATCAGACAGGCTGGTACGCCTTACACCGTCGTGCGCAGATCAAGTCCGGCGAAACCCTCTTGGTTCACGCGGCCGCCGGCGGTGTCGGAAGTGCAGCGGTCCAGCTCGGCAAGGCCGCAGGGGCCTTCGTAATCGGCGTAGTGGGTGGCGCGGAGAAAGCCGCGGTCACGCGTGAACTGGGTGCCGACATCGTCGTTGATCGCCGGTCCGAGGATTTCGTTCAAGTGGTGAAGGATGTCACCGACGGACGCTGCGCCGACGTGGTGTTCGATCCCGTGGGCGGCGATGCATATCGCGGTTCGACGAAGTGCATCGCGTTTGAGGGGCGCATCGTGCTGATCGGTTTTGCCGGCGGTGAGATCCAGTCGGCAGCGCTCAATCATGCGTTGATCAAGAATTACTCGATCCTCGGCCTGCAATGGGGTGTCTACCGCACGAAGGATCCTGAAGGAGTGCGGGCCTGTCATGACGAGCTCGCCAGATTGGCAGACGCCGGGCTCATCCGTCCGCTCATCAGTGAGCGAATCGCATTGGATGAAGTAGCAGATGGGCTGAGGAGGCTCGGGGCAGGAAGCACGATCGGAAGGGTGTCTTACCAGCCTTAAGAGGCAGCTAAAGATGCGTGTTCGCGCGCGCGAGGTCGTCCTCGAAGTCAACCTCGACCGCGAACAGATCGCTAATGTCGAGCGGAACTACTTTCATGCCGACCTCCTCGATCGCGATCTCGATGCCGCGCTCGAAGTAGTCAGTATCCACGCAGGCCGCGAGGCCGGCGATGAGGTTCGCGCGATCAGAGGCACTGATGTAGTTGATGCCGACTGACTCGCCAAGTGCGTTCTCGACAGTCTTGGAGAGCAGTGCGACGTAACCGTCAGCATCGACCGTGTACTTAACTTCCTCCTCGGCCGTGGCGGAGGTGTTCACGCAGATAAACGACGTGCCGGCATCAATAAGCGGCTTCGCACGCTCGAGCACGGCCGGGTCGAAGACGACATCGCCATTCATCCAGAGCACGCCGCCATCACTGGCAATACGCAGGGCCTTCAGCAGGCTGCGGTTGGTGTTGGTCTGGTCGTAGTTCTCGTTGTAGACATAGGCGACGTCAGGGAAAGCTTCGATGATGAGTTCGAGCTTGAAGCCGATCACAGTGATGACACGAAGGTCAGCGCCGAATGCCTTCTCGAGATTGTCCATCTGCTGGCGCATGATCGTGCGGCCGTCAACAAGGGGGGTGAGCGGCTTTGGCCAGGGCTTGCCAAGGCGTGTTCCCATGCCCGCAGCAAGAATGACTGCTTGCACGTTCATATTCGCTCCCGTTGCCTAGCCGTGTCGCGCGGAGCAGCCCTTGTGCCTGCGCTCAGCCTTGGGGCGAGCGTGGTGCCTGGGTGTTCCTTTGGATGGTCGGTATCGTAGCGGGGTGCATGTCATCTGGGAGCACCGCCAAGTGCTCCGAATGCTGGTCCTTCGTGACCTGCAGAAGACCTACACCAAATTGCGTCTGGGCTACCTCTGGACCCTTCTTGAGCCCCTCGGCATGTCGATCGTGCTGTGGCTGGTGTTCTCTGTTCTTCTCTCACGCAACATCGGCCAGCAGCCCTACGCGCTGTTCATCACCGTCGGCATCCTGCCGTGGTGGTGGTTCACCAAGGGCATCGCGCAATCGACCAGGTCGTTCAAGCGAAATTCGAATGCGCTGCGGATCAGTCTGCTGCCGACGCAGATCTGGGTCTTGCGCGTAGTGCTTGTCTCGATGATCG
>JBILOY010000027.1:0-20566 GCA_044374195.1 Candidatus Nanopelagicales bacterium
GGGCGGGTGCCCCTGCGCTCCCCCGGCCCTTCTGAGTAGATCACTACTTTCGACGAGACGCGGTGCGCACTGCCAGGGCGACCGCGACGATCAGCGCGACACCATTGAACAGGTTGGTGACGTAACTCGGAGCGCCCGCCAGCTGCAGACCAGATACGCCAGTGGCCAGCAGGAAGATCGCGACCAGCGTGCCAAGCACGTTGACTCGACCCGGACGAATCTGAGTGGCACCCAAGAACACCGCCGAGAACGCGGGCAGCAGATAGCCATCGCCCACGTTCGGGGTTGCCGTTCCGATCGTTGCTTCCAGCGCAATACCCGCGAATGCTGCGATGAGGCCCGAGGTGACAAATGCGAGCATGGTGACTCGACCAATGCGCACGCCGGCGAGTCGGGCCGCAACCGGGTTGCCACCGACCGCGTACAGGTAGCGGCCGCCAGGCGTGTACTCGAGGATCCACCACAAGATGAGGGCGATGACAGCCGCGTAGTAGACGGTGTAGGGCAGCCCCAGGAGCTCACCACGTGCGAAGTTGAGGAATGGGCCGTAGCCCTCGACGCTGAGCACGATCTGGGTGTTCTGGGTGATGGCGTAGGCGAGGGCGATAAGGATCGAACTCATGCCTAGTGTGCCGATAAATGAGTCGACTTTTAGCTTGACGACGACAACGGAGTTCGCCAAACCGATGATGATGCCAATGATCAAGGAGCCACCGACTGCGATAACGACACCGTGGTGGTTGGCGAGGGCCCAGGCAGTGAAGCAGACCGAGACCGACACCGTTCCGGCGACGGTCAGGTCGAAGGCACCCGCAGCGATCGGGACGATCAGGCCCAGTGCGACGATGGCGGCAATCGCCTGGAAGCTGAGGATCTGCTTGAGGGTACTGACCTGCAGGAAGAGATCAGGGATCCACAGTGAGAACACGATGATGAGCGCTGCCCACACGTAAAGACCACTGAAGCGGTCAAAGCCGAGATTGATTCGGCGACGTGGTGCTACTTGAACTTCTGACATCGAGGTGACTCCGGTCTCTTCGTGGTTAAGGGGTAGTGGTCAGGGGGCTAGGCAGCAGGTTCGCTGCTGTCGCGGCCGATGGAAGCGGCGGTGATGCCGTCGTTGGTGAGAGTCGCACCCTTGAGGACACTCACGGCCTTACCGCGACGCATGATGATCACGCGATCGCACAGACGCACGAGTTCTTCGTGATCAGTCGAAGCCACGAGAACAGCCGTTCCCTGCGCCGCTGCTTCGTCGACGAGGCGATGAATATCGGACTTGGCACCGACATCGACGCCCTGGGTGGGTTCGTCGAGGATGAGAACCGACGGCTCCTGGCGCATCCAGCGAGCGATGACGACCTTTTGCTGGTTGCCGCCGGAAAGCTGCGCCATCGTGTACTCGGAGTTGCGGGGGCGCACGTCCAGCTTGTCGAGCCACTCATTCACATCGGAGCGCTCGGAGTTTCGCCGGAGGAAGCCCATGTTCATGTGCTCAGCGGGGTTCACGATGGTGATGTTCTCGCGCAGGGTGTGATCCATGAGCGAGGCATTCGCGTGACGCTCAGCAGGGACAAGGGCGATACCTCGCTCGATGGAGATATCGGGACGGCACTCAGGGAGTACCTCGCCGTTGACGATGACCTCGCCACCGCGACCATGTCCGCCGAAAACTAGTGCGGCGACTTCCTCGCGCCCGGACCCCGTGATACCGGCGATACCGACTACTTCACCCGCATGAACTGTGAGATCAAGACCCTGTACTGCAGCGCCTTGCAGGCCCTTGAGCTCGATGACGGGTTTGCCGTGCTCGCGGGCATCGGCGTCAGAGACATGAACCTCGATCTTGCGGCCGACGACGAGCTCGATGAGTTCTTCCTCAGTAAGGCCCTCGACCGGACGCGTGATGATGTGCTTGGCATCGCGAAGCACTGTGACCGAGTCGGCCATCTCGAAGACTTCGTCGAAGTGATGAGAGACGAAGAGCACCGCGATGCCACGATCGGCCACGCTACGTACGAGCTTGTAGAGACGCTGGGCCTCGGCGCCGGGCAGGTTGGCCGTGGGCTCGTCGAGGATGAGCATCTTGGTTTCGCTACCGCGGGTCGACATCGCGCGAGCGATAGCAACTGCAGTGCGCTCTGACATCGCGAGTGCGCCCACAGGCATACGAACGTTGATGTCGTAGCCGAGATCCTTCAGCGCCTCGCGCGCCGCTGCGCGCTCCTTCTTCCAGCTGATGGTCTTGGTGACGCCGGTGATGTAACCCTGACCGATGGCCATGTTGTCGACGGCATCGAGGTTGGCCACCAGACCAAGATCCTGGTGAACGAAGCGCAGGCCCACGGCCTCGCTGGCCGTCGCGTTGGAGAAATCGAGCTCCTGGCCACCCACAGTGACCGAGGTGCCGGGCTCCGGCTGGTGAAAGCCGGCGAGAATCTTGATGAGGGTCGACTTACCGCAGCCGTTCTGGCCGACGAGTGCGCGCACCTCACCGGGCTGGACGTCGATGCTCACCTGATCGAGTGCGGTCTGGCCGCCGAAGATCTTCGTTGCGTCGCGAACCGACAGTGCCGTGGTCATGCAGCCTCCCTCAATGTCTGTCGAACACTAGTCCCGTAAATCCGATTTGCAAGGTCTTCCTAGTATTTTCTCCGCCGGCTCCCGGCGACGTTTCGGTATCGCCGATCCCAATATCTCAGATTGATAACGATGAGTCCGCCGAATTGGCACGCACGTGCCCGCGGGGGCTGTTACTCAGAGTTCAAAACCGCGTGCGCCGCAGCCAGGCGAGCGATCGGCACGCGGCTAGGAGAGCAGGAGACGTAATTGAGCCCGAGCTTCTCACACAGGGCGATCGATGCCGGATCGCCGCCATGCTCGCCGCAGATGCCCAGCTTGATATCCGGTCGAGCCGAGCGAGCCTTGGCCGCGGCGATCTCCATCAGGCCGGCCACGCCCCACTCATCGAGCTCGGCAAATGGGCTCACCTTGAGCAGGCCGCGCTCGAGGTAGGTGCCGAGCATGCGGCGCTCGACGTCGTCGCGCGAGAATCCGTAGGTGAGTTGAGTGAGGTCGTTCGTGCCGAAGGAGATGAACTCGGCCCACTGTGCGAGTTGATCCGCCATCAGTGCCGCACGAGGTGTCTCGACCATGGTGCCGATCGAGAACGGCACGACGATGCCGGTGCGGGAAGCCACCTCCTGGTTGACCCGGCGAATCAGACGCAGGCTCATCAGCAGCTCATCGGGAATCGAGACCAGCGGGATCATCACCTCCAGAGTCGGCGCGATGCCGTGCTGGGTGTTGACATCAATCCAGGCGTTGAACAGGCCCTCGACCTGCGCCGGGTACAGACCTTCATGGATGAGCGCGAGGCGAACGCCGCGCACGCCCAGCATCGGGTTCTCCTCGTGCAGGCTCTCGGCCATCTTGGCCCAGTTCTCGTCGACTACCTCGTGCTTCGTCGGCAAGAACTCGTGCATAGGCGCATCGAGCAGGCGCACTGTGACGGGTCGGTTGCCGACAGCAAGAAGAAGATCGCGAAAATCCTCGCGCTGTGCCTCAGCAAGTGCTGCCAGCGCTGCTTCCTCTTCCTCGGGGCTCGAGGAGAGGATCACGCGGCGGATGAACGGTAGTCGATCGCCGAGGAACATGTGCTCGGTGCGGCAGAGACCAATGCCCTCTGCGCCGTTGTCCATCGCGACGCCTGCATCCACACCGGTATCAGCGTTGGCACGGATGCCGAGTCGACGAACGTCATCGGCCCAGTTCAGGACGGTGGCCAATGCGAATGACGGCTCGGGGCGCTCAATCGGAACGGCGCCGACGTAGACAGCACCGGCGTCGCCGTCGACAGAGATGACATCCCCGCGGTGCAGAACGTGCTCACCAGCGGTGACCGTGCCGGCACCCCGATCGATGCGCATTCCGCCTGCGCCGCAGATCGCGGGGCGACCCATGCCACGAGCGACAACGGCCGCGTGAGAGGCAGAGCCACCAGTAACAGTCAGGATGCCCGCTGCCGCCATCATGCCCGGCAGGTCACCCGGAGTTGTCTCGGCAGCGACGAGGATCACGGAGTCGCCTGCCTCAGCCATCTCGCATGCCTCTTCGCTCGTGAGCGCAATGCGTCCGACGGCTGCGCCGGGCGATGCGGCAAGACCGGTGACCAGCACTGTCTCGTTGCCCGTGAGCCGCGGACGCGGATGCATGAGCTCGAGCACATGAGAGGGGCGAATGGCCGCGACCGCAGAACGCTCATCGGTGATGCCGCGCGTCGCGAGGTCGACAGCGAGGCTGGTGGCGACCCGGGCGCTCGTGCGCGTGAGCTCTTCGAGCCCTGCCAGCACCAGGCCCTCGGGCCCGTACTCGAAGTCGACGAGGACGACTGTCTTGAGGCGACCTTCGAGTTCGGCAAGTACGCCGGTGAGCATCGACACACCACCGGGCAGCTTCGAGAGCGGGTGGCCGACGGACGGGCGTTCGCCACTGACCCGCACCCCATGACGGAAGCCGCCAGTGGGGGCGAACTGCCCGCTCGAGAGATCACGCGAGATTGCGTGACCGTGGCCCGCATCGTCGTGATCAGTGATGACGACGGTCTCGAGGTGCAGACCCAGCGGGAGATCTGCCGGCAGCTGCTGCGTACGACGCGCGCGAGCAGCGCGCGGTGATGTCCAGCGGGCGAGCATTGCTGCAGCCGCATCGGCAAGCTGCTGATTGACATCTCGCGGGAACTTGTTCTTGCCCTTCTCGGCGCAAAGTGCGAGCAATGGCTCGATGCGGTGCGCGGGATCATCGAAGTCGAGGCCTAATGCGGAGATTTCGTCTCCAGGCACATCGAGCGCGAACTCTGCGATGAAGCTAGCTGTCTTCCACCAGGCATTGGCGAGATCAGCGGCCATTTTCGGGCGCAGGCCCTCGGGAATGCGCGCATTCGTGAGTCCGATAGCGACGAGATCCGGCGGCAGGCCCGCCGCATCGAGGGGTGCGCTCGCGCTCAGACGTAGCAGCAGGATGCCCCCGTCAGCGGTGGTCGAGCCGACCGTGCGGCCCGCGATCGTCTCAAGCAGATTAACGGCTGCCTCCGCGCGATCGGCGGATACAAGACCGGGCACGTTGGGTACGGGGATCGTGAGCCCGGTGGCCACCGGCAGTCCGAGGCCGGCGAGCGTTTCCATCTGCACGCCGCGCGTGCAGAGGGAACGAACGTCGAGCCCGCGCTCGAAACCCTTACCGAACGGGACGAGCCCTACGTCGTCAATCGGTGAAATGACCACGAATGCGTTATCCGTGGTTTCCGGAGACGAGCTGCTCCTCGAGTGCTTCGTCTTCCTGACGTGACATGCCGATCGTCAGCAGCAGTTCCTGATGCAGGTGCATCCAGACCGTGTGATACGAATCGATGAGCGGCGAGGCGAGCCAGGCGTTATCGCCCTCATCGAGCATCTCAAGCGACTTAGTGAGGCGAGAGCGGTAGCCCGAGAGCGACGGGACATCCTCGGCGAAGCGCTTGAGCAGCGGCGCGATGGAGTCGTCGATGTCATCGAGGCGGTCACGAATCTCGGCGTCGTAGTTGGGATCCGAGTGATCGTTGACGCTGCCATCGGGGCGGACCTGCCAGGCGGTGCACAGGTCGCGCAGGGCGCGGTTGACCGGCAGGAAACGGTGGAAGGTCGCCATGATGCGCTCGCGCTCCGGCGCATCAGCTGGCAGGCACAGGATCTCACTGACCAGGGCCGTACCAGCCGGCGTGGCCATCATGATCGGACCCTTAATGAGGATGAGCCCTGCCTCAGCAAGCGACTGCTGCTCTGCGGACGCCTCGCCACGGGACATACCCCGCACCACGAGTGACACGAGTGCGGTGCGCTCAGCGTCGTTGATGACCACGTCAGACATGTTGCCTCCAAGTAAAGCGATGGTGCGAACGGCCAGGAGTCGACCGCCCGAACAAATCGAGCGAACGGCTATTTATAGAGCACGTGTAAAGAAAGCAGCTAATCGGGCGGTTATTCCCTTATATCCGCGAAGACCAAGATTAGGACTTACCGCAGGGCTACTATCCCCAAATCACCAATCCCCCCTCATCCGGGCGACATGAGAGGCACATCCATGCGCGCACTACAGCTCCAGGCCTGGCACAGCGATGCGGTTGTCACCGAGGTTCCTGTCCCCGCGGCCGGCCCCGGCCAGATCGTCATCAAGGTGGCTGGAGCCGGTGCCTGCCACTCAGACCTCCACCTCATGCACATGCTGGGCGACGGCATGTTCCCCTGGGGCCCCCCGTTCACCCTGGGCCACGAGAACTCCGGCTGGGTGCACGAGATCGGCGAGGGCGTCGAGGGATTCAGCAAGGGTGAGGCCGTGGCCGTCCAGGGCGCGTGGGGCTGCGGTGCCTGCTCGCGCTGCATGATGGGCATGGATCCGTACTGCGAGAACCAACTGGCGGCGGCCGGTGACGGCGCCTTCGGCGGCGGCCTTGGCCTCGACGGCGGCATGGCCGAGTACATGCTGATCCACAGCCCGCGCCACCTGGTCAAGATCCCGGGCAACCTCGACCCGATCGCTGCCGCGCCCCTGACAGATGCGGGCCTAACTCCCTACCACGCGGTCAAGCTCTCGCTGCCGAAGATGACCCCGGGCTCACACGTCCTGGTTCTCGGCGTCGGCGGTCTTGGCCACATGGGCGTGCAGTTCATCGAGGCGCTGACCGGCGCGAACATCATCGCGGTCGACACCAAGCAGGAGGCACTCGATCTCGCTGTGGCCTGCGGCGCGGAGTACACCGTGAATAGCGGAGCTCCCGACGCGGCAGCCCAGATCAAGGAGATCACTAAGGGCCGCGGATGTGAGGTCGTGCTCGACTTCGTTGGCGTCGACGCCACCATCGCCCTTGGCGTGGCAAGCGCACGGGTACTCGGTGACATGACGATCGTCGGTGCTGCGGGCGGCACCTACGCCTACGGTCTTTACACCGCACCGTACGAGCTCAACCTTCGCTCGACCTACTGGGGCAGCCGATCCGAGCTCGCCGAGGTGCTCGCACTCGCCGAGCGTGGCGACATCACCGTCACCTACAGCAAGTACTCGATCGAGGACGGCCTGCAGGTCTACAAGGATCTCGAAGAGGGCAAGCTGAAGGGTCGCGCAGTTATCGTCCCGTAGGGCAACGCCACTACGGGCAGAACGCAATTCGTCCCGTAGGGCAACGCCATTACGGGCACGGGCACGGGCGAAGTCTTGTGCTATTCCTCGTCCAGGCCGCGTAATTCAAAATAGGGTTTCGCCATGCGCATGCGAAGTCTTGGAAGATCTGGCCTTGAGGTCAGCGCGATCGGTCTGGGCTGCATGCCCATGTCGGCCTTCTACGGAACACCGGACACAGCGGAGGCCAACTCCACTCTCGAGCTCGCCATTGATCTCGGCATCACCTTTTGGGACACCGCAGAGGTTTACGGCTCAGGTGCGAACGAGGAGTTGATCGGGCAGACCCTCCAGCGTCATCGTGATGAGATCGTCATCGCCACCAAGTTCGGGGTCGAGCCCAACTACGTGCTCACCGGACGCCCGGAGAACGCCTACGCGGCCATCGACGGCAGCCTGACCAGGCTCCGCACGGACTGGATCGACCTCTGGTACTTGCACCGCATCGACCCGACAATTCCGATCGAGGAGACCATCGGGGCGATGTCCGACATCGTGTCCACCGGGAAGGTGCGCCACATCGGCTTATCCGAGGCCAGCGCGGAATCGCTACGTCGGGCACATGCCGTTCATCCGATTGCCGCACTCCAGAGTGAGTGGTCGCTCTGGTCTCGGGTAATCGAGCCAGAGGTACTGCCGGTGGCCAGGGAGCTCGGTATCGGCATTGTCCCCTACAGCCCTCTGGGTCGCGGGCTCATGACCGGAAGCATCCAAGATCTTTCCCAGCTTCCCGAGGGTGATCACCGACGCAACAGCCCACGGTTCTCTGATGAGAATTTCGACCACAACAAGGAACTCGTCGCTCGCTTTGCTGACTATGCAAGCAATCTGGGCTGCACCTCCGGACAACTCGCCCTCGCCTGGCTTCTCGCCCAAGGTGATGACGTCGTGCCGATCCCCGGCACCAAGCGACGTTCTTACCTGATCGAGAACGCACAGTCAGTGGACATCCGGCTTGACGCGCAGCAGGTCGCAGAGATTGGTGAGTTCATGAGCGAGGTGGCCGGTGATCGTTATGGGTGGGGCCATAGTTACGGCGACAGCCCGCTCCCGGGAGCCCCACATCAGGAGTAGCGGCGTCAGGCGTTGCGGAAGCGGTTGATCTTCGGCAGGAGTTCTGCGCGCATTTGCGGATTGGTCACTCCGAGGCCTTCCTCGGGTGCCAGGCAGAGCACGCCGACCTTGCCTTGGTGGGCGTTGCGGTGCACCTCGAAGGCGGCCTGACCGGATTCCTCGAGGGGGAAGGTCTTCGATACGGTCGGGAAGATCATGCCCTTGGCGATCAAGCGATTGGCCTCGTACGCCTCGCGATAGTTGGCGAAGTGGCTGCCGATGATGCGCTTCAGGCTCATCCACAGGTACCGGTTGTCGTACTCGTGCATGTAGCCGGAGGTCGAGGCGCACGTGACGATCGTGCCGCCCTTCTTTGCCACGTAGACACTGGCGCCGAAGGTTTCGCGGCCGGGGTGCTCGAAGACGATGTCGACATCATCGCCGCCGGTCAGCTCACGAATCTTCTTGCCCAGACGCTGCCATTCCTTCGGATCTTGGGTGTGCTCGTCCTTCCAGAACCGGTAGTCCTCAGCACTGCGGTCGATGATGAACTGCGCACCCATCGCTCGGCAGAGATCGGCCTTCTCCGGACTCGACACCACACACACCGGAATCGCGCCGCCATTGAGGGCGTACTGGGTGGCGTAGGAGCCCAGGCCACCGGAGGCTCCCCAGATCAGCACCACATCGCCTTGCTTCATGCCCGCGCCATTGCGAGAAACCAACTGGCGGTACGCGGTGGAGTTCACGAGCCCCGGTGAGGCGGCTTCCTCCCAGGTCAGGTGAGCTGGCTTGGGCAACAGCTGATTGCTCTTGACGATAGCGAGCTCGGCAAGGCCACCGAAGTTGGTTTCGAAACCCCAGATGCGCTGCTCGGGATCGAGCATCGTGTCGTTATGGCCGAGCGGTGATTCAAGCTCCACGCTCAGGCAATGCGCGACCACATGGTCGCCCGGCTTCCACGCACTAACACCCGGGCCCACGCGCAGAACAACACCGGCGGCATCAGAGCCGATCACGTGATACGGCAAATCATGACGCTTGGCATCAGCATTAAGTCGCCCGTACTTCTCGAGGAAGCCGAAAGTCGACACCGGCTCGAAAATCGAGGTCCATACAGTGTTGTAATTGATACTCGAAGCCATGACCGCGATCAACGCCTCGCCCGCCGCGAGCTCAGGGGTTGCTACCTCGTCAAGATGAAGTGAAGTGCGCGGATCCTTGTCACGCGAAGGGATTCCTTCGAACATCATCGCTTCGTCCTTGTGCACCGTGATGCCGCGGTACGACTCGGGAACAGGAAGCGAGGCGAAATCTTCGGAGGGCGCGCCAGCGACTATGGCTTCACGAATTGCTTCCATCACGTTTCTCCCTTGTGAACTTTCCGTTGCCGCACGATGCGAACACACGGTTCCTTGCCCTGCTACGAAAGTGCCTGAGTAACCCTTGAGGAAATCGGTTTGCCGAGGTAACGGGCGAGCCAGATCGAGGTTTCGACCAACTTTTCCAGATCGACTCCCGTCTCAATTCCGAGTCCATCAAGCATCCAGACGAGATCTTCCGTGGCGAGATTCCCCGTTGCGGATTCGGCGTATGGGCAGCCTCCGAGACCGCCCGTCGAGGAGTCGACCGTAGAGACGCCGGACTGCAAGGCGACAAGAGTGTTGGACAGGGCCTGCCCATAGGTGTCGTGGAAATGCACGCCGATACGGTCAAGTGCAACTCCGCGGCTTTCCAGCAGACCGATGAGTTCGCGCACCTGACCGGGAGTTGCAACGCCGATGGTGTCACCAAGGCTGATGTCGCTGCAGCCTGCGCTCAGGAGTTGCCAGCAGACGTCGACCACGCCACTCGGATCGACAGGTCCCTCCCATGGATCGCCGAAGCACATCGACACGTATCCACGCACGGGGATTCCCAGGGAACTCGCAGAGGTCAGTACGGGTTCGAACATTGCCATTTGGTCATTCACCGAACGACCGAGATTGCGTTGCGCGAATGATTCGGTTGCACTCGCGAACACTGCAATGTCGAGCGCATCGGAGGCGACAGCCGACTCGAGTCCGCGGGCGTTGGGGACCAGAACCGGGTATCGAACCTCGGGCTTACGGGTGATGCCCGCCATGACCGCAGCACCGTCCGCGAGCTGCGGAACGCGGTCGGGACGCACGAAACTCGTCGCCTCAATTACCGGCAGGCCGGCAGCCGACAGACGATCGATGAATGCAATCTTTACCTCGGTGGGGATGACCGTTGCCTCATTCTGGAGACCATCGCGTGGTCCGACCTCCCAGATTCGAACTCGTTCCGGATATCCGGCGCTAGCCGTGATCACGGGGTGGCGCATCGGACTCACGTGTCTTCCGCCTGTCCGCTTACTTCAGCGACAATCTCGTCCTTGGCAACCGAGCGGCCTACTAGTGCATTCAACGCCACGACAACTCCATCATGGGGCGCTTTGAGGGGGTACTCCATCTTCATCGCCTCGACCACAGCCAGCACCGAGCCCTTAGTCACGACATCCCCGACCTGTGCATCAATGGTCACGACGGTGCCGGGCATCGGCGATCTCACCTGATTATGTGATCTCTCCCCTGCTCCAGCAGCGTTCAGAGCGCCTTCGTTCGGAACCTCGAGCTCCCAAGAGGACCCCGCCGACCCCACCCACACGCGCTCACCGCTGATGCAGATTGTCAGAACCGCCGCCACGCCGGCTATCGCGATGACGTATGAATCGCGAGCCCCTGCATCGATCAGCGAGCAGGTTCTTGGCTCGCCGCCATTGACGCTCACCATGAGGTCGTGTCCCGCACGTGACACCTCGAGGACACTTGACGATGCCGGACCAGATCTCAGGCGCCACGTGGAGGCTGCGTGCACGCCCACGCGCCAGCCATCGGCGATCGACCATGCATTCTCCGGCCGCACCGGCGTCAGCTGTCGATCCAGGAGGAGTGCGGCTCCAACGAGCGCAAGTTCGCTGGGTTCGATTGGGTCAACGCCAAGGCCCAAAGCCTCGATCAGCCCCGTCGTGAGCTCACAGGATCGAACCTGTGGATCCTGCACGAGAGTACGCAGCGCTGGGATGTTATTGGCTACACCGAGGACTACACATTCCTTCAGTGCGGCATCCATCAGGTCGAGCGCGCTACGTCGATCGGAACCGTGGGAAATCACCTTGAAAAGGAGCGGGTCGTAGTTCGTGCCGACGACATCACCTTCCCTGACACCTGAGTCGATTCGGACGCCGCTTGGTACGGAGTAGCGCAGGAGAGTGCCTGATGAGGGAAGAAAGCCTCTGTTGCCGTCTTCGGCGTACACGCGGGACTCCACTGCGTGGCCCTGGATGCGTATGTCATCTTGGACGAAAGGCAGGCGCTCGCCGGCGGCAATCCGCACCTGAAGCTCGACGAGGTCCAGGCCCGTCACCATCTCAGTGACCGGGTGCTCGACCTGCAGCCTCGTGTTCATCTCTAAGAAGTAGTGGTTCTCGGGATTGACTGCATCGACGACGAACTCGACCGTGCCCACTCCGGCGTAATCAACAGACTTAGCAATCGCAACGGCTGCGCTGAGCATCGACGCCCGTACGTTCTCCGGCAGATTCGGCGCAGGCGCTTCCTCGACGACCTTTTGGTGTCGGCGCTGCAGGGAGCAGTCACGATCACCCGCATGTATGACGGCCCCATGCCGGTCGGCGATCACCTGGACCTCGACGTGCCTGGCCTTCTCGATGAACCTTTCGAGCAGCAGGGAATCATCACCGAAGGCTGCCGTAGCCTCGCGTCGAGCCGACAGAAGCGCCGCGGGAAGCTGATCATGGGAGGTCACGACTCTCATGCCCTTACCTCCGCCTCCGGCAGAAGGCTTCACGATCAACGGCAGGCCTACCTGCCTGGCCTCAGCCACGAGACGCTCATCATCAGCGTCTGCAAGACTAAAACCGGGCACGACCGGGAGCCCGAGGGACGCAACAGCTCTCTTTGCCTCGATCTTGTCTCCCATTGAGGCGATCGTGTGCGCCGAAGGTCCGATGAAGACGATTCCGCTGGCCTCGCATGCAGTTGCGAACTCGGCATTCTCCGACAGGAAGCCATACCCAGGATGAATCGCCTGAGCACCGGACTCGAGGGCAGCTGCGATGACTCGAGGGATGTCGAGATAACTGCGTGAAGCCTCAGCTGGTCCGATCAGTACTGCGTGATCAGCAGCGGCGACATGGGCAGCGCCCCTGTCGGCTTCACTGTAGACAGCAACCGACTCGATATTCATGGACGCGAGTGTGCGCATGATGCGCACCGCGATCTCACCGCGATTGGCCACAAGGACTCGTGTAAACATGCTCACATCCTGAAGACGCCGTAGGAGATGGGCTCAAGCGGGGCATTAGCTGATGCAGTGATCGCCATGCCGAGAACTCGGCGCGTGTCAGCGGGATCGATGATGCCGTCATCCCACAGGCGCGCAGTCGCGTAGTACGGATTGCCGGCCTTTTCGTACTCATCGCGGATGACCGACTTGAACGACTCTTCGCTCTCCTGCGACCACTCCTGCGCACGAGCCTCTGACTGGTCGCGTTTTACCGTCGCGAGCACATTTGCCGCCTGCTCCCCACCCATGACCGAGATACGCGCATTAGGCCACATCCACAAGAACCGTGGCGAGTAGGCGCGACCGCACATTGAGTAATTGCCGGCGCCGTACGAGCCTCCGACGACGACGGTGAACTTGGGCACGCGGGCACAGGCCACCGCGGTGACCATCTTGGCCCCGTGCTTGGCGATACCGCCGGCCTCGTATTCCCGCCCCACCATGAAACCGGCGATGTTCTGCAGGAACACCAAGGGGGTCTTGCGCCGATCGCATAGCTCGATGAAGTGTGCAGCCTTCATTGCGGATTCGGAGAAGAGAACGCCGTTATTCGCGATGATGCCGACAGGGTTGCCGTAGATGTGCGCGAATCCGGTGACCAGCGTCTGTCCGTACTCAGCCTTGAACTCCGCGAACTCACTGCCATCGACGATGCGAGCGATGAGTTCGTGCACGTCGTAGGGAGTTCGAGGGTCTTCCGGCACGACGCCGTATATGTCGGAGATCGGGTAGAGCGGCTCGCGAGTCTCGCGAATTTCCCACTCGGCAGGAACAGGCGGCGCGAGAGTATCGACGATGCCCCGCACGATCTGGAGCGCATGCTGATCGTTGTCTGCCAGGTGATCGGTGACTCCGGAGACACGTGAGTGCAGGTCACCTCCGCCGAGATCCTCGGACGTGACGATCTCGCCGGTCGCGGCCTTCACAAGTGGCGGACCACCGAGAAAGATCGTGCCCTGATTCTTCACGATGACGGCCTCATCGCTCATCGCGGGCACGTAGGCGCCACCTGCCGTGCACGAGCCCAGGACAGCTGCGATCTGCGGTATCCCGCGCGCCGACATGTTGGCCTGATTGAAGAAAATGCGCCCGAAGTGATCACGGTCGGGGAAGACGTCATCTTGCATTGGCAAGAAGGCTCCACCTGAGTCAACCAGGTAGACGCACGGCAAGTTGTTGTGCAGGGCAACTTCCTGGGCGCGCAGATGTTTCTTGACTGTGAGCGGGTAGTAGGTGCCGCCCTTGACCGTCGGATCATTCGCAGCGATCACGATCTCGCGCCCGTGAACTCGCCCAATGCCCGTGATGATCCCGGCGGCCGGGGCATCACCGTCGTACATTCCGAATGCCGCCAACGGAGAGAGCTCCAGGAAGGGCGAACCCGGGTCGAGCAGAGTGTCAATGCGGTCGCGAGTCAAGAGCTTTCCGCGCTCGACGTGCCTGGAGCGACTGATCTCCGGACCTCCGACTGATGCCGAAGCAAGATGGCGCCTCAGCTCGTCCACGAGCCCCTTCATGCGTGCCGCATTTCTGAGGAAGGCCTCGGAGGACGGATCGACAGATGAGTCGATAATCGGCATGGCACCTGCCCATCAATAGTTAACGATTGTTCACTTTACTCGACTCGGCACCCTTGGGCAAGGGCTGCGGACGCCATTTTTTGCAGGAGCCGCTCCATGTCCCCGGCCCCGACCATGGCGCTGTGGGGAGTGGAGTTCAGGAGGCCGAATACAGCCTGGGCGCACGCAGCCGCCCGATCCCGACTGACCTCCGGATAGACCGCCGAGGTGACATCGACCCACACTTCGACGTATTCGCGCTGAAGCCTGCGCACGGTGCGCTGACCGGGCTCGGGCACATTGCCCAAATCACGAAACTGGACAGCGATGAGGTTCGGTTCGGTGAGGGCGAAGGCCACGTGGCACTCGATCAGCCGTTGCAGGGTTCCGCGAGGAGAAAGTCCCGATGACGCGCACTCCCTGGCCCCGGCGAGGAGCCGCTCACTGATATCCACGAGCATCTCCGAGAGAATTGCGTCCTTGCTCTCGAAGTATCGATACAAGGCTGGCCCCGATACCCCCAGCTCGGCTCCCAGATCATCAATCGACACTCCGTGAAAGCCACGCTCAGCGAACATGGCCGACGCCGCCGCCAAGATGTTGGCGCGCCTGCCGGCCCTTCGAGTAGTCACTCGCGAACGTTAGCGCGCCCTAGCCCCTAGCCGGTGGCGTATGCGTCGTCGTCAGTGACGATGAGCAAAGTGCCCTGGTTGCCGCCCGTGAAGATCTCACTGAAGACTGCCGGGATGTTCTCGAACCCCGAGCGCACATCCTCGCGATGGGAAAGCCGGCCCTCGGAGATCCATGTTGACATCTCTGCCCGTGCACGAGGCAGTTCGTCCTCATAATCGCCCAGGAGAAAGCCCTGCATCGTGACACTTCCGTAGATGAGCCGCATCATGTTCGTCGGTCCGGCAATCGGTCGGCTCCCGTTGTAGCCGGCGATCTGCCCGCAGAGCACTATGCGACCGAACTTGTTCATGCTCTCCACCGCTGCCTGCAGCACCTCGCCACCGACATTGTCGAAAAAGACATCCACGCCGTCCGGGCACGCCGCGCGCACCTGCTCGACAAGATCACCCTTGCGGTAGTCGATCGCGGCATCGAGACCGAGCTCATCGGTAAGCCAGGCGCACTTCTCCGCGCCACCGGCGATGCCGATCACTCGGGCGCCGAGAATGCGGCCGATCTGCGCAGCAACGGAACCGGTGGAGCCTGCGGCGCCCGACACCAGCATGGTGTCGCCGGGCTTCGGCCGACCTACCGCAGTGACACCGAAATACGCGGTCAGCGCATTCATGCCCATCGGACCCATAGCCTCGATGAGATCTTGCCCCTCCGGTACCGAGCGCACCGGCCATACGGCGCTGTTCACGACGTCATACTCCTGCCAGTGCCCGATCATCGTGACTCGCGAGCCGGCGGGGAATCGATCGTCGGTGGACTCCATGACCCGACCCGCGCAGGTGGCCAGCACGGGCACATCAAGGTCCGTTGACGGATACAGGCTGTTGCCCGGGGCATCCATCCAATTTCGCATGGTGGGTGCGCAGAGGAATACCGAGTTATGCACCCGTATATGGCCGGGGGGTAGAGATTCCGTCGTGAGTTCAGCCTCGCGATACTCGAAATCCTCCGACGTGCATGGCCCCTGCGGGCGGCGCGCCAGCAGCCACTGTCGATTCACCTTCATGGCTCTTCCTCCTTGACACTATGCCGACATCTCACACGAACGATGAGTGGCCTGGACCCCAAGGGGCCCAGGCCACTTACATCATTGGCCCATCGGGCCGATTACTTACTTGCCCTCGACGAGCGCCGAGACATCATCGAAGGTGGTGCAGTCGCCCAGGGGCGCCACGTCACCGTTGGTGATGGTTGAGTAAACGGTCGAGCGGTTGAAGCTGCGGAGCAGACCGGGGTACTCGACCCACTCGCTGGTCAGATCCAGAGTCGGGATCATGCCCGGCAGATCAATCACGGACTTGCTGGCAGCTTCCTTGAATGCCGGTCCGTTAACCGAAGCGGGATCCATGGCGTCAACAACCTGCTTGAAGCCCATGTATGCCGCCCAGGTACCGAGACCGCCGAGGCTGTTGTAGTCCTGTGCCGGATCGGCACCGGTCTTCTCCAGCGATGCGCGGTAGTTATCCCATGCGGGGCAGGAGATATCCGGGTACATGCCCACGACCGTTGCGCCCTCGAGGATCTCCTCGTGACCCTTTGCCGAAACCTTGTTCAGGTTGCCCTGGGGGCCGTAGAACTTGGCGGTCGGCTTTGCTGCATCCCAGGCCACCATGAATGCGGTGAGGGGAGTCTCGGAAGTAACGGAGACGACGCAGTCAGTGCCGCCCTCAAGAAGCTGCGCGACCTGAGCGGACTGATCCTGCACGGTGCCCGGCTGGACAACGAAGTTCGGATCGAGCTTGTCAGATGCGCCGAGACGCTTGGCAGCCTCGAGCATGGGTGGCCAGAACGACTCAGCACCTTCGATGACGAGACCCTTGATCTTCATGCAGCCGTCCTCGACAGCCTTCTTGATCTCGCCCACGCCGTACATCTGAATCGAGCCGAACGGGAATGCGTTCTTGCTCGTGTTCTCCTTGGCGCCGAGTGCGCAGCACTCACCGAAGTAGGGGATGTTCGCCGGCTCGAGAACCTCGATCATGGCGTCGGGGCTGAAGTTGAAGCTACCGACGACTGCGGTGACACCCTTGCTCACGGCCTCGCGTGCGCAGTTTGCTGCGCCGTCAGCGGTGCCCTGGCTGTCACAGTTGATGACCTGGATCGGACGACCGGCCACACCGCCGTTGTTGTTGATCCAGTCTTCGGCTGCTGTCGCCGTGTAATGGATGTTCGGGTACACAGCACCCGCTGAGTTGATGTCGGTGATGGTCATCGTCAGAACGGGATCACCTGAAAGGGCTGCAGTGGAGGCAGCCGCTTCGGAAGCTGCGGGAGCAGCCTCACTTGCAGGTGCGGAAGTTGAACCGCTGGAACTGCAACCGGCGAGCAGAAGCGCGGCCGCTGCGGTGGTCGCTGCGAGAGCGACTAGCCGGCTGCGTGTGCGAGAAACATGACTCATGCGCAATCCTTTACTGAGTTGACCATTGGCCTAGCGCCGCAGGTACTGGGTGGACTAATGGTGAGAGGAAACTCACCTGTTGTCACGAGAAATACGATCATTAACACCAAGTTGTTATATTCCTGGTGGTATTTGTCTGTTTTGCGACTATTTTCCTGATTTTTTCATCGGATGTCTAACCCACGAAGTCGCGACTTACGCCGCATCCTCGCCGGTGGCACCCGAAAGATAGGAATCCTCGATCTCACCGATCCGAGCACGCGCCTCTTCACCGCTCAGGTTCAGCACCACGCGGCCACGCTGCATCACAAGGGCACGATCGGCGTACTTCAGTGCCTTGCGAGCATGCTGCTCGACCATAAGGACTCCAGTTCGCCGATCGTCTGCGGCCGAACGAACGGCATGCAGAAGGCGGTCGACGATAAGCGGAGCAAGCCCGAGCGAGAGTTCGTCTGCCAGAAGTAATCGAGGCTCACGTGCGAGAGCCCGTCCCAAAGTAAGCATCTGCTGCTCGCCTCCGGACAGTAGGCCGGCACGAGTACTGACTCGGGTCTTCAACTCGGGAAACAAATCCGTAACGGCCTCGAGAGGAACTCCCGCCAGCCGCACATTGTCGGCAAGCGACAGTGAGCGAATAATCGAACGTTCCTCGGTCACGAAGGATAGGCCCGAGCGTGCCCGACGGTATAGCGGCTCATTCGTCGACTTGCCGAACATCTCGACCGAACCCGACATCACCGGAACCATGCCAGTCAGGGTCATCATGGTGGTGGTCTTGCCTGCACCGTTAGGACCGAGGATGCAGACCACCTCACCGGGTTCTACGGTCAATGTGACGTCACGAATGACGGGCTGGCCGACATAGCCGGATGTCAGGTTCTCGGCATGAAGGACTCTTTCAACAGTGCTCATCTCAGGCCTCCGTCGTATTCGCTGCATGCGAAGTGGTGTTGGTTTCTGCCGAGACATCCTCGACACCGAGGTAAGCGCTGATCACAGCAGGATCTCGCCTCACCTCCGCTGGCGAGCCATGACTGATGCGCGTGCCGAAATCGAGGACGGTGATGTCATCACACACTGACATCACGAAATTGATGTCATGCTCGACAAGCAGGATCGCCATGCCCCATTCCTTGGCAAGACGCACTACCAGGCGCGCGAGCTCACGAGTCTCGTGATCATTAAGACCGGCCGCCGGCTCGTCGAGTAGCAGGACGCTCGGCTGGGCTGCCACGGCACGAGCAATTGCTAGCAGTCGGCGCTTGCCGTACGACAGGCCCTCGACTCCCTTGCCCAGGTCATCGACCAGGTCGAAGTCACGAATAGCACTGACGACGGTACTGGTGAGCGGAGCTTCCACCGGATGCACGAGGTCGCGGAAGTACGACGCCAAATCGCGTGGATCGCTGGCGGCTCGAAGGTTGTCGATGACCGAGCAGTCCTCGAAGAGCTCCAGGGCCTGGAAGGATCGACCGACTCCGGCACGGGCGCGCTTGGTCGTCGACCAGCTGGTCACGTCGGCGCCGTCGAGGGAAATGGATCCCTCGGCAATCTTTGCGAATCCAGTCACCGCATCAATGAATGACGTCTTGCCGGCACCGTTGGGGCCGATCAAACCGGTAATAAAGCCCGGTCGAACAATGAGATCCACCTGGTTGACCGCAGTCGTGCCTCCGTATCTCACGGTAAGGCCCTTGGCTTCGAGCGTCTTCGGAGCGACCTTCTCCACGTCGACGTGATCCGGCAGCTCGATCCTGACGGGCTTGTCTTCCTTGGGGCCGCGAATGATCTTGATGATCGCCAGCACTCCCAGTGCGACGGATACCGGCCACATGGTCAGGATGTAGAACAAGATCGCGCCAAGTACAGCCTCGCCGATCAGGAACATCGTGGTTCGCACACGAGGGCTGGCCTCCGTGCGCAGGATCGCCACCACAAAGGTGAATTGGGCAACCAGAAGTGCGATGACCGACATCGCCCGCGCATCGAGCGCCAAGAAGCAAAGTGATGCGACGACAGGCAAGGCCATGACCAACAGGCCTACGCCTGCATTGACCTGGCGATGTCGCCAGGCGATCACAGCAATCAGGGGAACTTCGCCCACGAGAATCAGGAGCAACGAAAGCGGCACCGATTCACCGGCGAGGTACAGCACGCCCGCGACCACCGGGATGACCAGGAGAGCCAGACCCTCCTGCACCATGCTGATCCGGTCACCCCGAGCGACACCCCAGACAGCCACGCATTGGGCAGCAACGATGAGAGCGAGTGCAAGCCGGCCCGCACCCGGCTCCACGAAGTAGAGCACTACAGCAAAGACGACCGGGAGGGCGAGCGCGCCGCGAACCAGGTTCTCGCGCACGAACGGCCCTCGATCGAGCAGGACCAGCGTGGCAATCGCCATCGTGAGGTAAACCAGCAGGTAGGCCACAGACCATTGCTCGGCGGAGAGCACCCACAACGCGATGAGGGCAAGGATTATCCGGGCACTCACTCCTCGCGGATCCACTCGCTTCATTCCCACCGCAACCGACAACGCAGTGAGTCCGACAGCAAGGCGGAAGACACTCCACCAGGCATCCGGCAGTTCGTAGAGCAGAATTCCCACGGTCAGGAAGAGCCCGACCACCGGGATCGCGAGACGCTTACCAACGGGCCCACCATCGCGAAGGTACTGCTTCACGAGAGACGCCTGGCCGATGGTCTCGCGGACGATTCCATCCTGGTTGAGCAGCACCATCAGGATCAGCCCGACGCCGCTAATCAGCGGGATGTACGCCTCAATGCCGTTGCCCATCGAATTGAGCATTCGGCTGTTGAATCCACCGCCGAACAAGGTGCCACCAAGTACGGCGCCGCCGACGTAGCCGATGCCGCCGATCATCGTGTCGGCGATGAGCTGGATCGAGCCGAAGTTGTCGTAGTTTCCGAAGCGAATGGAGGTGTTGCGGAAGGCGTACAGCACGCCACCCACCGCGGCAATACCTGCCGCCACACCAAACGCGTACAGCTTTGCACTCTGCACGTTGATGCCGAGGGCGGCTGCGGCGCGTTCATTCGCGCGGACTGCGAGGAGCCTTCGTCCGGATCGACCGCGGCGCAGGTTGCTCACAATGATGATCATCAACAGCAAGAAGGCGAGCACGACGATCATGTAATTGAGCGGATTCGATGCCGACCAGATATTCCAGCCGAAGATCTCCGGCTCCGGAATGACCGTTCCCTCGGTACCGCCGGTGAAGTTCGAGTTGTTGAAGATCGATACGTAGAGCACCGTGCCCAGGCCCAA
>JBILOY010000044.1:0-5847 GCA_044374195.1 Candidatus Nanopelagicales bacterium
CGACCGGCAGAACGCAGAAACCCTCCTGTCACGGAAATGCCGTGACCGATTTAGTCCGAAGGAGGTGGGTTGTCTATGCGTCACTACGAAGTCCTGATCATCCTTGATCCTGATCTCGAAGAGAAGACCGTTGCCCCCAGCCTTGACACGTTCTTGAACGTGGTCAAGAAGGATGGCGGCACTGTCAACAAGGTCGATGTCTGGGGCAAGCGCCGTCTTGCTTACGAGATCAACCACAAGTCCGAGGGCATCTACGCACTCCTCGACATGCTCGCCACCAAGGAAGCAGTCGCAGAGCTCGATCGCCAGCTCGGTCTTAACGAGGCAGTCATGCGCACGAAGGTCACCCTGGCAGGCAAGAACTAATGGCCGCCGGCGACATTGCAGTGACGGTTGTTGGCAATCTGACCAACGATCCGGAGTTGCGCTTCACCCCCAGCGGTGCAGCGGTCGCCTCGTTCACCGTCGCTTCAAGCTCACGCGTCCTCGATAAGACGACGAATGAGTGGAAGGACGGCGAGACGGTCTTCATGCGCTGCAGCGTGTGGCGTCAGTACGCCGAGAACGTTGCCGAGTCGCTCACTAAGGGCACTCGCGTCATCGTTTCTGGTCGGCTGAAGCAGCGCTCATACGAGACTCGCGAAGGCGAGAAGCGACAGGTAATGGAGCTCGAGGTCGAAGATGTCGGCCCCGCACTTCGTTATGCGACCGCCAAGGTTACGCGCACTCAGAGCCAGGGCGGCGGCTTCGGCGGCGGCAATGGCGGCGGTGGCGGAGCGTCAGCACCGGCCGATGATCCGTGGGCCTCAAGCCCCGGCGCCGGCTTCGACGAGCCCCCCTTCTAAACCACTCTTTTCACAGACATCAGGAGAAATCAGATGGCACCCCGAGAAAACACGAAGCGTGGGCCCAAGCCCACAGACAAGATGCCGAACCCGCGCGCATGCCCCTTCTGCCGCGAGAAGTCCAAGAACCCCGATGCCAAGGGCATCGACTACAAGGACGTCAACCTGCTCCGCAAGTTCATCTCCGACCGCGGAAAGATCCGCGCACGTCGCGTGACGGGCAACTGCACTCAGCATCAGCGCGATGTTGCGATGGCAGTCAAGAACGCCCGTGAGATGGCCCTGCTTCCCTACACCTCAACCGGACGCTAAGGAGTCTGACTAATGAAGCTCATTTTGACTCAGGAAGTCTCCGGACTCGGTATTGCAGGCGACGTCGTCACGGTGAAGGACGGCTACGCCCGTAACTTCCTCATGCCACGCAGCCTCGCGACCCCGTGGACCAAGGGCGGCGAGAAGCAGGTCATCCAAATCAAGCGTGCCCGTAAGGTTCGCGAGATCCGCGATCTCGATCACGCCCAGGAGGTCAAGGCCCAGCTCGAGGGCCTGACCATCACGTTGCCGGCGAAGGCCGGCGACGCCGGTCGTCTCTTCGGCTCGGTCACCAGCGCTGATGTCGCCGCTGCCGTCAAGGCTGCCGGCGGCCCGGTGCTCGACAAGCGCAAGATCGAGATCACCAAGGCAATCAAGAGCGTCGGCAAGCACTCTGCAGTCGTGCAGATCCACGCCGGCGTCGTTGCCTCGGTCAAGTTCGAGGTCGTCTCCGCGTAACCGAAAAGTCACTCGCAGTTGGGACGTACTCGTTAGAGTGCGTCCTAACTGGTTTTCAGAGGAGGAAACATGGGATTCGGAGAGTCCATCAAGCACGTGTTCGGCAACTTGACCAACTTCTCGGGCCGCGCCTCGCGCTCCGAGTTCTGGTGGTTCTACCTGTTCATCGTGATCGTCGCAGCGGTCTTGTCGATCATCGCGAGCGCGACGGGCGCCAGCTCGGGTTCCGGTGGCGGCGTCATCACATTCATCATCTACGTGGTTGTGATTCTCGCAATACTATCGGTGTCAGTGCGCCGCCTGCATGACAGCAATAAGTCTGGCTGGCTCATCCTGCTAAACCTGCTGCCCTGCATCGGCCCGATCATCTTGATCATCTTCTGGGTACAGCCCTCCACCGAGGGTGACAACAGTCACGGCCCCAGGCCGACTGCATAGTTCGGTCAACACACTGAGGTCCAGGGCAAATGCCCTGGACCTCAGTGCTTTTGTGCGCAATCATCTGAGCAACGGCGCGGGGGGTCCGCGCAGAATGGAGTCATCATGGGTTTCGGTCTGGCAGTACGCACCTGTCTCGGAAAGTACGGCACCTTCTCAGGTCGCGCGTCGCGCTCTGAGTTCTGGTGGTTTTACCTCTTTACGACGATCGTGAGCGCAGTTCCGTGGATCCTTGGCGGAATTGTTCTCGGAATCTCCAGTGGTTCCTCAGCCGATGGCAGCGTTGGCGGAGTCACCATGATCATTGGATATTTGTTATACGTGATCGCCTTCCTGGTGAGTCTGGCCCTCTTGATTCCCTCGATTGCGGTCGGCTGCCGTCGACTCCATGACCGGGGTACATCAGGTTGGCTTCAGCTGCTGCTGCTCGTGCCCTGTGCCAACATCGTGCTGCTCATCTTCTGGATTCTTGCGGGCACCGATGGTGACAATGTGTACGGCCCGAAGCCGACTAACGCGTAAGCGCTACTTCGCCGCTTCGATTCGAGCGGGCAGCTCGCGGACCAACCCGTCGACTGCCCGCTCGATCATGTCGAGCACCAGATCAAAGCCTTCCGGGCCGCCGTAGTAAGGATCCGGAACATCGAGCTCGGGGTCGGGTTCGCTGATGTCAGCAAGTGCCGGATCAAATGACCGCAGCATGCGCAGATCGCTATGCGAATCAGTCTGCTTCATGAGCTCCTGGAGGTTCGCGTAGTTGCTGGTGTCCATGGCCAACACCAGATCGATCTGCTCGAACCAGTCGTGCGTGATCTGGCGGGCGGTATGGCTGATGTCGTAGCCGTTACGGATGAGTGTCTCCACACTGCGAGGGTCGGCGTCATGGCCGATGTGCCAATCGCCGGTGCCCGCCGAGTCGACCTCGACGAGATCAGCGAGACCGGCCTTCGCGACTCGGTCGACAAGGACGACCTCGCCGATGGGGGAGCGGCAGATATTGCCCAGGCATACGACAGTGATCCGATAGGTCATGCCGCGAGAATACGGGGAAGTATTTTTCTTCCACAGCCTGTGGGCAAGGATCCCTCACGGATTCATGGCGGTGGGGATAAATCGGGCGCCAATTCCCCAGGCTATCCCCAGGTTTGCACCCAGATTCATGGCGGATTCCCCACCTTGTCCACAGGCCTATCCACAGGGCGCGTGGACACTGGGTGCGGTGGTCCCTAGGTTCGTCATACCCCCAGGAGAGACTGGGTAAGTCATGGGAAATCACGAGCGGGAGGGCAGTCATGAGCGTTGCTGAACTGCACCCCAGCGAGCCCTATGACCGCGAACCAGGCCCTGATCGCACGCCCCCCAATGACATAGCCGCTGAGCAGTCGGTTATCGGCGCCATGCTGTTGTCGAAGGATGCCATCGCCGATGTCGTCGAGTTGGTGCGCGAGGGCGACTTCTACCGCCCCAATCACCAGATCATCTACGGCACGATTCTTGATCTCTACGGCAAGGGTGAGCCGGCCGATGCTGTCACCGTCGCAGCCGAGCTTGGTCGCATCGGTGAGCTCTCCCGCATCGGTGGCGCGAACTACCTGCACACCCTCGTCTCGATGGTGCCGACCGCAGCGAATGCGAACTACTACGGACGCATCGTGCGCGAGCAGGCGATCCTGCGTCGCCTCGTTGAAGCCGGCACCCGCATTGTCAGCATGGGTTACGGCGGCCAGGGCGATGTCGATGACATGGTTGATCGTGCGCAGGCCGAGGTCTACGACGTCACTGATCGACGCACCGCCGAGGATTACGTCCCGTTGCGCGACATCATGGGAGACACCCTCAATGAGATCGAAGCGATCTCCAACCGCGGTGGCGAGATGGTGGGCGTGCCCACCGGTTTCACTGATCTCGATGCGCTCACCAATGGCTTGCATCCCGGTCAGTTGATCATCCTCGCTGCGCGTCCTGCTATCGGTAAGTCAACACTCGGCGTTGACATCGCGCGAACTGCATCGATCAAGCATGGCCTCACTAGCGTCATCTTCTCGCTGGAAATGAGCCGCAACGAAATCGTCATGCGTCTGCTCTCCGCAGAGGCGCAGGTGCCGCTGCATCACATGCGCGCGGGCACAATGAGCGATGCCGACTGGGCGAAGCTCGCCGGCAAGATGGGTGTCGTCAGCGAGGCACCGCTGTTCATCGATGACTCACCGAACATGACTCTCATGGAGATTCGCGCGAAGTGTCGCCGCTTGAAGCAGCGTCATGATCTTCGACTCGTCGTGGTCGACTACCTGCAGCTGATGACCTCAGGCAAGAAGGTCGAGAGCCGTCAGCAGGAAGTATCCGAGTTCTCGCGCTCGCTCAAGCTCCTCGCAAAGGAACTTGAAGTTCCGGTCATCGCGATCTCCCAGCTCAACCGTGGCCCGGAGCAGCGCACCGATAAGCGTCCGATGCTGTCCGACCTTCGTGAATCAGGCTCGCTCGAGCAGGACGCCGACATGGTCGTGCTGCTGCATCGCGAGGATGCCTACGAGCGCGAATCACCGCGTGCCGGTGAAGCAGACTTCATCGTGGCCAAGCACCGTAATGGCCCCACAGCGACGGTGACCGTTGCCTTCCAGGGTCATTACTCGCGCTTCGTGGATATGGCGCAGATCTAGTAGAGCTGCGGAAGTAAGTCAGCGCAGATCTAGTTAGAGCTGCCTGCTCCGACCAATTCCTTCTCTGCGGTATCTGACTTAACGGCTGACACCGGTCGGGACGCTGCCCGCTTGGCGAAGTAGCCGCGGGGGACCCAGCCACGTGCAGTGAGCAGCAGCACGATCACGAGCGTGACCGATGAGATGAGCATGATCGATGCGGGAACGAGTGCATCGGTGCCGGCTATCACATAGTGAGCTGTCGCGAGCGGCCACGCGGCATACGCGATCAGGTGCGAGCGGTGTGAACCACTTCGCTCCCGACTTGCCCATGCGTGCCCGAATACGTGCGACAACTTGCACGGGGACCATCAGGTACGCCGCGATGATGCCGGTCGCGAGAGCGAGTGGCTTCCACGCCGCCGTGAACGGGATCAGCACGTTGGCCCAGGTGAAGCCGAGCGTTGGGTCAAGCAGCACGGTCACCAGGTGCACCGCGAGGGTGAGCAGCGCGAGAATTCCCAGATACTTGTGCATGTTCATCAGTCGCACAGGGGATCCCGCGGACAGGATGCGCGTGCGCAGCAGCAGACCCCACATGATCGTTGCTGAGAGCAACGTCCATGCGGTGATCCCACTGGCCCGCATCGCGAACCACATCCAGGGCAGATTCGATGACATCAGGAGCCCTTCGTCGTGGCCTGCGGAGCGTTATTCGTGCTCTGCGGCGAGGTAACGGATGGCTTCACGGCGGTCCGAGAGCCGGTCAGGTTCTTGCCGCTCTTCTTGGCCGCGGACACCTGCTGGTCGAAGGAGGCCTGGGTGGCGTTCGTACCCGAGGAGCTCACTGCCGATCCGGAGACCGAGTTGCTGCAGGGAGAACTGGCCGAGGCGACCTGGGCCGTCTGGAAGGCGAGCAAACCAGCGATACCAGCCATTGCTCCGACAGCCAGGGCTGACGAGACGACCTTGTCCCTGGTCGACGGGCCCTTGCCCTTGCGTGCTGCGCTCATGATCTCTCCTCCGTGCCCGCCACCATGCGTGACCTGATTTCCTGTTACATCAGTTATAGGTCGGGGGCCGTTCGGATAAACGCCGAGAAAGGCTAAGTGCAGGTAAGGAGGTAGCCCGCTGAGTCCAAGGCTCCCGCGCCA
>JBILOY010000045.1:0-5716 GCA_044374195.1 Candidatus Nanopelagicales bacterium
CCTTCCGTGCTATCTGGAGCCACGACCGCTCCCTCCCGACTCTTCTCGATTCAGTGCCGACGTTTGCGTCAGCAGCCGCCGCCGAATGTCGTGGGTGAGGCCAAGAATGTCGTCAAGCGGCCAGTGCAAGTAGTAGGCCAGGAACCCGATTTCCTCCCAGAGGCGGTCGGTCCCGACCGTTGCTATTCCCCCGGGCCACCACCTGCCACGTCGACCGTGAAGGAGGAGCTGCACGATGGGCAGGTCACCTCGGCGAGGGTGTGGCCCTCGGTGTTGATTCTTCGATACATGTCCTGAAGGAACGCAAGATCTGTCGCCCACAGCCCTCCGATGACTTGATCGTCAACGGAGGGCAGTGAGCCAAGTCGCGTCACTACTCGCGCGAGCAGGACGAGTGACAGAAATGCTTCGTTCTCCCGCACCTTCGGATCCATCAGCGGCAGGAGCTCGTCGCGCGCTGTCGCCAGCCGCATCGTGCCCTCGCGGTGCACGTTGCCCTGCTGATCGACGTAGCCGCGCGGAAGCACGAACTCGAACGTCGTCTGGAAATCCACGGGTGCAGTCATGATTCAGATACTTACGCAGAGACCGACATGTCAGTGAAAGTCATGTTGATGACCATGCTGATGTACTCGGCGCTACCGGCCTTGAGATCACCGTAGGTGATGCCGGTGACCATGACGTTGGTGAACGTCGTGGTGAGCACGGCAGCGCCCTGGGTGTTCTTGTAGACCAGGGTGCCCGTCTTGCGAGCACCGGCGAAGTCACCGCTGATGCCCTGCATGAGCCACGTGGTGACGTCCTGGTCACCCGTGTTCAGCACGGTGATGGTCATGGTGCCCGAGGTGTTTGGGCCCAGCATCTGCTGGAGCACGTACTGACCGGTCGGGTTCATGGAACGGGTCTCAATCATCGCCGTGTTCTTGGTGATGTTGTTGACCTCGACCACGTTGGGGATTGCAGTGCCATCGATCGAGAATTCGAACGAATACGCGGTTAGGGCGTCGCCGCCTGTAAGAGACATACTTAGTTACTCCTTTTCGAAAAGCGTATGGGGAACGAATTACTCGCTGATTGAGGTGCCGCCGGAGAACTGCGCAAGGCGGAAGATGACGAACTCGGCGGGCTTCACCGGTGCGACACCGATCTCGACGATGACCATGCCAGCGTCGATGCTCTCGGCGGTGTTGTTGTCACCGTCGCACTTGACGAAGAACGCCTGGTCGGCCTTTGCGCCGAACAGTGCGCCACTGCGCCACTCGTTGACGAGGAATGCCGAGATGGTGCGGCGAATGCGGCCCCACAGGCGATCATCGTTGGGCTCGAACACGCACCACTGCGTTCCCTGGAGGATCGACTCCTCGAGGTAGTTGAAGTAGCGGCGGACGTTGATGTAGCGCCATTCAGCGTCGCTCGAGAGAGTGCGACCGCCCCAGACGCGAATGCCGCGACCCGGGAATGCCTTGATGGCGTTGACGCCCATCGGGTTCAGAAGATCCATCTCGCCGCGGGTGACGTTGAGCTCAACGCCGACTGCGCCCTGAATGACCTCGTTGGCGGGAGCCTTGAAGACACCGCGAGTGTCGTCATTGCGGCTCCAGATGCCGGCCATGTGGCCTGACGGCGGGAACTCGATGTTGTGGCCAACGGCCGCATCGAAGACCGTGATCCAGGGCCAGTAGGTGACGGCGAACTTGGAGTCGTAACCGGCCTTGTTCTCGCGCCAGTCGGCTGCCTCCTGTGCATTCAGACCCGACGGGGTGTCGAGGATTGCCATGCGGTTGCCCATGAGCTCTGCGTGGCTGATCATCGCGGTCTGCACTGCCTTGGCGTCATCATCACTGATGAGACCCTGGCGGTGAGCGATCATGAGATCGGGTGCAGCAATCATCGTGATGTCCTCGAACATCTCGAATGCGCCGAAGCCGGTGCGAGTGGCCGAATCACCAATGACTGCAGCGGTATCGACTGCGACAACGGGCAGGCTGGCGTCGGTCGCGAGTGCGACAGTGCCATCGCTGATGCCATTGGCGAGAGCAGCTGCATCGGCATCGAGCGAGTCGACGAAGACGAGCTTCGAGCCGGTGTTGATCGCCGTGGCAACGTTGCTCTTGCCGGGTGCAGTGGTGAGGTTCGAGAAGGTCTCGGCATGGTTGCCATCGAGCTGAATCTCGATGTCAACTGCGCCCGCCGGTGCGTTGGCAACGGTGGTGGGAGTGACGACGACTGAGATTGCGCCTGAGTTGGCATCGAGTGCGCGCACGGTGTACGCGGCAACACCCTTGTCGCCAGCGGTGGTCAGCTGAGCGATCGGCAGTGCGGGCGAAGGCTCATTGCCATTGCCTGCGTACGGAAGACGCACGATGTATGCGCGGCCGCCACCGTTGTTGAAGAAGCCGTAGACGGCCTTCGCGAGTGCGAACTCCTCGGTGAACTCACCGAAGGTGCTGGCGTACTGAGTCCAGCTGGTGACGAGTGTCGGGGCGTTAACCGGGCCCTCAGGTGCGAAACCGACGAAACCGGCAATCGCCGTTCCTACGCCGGCGATCGGACGAGTTGCCGCGGGAACTTCCTCGACGTATACGCCGGGGGATAGATACGTGGGCATGCTGTTCCCTTTCGAAGTGGGTGACGATGTCGTCAGTCAAGCGCTTGTGGGTTACGTGCACATCTCCGAAAAGTGAACAATTGTCCGATCAACGAGGATGCAGGAGTGAAGGATGGCACGTGTGTGGAGAGTGCGAAACCGCAGTCCCCTAATCACACAAATGTAATTTGTTTTCTCCCGCGTGAAGATCGTTATCGAGCCCACTAGCCGCAGAAGGATTTAGGGATTCCCCTAATCGTTGAGAAAAATTTGCCGCGACGGATTGCGGCGAAATCACTACTTACTATCCTTCGAGCATGCCTGGTCCCGTCGCTGTCCTCGGAACGATGATGGAATGCGACATGGGCGATGCGCCCGACTTCCTGCTCGTGGAGCCCCTGGGCGTCTTCGCGAACGACCTCCCGGTGGCCACTATTTTCGACATGATCCCGTTCCTGAACATCACGGGGTTCATCTTGTGCCGCAGCCCCCTCAACCCGATGGTGATCGCCGAGACCATCGCCGCCATGGGCGTCCCCATGCCGGCCCCGTGCATTCCCATCGTGGTCGACCCCTGGCTTCCCCCTAACAACGTGTTGATCGACGGAATGCCCGTACTCACCGAGGGCTCCGTCTGCGAATGCCTGTGGGCAGGCACCATCATCCTGAGCGGACCCTCGCCGGCGATGAACGTCGAAGTTCTCTGAGGATCCGAGGCTTCGATGGCGGGTGGAGGCGATAAAGCGCTTCGGAAGATGTTCTGCGGATTCCCCGATTCGGCCGCTGATTCGCGTCTCTCGCCTGCCGGGTGGTATGTCAGGTTCTCGCCCATCGGATTAGGCGCCGCAGAATCATCATCCATAATCTGCAGGAAAGGGATTGTGCGGGTTCTGGACAAGGGGAGGGTGACGTGCCGTTCTTCTCGTCGTCCCCCAAGTCCGATGACAGCAAAGCCTGGAAGCAGAAGTCCGGCTCGTCCTCGGGCAGCTGGGGCGTAGGTGCGTGGTTCAAAGGCTCGTCCTCCGGCGAGCAGAAGGCCCCGGCGCCAGTCGAAGCACCGAGCCGTTCCACGCGGCCTGCGGTAACTCCGAGCGAAGCGCCCAAGGACAAGGGCATCATGCACGCGATGTCGAGCAATGCGTCGAAGTTGATGAGCGGGCAGAGCATGGCCCATTCCGGAGATGCACTCCCTGACACATTGAAGTCGGTCGGTCGCAGCATGGGCGTGGTTGAGACGGCGGAACAGACTGCAGAGCGGCGCGCAAAGAAAGCGCGTAGTGCTCATCTAGATCAAATCCGCGGGGCCGGCGCTGCGTCGACCGAACGTCAAGCAGGTATGGAGCACGAGACCTCATCACCGGTCTCTGATTCGACAAAGCAGCAGTTCGTGCGAGATCAGCATCTTGCGCAGATTCGCAAGGCGGGCGCTGCGTCGACCGAGCACCAGGCCGGCATGGAGCACGAGACCTCATCACCGCTGGCCGAGGTGACAAAGAAGGAGTACCGCCGCGAGCATCGCCAGGCCGACAAGGGACTGCATGGAAGCGCGAAGCTCGAGGAGATGTACTCAAAGCAGGCACTTGCTTCGGGCAGCACGACGATGAGCAACACCGGAGTCGAGCTTCAGCACGCCGGCAACGAGATGTATGAAGCGAACAACTCCAGCGTAGGCAGCGCGGCATCTGCGATTACCGGCAAGCTCACCGGCCACAATCCGCAAGAGCTCATCGCCCATACGGCAAACGCAGCAATCATCGGCGGCAGCGCTCTCGCGGCTACTGATCCGCAGCGCAAGGCCAATGCTGAAGTAGCGCAAGCCATCCACGGCATGCGCATGGACACGATGGATTCTGATGTTGCGGACTGGAAGGACAAGAGCGCCGATGCTGGCGACCCGCAGGCTCGCAAGCTCAAGGCTCGTAGCGCGATCTTCAGTTCGATGAAGGCCGCAGCTTCTAATCAGAAGCTGGCCGGCGCCAACCTCGCGCTGAACAAGGAGGTTGCGCCGCAGTGGGAGGCGAAGGACACCGTCGGCGCCGATGCGACGAAGTTCGGATACGCAGGCCACGACACCATCAAGGCTTCAGATCGCGATAACGGAACGCTTAGTGAGCGGCTCAAGCAAGGAGCCTCGTCCACGTTCTCTGCTCTCTCTGGCGGTTCCTCGTCAGCCTTTGACACCACCAAGTTGACCGCCGATGAGCAGGTGGCTGTCAGCAAGACAAAGGAGACGACCGCCGGGATTCGCGCAACCAGCGAAGCGCGGAATGCGGAGCGCGCGAAGAATCCCGAAGCGCAGGATTCGATCTGGGGCAAGATGAAGCGCTTCGCCACGACCGGGTCAACGATCAAGCACACCTCCGCGGAGACTGCGGGCATTGCATCCACCAAGGACGACACGAAAACCATTCATGATGAGGCGAAGGCGCGACGTGAGAGCCCGGATCGCCAGAAGGTCTCCGCCTGGCAGGCCATCAAGAATTTCGGTTCCTCGTTAATCCCCGGAAGCGGACGCAAGCTCGGTGACACGAAGGGCATGACGGCCGAGAATCAAAAGCGCATCGATCAGCACACCCAGGCCAATGCCGAGATGGACAAGAAGGTTGCCGCTGAGGGGCGCAAGGGCTTCTTCGGCCACAGATACACCGCGCAGGAGAAGCTCGAGCGAAAGGCGAACGAGGCATCGATTAGCAAGATCACTGCGGAGCAATCGTCCGGCTACTCGGCAAAGAATCTGGAAGATCTCGCTGCGGCTCGCGGGAAGCGTTCAGACATCAAGAGCGTTGCTGCAGGCGGGTTGACGACTGCAGAAACGGGCGAGATGGCTTCGGCTCGCACTGAGCGCAGTCGGATCAAGACCCACGCACGCGAGCATGCTGATTTTGCGACGGAACACGATGGTGAGACTGTTCGCTCATCAGGTCGGATCGGGGGCATGAACAGTGGCGCAGTGACAGCTGACGAGACGAAGTCGACCATCGGCGGACGCATCGCCCAGGGCGTGCGCGGATTCGGGCGCCAGGTCAAGCGTGCAGGTCGAATCTTCGGTGGCAGCTCCGCGGACGCGAACGCGATGATCAAGGAACGCGATCTCACCGGCGCCGCGCTCACCACAGCGTCAGGCATTAC
>JBILOY010000060.1:0-19216 GCA_044374195.1 Candidatus Nanopelagicales bacterium
GGCTTGCGCTCGAGGTATTCGGTGAGATCAAGCAGCTTCGCTGCCTCCTTCACGCGGCGATCGATCTCGTCCTTGGAGACCTTGGCGATCTTCAGCGCGAAGCCCATGTTCTCCGCGACAGACATATGCGGGTAAAGGGCGTAGTTCTGGAACACCATCGCGATATCGCGATCCTTGGCGGCGACGTGCGTGACATCGCGATCGCCGATCAAGATCGTGCCCGCGGAAATCGGCTCGAGCCCGGCAAGCATGCGCAGGCTGGTCGACTTGCCGCAGCCCGAAGGGCCAACGAGAACGAGGAACTCGCCCTCGGCGATATCGAGGTTCAGGTGGCTGACAGCGGGGGTGGTGCCGCCCGGGTACATCAGGCTGACATCGTCGAACTTCACGGTCTGGCTCATGGTTCATCAATCCCTTCAACCGGCAGGAACGTGCCGGACGATCCGAGTGGAAGGCTGCATCCGGGTGGATGCACTTTCGAACTAACTCATTCAGTTGTTTCTGTCAGGTATCGCACACTCCTATTGAGGGCCCTCGGCTATCTCGTGCAGGTTCGTGTTCGCTACCAGGTATCCGCCATCGACAGCTAGTTCGGCACCGGTAATCCAGGAAGCGTTCGCCGAGGTGAGGAACACTGCGGCTTTTGCTATGTCGGCGGATGTTCCCAGTCGGCCCAGCGGATAGAAGGGCAATAGCTCCTCGAGCACTCGGGGGTTTGCCGCGATGCGTGAATCCCAGTTCTGGGTAACGATCGTGCCGGGGATGATGGTATTGACCCTGATCCCGTTCTTTCCGTATCTTGCCGCCATGGTCCGGGTCAACGACAGCATTGCGGCCTTACCTGCGCTGTAGGAGTCATGCCCGCCGAAGCGAAAAGCATTGATCGAGGCAACGTTCACGATGCTCCCGCGATGGCTTGCAATCATCGCGGGAAGCACGGCTCGAGAGCACAAGAAGGCACTCTTGGCGACGCCCGCCATCGAATAGTCCCAGTCGGCTTCACTCGTGCTCAGGATGTCCTCGCCTCGCGCCGCGTATGCGTTGTTCACGAGGGCTGTCACGTTTCCGAACTCGCTCGACACTCGATCAATGACGCTCAAGACGCTGGCCTCAACAGTGACGTCAGCGACGATGCCGATCACAGAGGCACCTGTCGCAGCGATCGCCTGCGCGGATTCTTCGACGGATGCAGATATGTCAACGAGAGCAACCTTCGCTCCCTGGCGTGCGAACTCAGCCGCGGTCTCCATCCCGACTCCCCGAGCTGCGCCGGTTACCAGAGCAACCTCTCCGATGAGATGCTGATCCACGTGACCCCTTCCTTGGGTTGCTTGTCCACCTAAAAATGAGAAACGACTGCAGGATGCACTCCCTGCGCCGCCGACACGTGACACTCGACGATCACAGTGCACGCCAGTCGAGTGAGTGCCCTGCGGACACGCTACTGGGCGAAAGTTTCAGATGTCAACGGTTTGGTCCGTCCAATCATCTATTTGAGATGTAATTCAGCACCAAAATGACAGTTATTGCTATATTGGTCTGACCGGTGATCGCCGAGTCATCACGTTGAGAGGGGTCTGCAGGATGGGTGATTCAGGCGGCACGAGTGATGAGATCGACGGAAATCATCCCCACGCTTTCCTCGCGCAGGGCAGGCGGGCTGGTGATTTTGTTTTCGTTTCCGGTCAAGGCCCCGTTATCCCAGGAATCGGTCCCAGTGGGCACGGAGACACATGGATGCCAGGTCAGGTCGTGGATGGGGGTATCCCTGAGCAGACCGCAGCCACCTTGGCCAATGTGCGCGCAATCCTCGAGGCGGCCGGTGGCGGGCTGAAAGACATCATCAAAGTTCACGCCTACCTTCGCGATATTGATCGCGACTTCGGCGAATTCAATCGCGTCTATATGGAGCACTTCCCGGGAACCAAGCCTGCCCGAACCTTGATTCAGGCACGGATCTATGGCCACCAACTCGTCGAAATCGATTGCGTGGCGTTCCTGCCCCAATGACCCTCGGGGCCGCTTAGGGAGCTACCTCACCCAGGTCATCGAGACCGGATCAGCGGACGGCCGGTGAGCATGCCGGTGAGCTCCCCTCGACGCAGCACCGGCGAGCCAGCCACGAGAACATCCGAAACCCCTGTTGCCGTCAGTCGGCCCGATCCGTACTTCGCATTGTCCTGAACGGCCGCGGGGTCAACGATGGCGAGATCTGCAACGGCACCTACGGCAACTTGACCCCGGTCAGTCAACCCGAATCGATGCGCAGCGTGCCCGGAGAGCTTCCAGGCCGCCGTACCCCAGGTCATGGTCTCGTCCTTGCGGCAGTACCTACTCAGCACGCGAGCGAAAGATCCCCATCCCCGAGGATGGGGAGCGCTACCGAAGTAGATGCCGTCGGAACCACACATGAAGGACGGGTGATTGGCCAATTCCTGAGCCTCTTCCTCAGTGGAATTGGAGAACGGAACCGTCGCGCCGACTTCCAGTCGCGATGCCTGCAGCATAAGTCCGGTCAGCTCTCCCACGGTTCGGCCGACGCGCTCTGCAGCCGCGGCCATCGAGAGCCCTTCCGCCCATGCGTATTCCGGCGCGGCGACGTACGTGAATTCAACTCGGGTGGCCCACTGCGGACCCAGGCCCGTGATCACTCCTCGCTCCGGAAGCCATTCACTGTCCAGGTATGCGTGTGTATCGCTCTCACCTAGTCGCTCGATGCACTCGTCAGGATCCATCTCGAGGAGCCAGGGAGGGAGCGTGAGCAGTGTCAGATTCGTGCACCCGCGGGCATAAGGGTAGGCGTCAAAGGTGAGATCAGCTCCTGCACGATGTCCTGCCTCCAGCCAACCCACCATGTCTGCTGTAGGTCCGTGGTAGTGCGAAATGTGCCCGGGTACCCCGGCCCGCCGCGAGATTTCCGCGGCCTCGGCAACACCGGGCTCGCGATATCCGCGCAGGTGTGACACGTACACACCGCCGCGCCGGGCAACAGGTGCGCACAGGGCGATCAACTCATCGGTGTCTGCGAAGTATCCGGGCACGTAGTCGAGCCCGGTCGAAAGGCCGAGCGCGCCGTCCTCGATGCCGTGCTCAACCTGCTCCACCATTTGGGCGAGTTCTCGAGGAGTCGGCGGATCCTTCCTCAGTCCCATGACGTTATGTCGCACGATGCCTTGGGGGACGAGGTAGCCGACGTTGATAGGAATTGTGCCCTGATAAGTCTTCAGCAAGTCTGCGACTGACCCTCCCGAGAATGTGGGGTGGGATCCATTGATCGAGGCGAAGTAACGCGTCGCGTAGCCCCCGTCACCCGGTGCATAGGAAACACCGTCCTGGCCCGCAATAACGGAAGTCACCCCCTGCCGGAGGAGAGCGAGTTGGGCGTCCGTACGGAAGACACCAGCGTCCAAGTGGCTATGGGTATCGATGAAACCGGGGAAGATCAGGCGACCATTGCACTGAATGGTGTCGGCGCTTTCGACGTCGGCATAGTCGCCGATACCTGTGATGACTCCGCCCGCGATCTCGACATCCGCGCGATAGGGCTCACTCCCCGACCCATCGACGACGCTGCCGCCCCTGAGGATGATGGTGGTCATGTGGCGCAGTCTCCTCGCAGTGCCGGCGCCTGGACCATGGATCCACCGCGCTCGCCAATTTTGGTAGAGCCAATATAGCGATTATTTGCCTCCAAACGAACAAAAATCAGGCTTTTGGTCGGACCAATACTTGCCTTTACCTTCGTGCCTCGCTAGAATTTTGTACTCGCTGTGATCATGGGATGCAGTGAAGTGACGCTGAGAGTCCTGACCAGAGGAGCCGAGTTGGTGGGTATTCGGGAGATACTCGAGATCGAGTCTCAGCGACCCGCACCCTTCCCTTCCAAGTCTCTGCCTGGTTGGTTCCACGGCTCACTGGCCGACGTGCGCTCCCGCGGCTGGTCAATTCGGTCGGATGTGCCACTGCCGATCATGACCTTGGATCGCGCTGCACTCCTCCACAACATCGATCTCTTCCACGGTCACCTCGCTGAGCGTGGCGTTCATCTTGCCCCGCACGCGAAGACAACGATGTGCCCGCGCATCTGGGCAGCGCAACTCGAAGCTGGCGCGTGGGCACTCACGGTCGCCAACGTCACACAACTCGAGGTATGCGCGCACTATCGAGTACCACGAGTCCTGATCGCGAACGAGGTCGCGTCTTCTTACGACGTTCGCCGACTCGCCACGATCGCTTCGGAGAGCTCCTGGATGGAAATCATGTGCCTCGTCGATAGCGTCGCGGCGGTTGAGTTGCTCTCTGAGGCGATGACGGAGTTCTGCCCCGGCCGTCGTCTTGACGTTCTTGTCGAACTCGGTATGCGTGGAGGAAGAGCCGGGGCGCGGACACTGGAAGATCTCATGACCGTGACCCACGCGGTGACGAACGCCTCTTCCACCCTTCGACTCGTCGGGATTGAGGGATACGAAGGCATCATCAGTCCTCGCCGCGGCAGCGAACCTCAAGAGACCGTCGATGCTTACCTGTCGACGTGGGTCGCAGCAGCCGACAGGGTCCTGGAGCTTGTCGAACCGGGAGCACCGCGAATTGTGTCCTCGGGCGGAAGCATCTGGTTTGATCGGGTGATTGAAGCTTTTGCCCGCGTCACCTCAGACTGCGAACTCGTCATCCGAAGCGGGGGTTACGTCACCCACGATTCCTTGCTCTTCGATGCCGGCTCACCACTTGGTTCTACCTCAGTCAGTGACGAGAATGACATGCTTCGCGCGGCCCTGTCGGTCACGGCAGCGGTTCTGTCACGACCAGAGCCACGCCTGGCGATCATCGGTGCCGGCGGCAGGGACCTTCCCACGGATGCGGGTTATCCGGTGGTCCTCAGCATCACCGACAGATCAGGCGTGAATCGACCCCTGCCTGAGGTCACAGTCATCAAGGTCAACGATCAGCATCTCTACCTTGAAGTACCAGCGGATATGGCGTTGCATCCAGGGGACCTCGTGCGTCTGGGGATCTCCCATCCATGCACCGCATTTGACAGGTGGCGCATCATCTTGGAGACAGACTCCGATGGCAAGGTCCTGGACGCCGTCGAGACCTACTTCTAATGGGGCGCGCAGCGCATTCATCCGTCGGCTTGCAGTAATCCGCGACGGTCCGAGGCCTGGGATCGCGGGCGATGCCCTTACCGAGTCGGTACTGCTCGGAAGGTGAGGGGTAGCGACTCAAGGTGGAGCCCGCTGCTGGGCCACTCCACCTTGGGAACCACGTCACCTGCGATCGAGTAGTCGGGAATGCGTCGGTGGAACTCCTCGACAACCAAGCGCAATTCGCGTCGAGCCAAGTGAGAGCCGACGCAGCGGTGAATTCCCCCTCCGAAGGAAAGGTGCGAGCGGTTGACCGACAGATCGATCTCGCTCGGGTGCGCCACAGCGAGCGGATCACGATTCGCTGTAGCGATCACGAGATTCACAGCGGCCCCTTGTGGGATCTTCACACCGCACACTTCAACATCTTGAGTCGTAATGCGCGGAACGGAAAAGGCAGGCGTCTCAATGCGCAAGATCGCTTCGATGATCGGCATCACCGACTCCGGATCGCTCACGATCATCGCGCGGAGATCGGGACGCTGCGCCAGGTGATACATGGTGAAGCCGATGGAGGCTGTCACGGTGTCAAGGCCAGCGAGGACGAAGAGATAGCACAGGCCGACTACTTCCTGATCGGACCATTCGTCGTCGTCTGTCAGGGCCAAGATGCGGCTGAGCATGTCGACACCAGGCCGGTGCCTCTTCCGAGAGATGGTGTCGTCCAGATACGCCAATAGTTCTTCGGCGGCTTGGGCTACAGCTGGTACCGGCTCCCCTTGAGGATCGGGGTGGCTGAAGATCACCCGCATCCAGTCGACTAGCTGATCTCGATCCTCAAGCGGCAGACCGAAAAGAGTGAGCAGTGCCTGCGTGGGATACGGCACTGCGATCTGCGTCACCACGTCGCATTCCCCTGCGCTGACGAATGAGTCGATCAAGTCAATGATCTGGCTGCGTAGTGAGCCCTCCATCTCATTCATGACTCTCGGGGACATCATCGGATCGAGAACTCTGCGATAGCGGGCATGATCAGGTGGGTCGATGGCGATGGGAATCAAAGGCACCCGAGACCCAAGGCCATCGAAGGCACGTGCTGAGGAGAAGATCTCGGGGTGGGTTTGACCAAAACGCACCGCTTCATGGCTGGTCAGGAACCAACGGCCATCGGCTTCGTACACTGGCCCGGGAGCAGCAACGACATCCCAGCCCAGCGTTCTGTCGTACGCCATAGGCGCGGTGAAGAACGGATTGCTGAGAGGTTCGTTCACGGTTCCTCCTGGGGCATCAGCTCGTGGGACGAGTCTGCACTCAATCTGGTCAGACCAATAATAGCGTAGTGAGCGTTATTCCTGAAATAATCCGCGAAAATTGGTAAGTTTGGTCCCACCAATGGTGACATATCGTGGACATAACTGTCTAGGGATGGGCGAAGGGAGTCAGCCGGCATGAAGGTAGGTATCGACGCGACGAGGTGTTCGGGTCACGGGCTGTGCTACGCCGTTGCGGGGGAGCTATTCGAGGATGACGACAACGGATTCGGCCGAGTCAGGGCCGAGTTTTCTCAAGGAGATATTCCGGAGTCGTTGATCGAGGCTGCCGAATCCGCCGCCAGCAACTGCCCTGAACAAGCCATCCATCTCGCCGATTAGTCCGGCGTCGCGGGGAGTCGAGAACGTGAATCCCATGGAGCCCTGGATGGGCATCAACGGTCGGATCGCCTTTCGCTGGAGTGAACTCGGGGATCCGCAGCAGGTAATCGGCTCGTCAACGGGATGGGCTCACCATGGCATCGCGCTGACAAGCACCGGCGACGTGGTGACCTTCGCCCCCGATCGACCCGAGGTCAGGATTACTTCACCCGACGGTGAACTCCGACGAGTCTGGGAAGCTCCGGTGTCGACAGGCCATGGACTGACCATCGCGACCACCGACGGAGATGAATCACTGTGGATTGCCGACAACGGTGACTCCCTGCTGCCGCAGCCGGATGGAAGTTACGCCAGCGCCCACGCTGCCGGAGAGAGATTCCACGGGTCGGTGGTCCAGATGACTCTGGATGGCGAGGAGATACGTCGTCTACCTGTCCCTCCTCACCCTGCCTATGGCTCGGGGCGGTTCTGTCCCACGGATGTCGCTGTCAACGAGACGCAGTGCGGCGGGGACGGTCATGTCTGGGTTGCCGATGGATATGGCGAGTCATTGGTGCATGAGTTCGATGAGCACGGTGCGTGGTTGCGAACGCTCACAGGTGAGACCGGTCTCGGACGCTTCCTTGAACCGCACGCAGTGTTCATCGATCACCGCAAGGAGGTGCCCGAGCTCTATGTGGCTGATCGCGGACATTCCCGTATTCAGGTATTCGACTTGGACGGCACTTTTCTGCGTGGTGTCGGAGTGGGGGAACTCATCAGCCCGGGTGGGTTTGCGAAGTTCGGGACCGGATTGCTCGTAGCGGAACTCGACGCCAGGATCACGATCCTCGGACCAGACGACGAGATCGTCGAGCGATTCGGGGAAGGGACGATGGCCGATCGCGAGGTTGCCGGGTGGCCGAACAGTGTCTCACCGACGGGGGAAATCGTGCGCCCAGTGCTTGAGCCCGGTGTTCTCCGGACTCCCCATGGCATCACGGCCGATGCGGAGGGCAATGTCTACGTATCGGAGTGGCTCGTGGGTGGGCGCGTTATCAAGCTTGCACCCGTCACGCCCCACTAGCAAGAGTGATGACCACCGACCTACCTTGTAGGTGGATGGTCGTGAAGAGTGAGTCGCGGAAGTGTCCTTCTTGCGAACAAGCTCAGATGTGGCCGTGCTTCTCGAAGCTAGTCATGGGAGGAGTGCCCTCCGCCGCTTCACTTCGAACGGCCGCCTCTGCTGCATCGATCGACTCAGCTTCGATCAGCACCCGCTCACTGTCGGCTCGCGGAATGATCACGATGCCGTCGAAGTCGGCCACCACCATGTCACCAGGGTTCACTGTGACTCCTCCGATGGAAACTGCAACCTGCGACGCTTCCATCTCCCATCGTCCGATCGCATTAGTGGGCGATAACTCGGAGTAGAACACCTGGAAGCCAATGTTCCGCAGACCCTCGGTATCGCGCAGGTTGCCCTCGAGGATTACTCCCTGACACCCCTTCGCTTGAGCCGCGTTCGCCGTGAGTTCTCCGAAGTGACCCACGGTGCTATTCGGATTCACCGACACAAGGATGCAGTCGGGCGTCAATTCCTCAAAGACGCGCAGGTAGGGCTCGATAAGCGGGATTCCCTCGTCCCACGTCACCGGTGCAATGGCTCGCCCGAGAACGGTGTATGCCTCGCCGACGATCCTTGTCTCGGGTAGGAGCGGCCGGAGGCGACTTGGCAACACTTGCTCGTTGATGCCCAGGGCGTACAGCGCATCGCAGACCACCGGCACAGGCACGGCTCGGTATCTGGAGCACATCTCGGTGCGATCCAATGTTCTCTTCCTTGTCAGTGTGAAGTGCTTATCTGTGTGTTGTCTCCGTGCGGAGAACTACTTCAGGGGCAGGTAGGCAGTGCCCTCGATTTCGACAAGGAAAGGTCCGTAGATCTTTGCCTGAACAGTGGTGCGAGCCGGAGGCCGCACGGGGAAGATCTCGGAGTAGACACGGTTGTACGCGTGGAAATCTCGGTCAACATCGCGCAAGAAGGTATTGACCTTCACGAGGTCACTCAGACTTCCACCCGCGGCCCTCAAGATCGCATTGAGGTTGGCGAGCGCCTGCCGAGTCTCAGCCTCGATGCCGCCTTCGATCCTTTCGCCCGGCATCCAGCGGAACCCTTCGCCCGACTCGCCGGTTCCCGGGAGGAGACCCACGTTGCCGGACACGAACACGAAATCGCCGGCCCTGATTGCCTGGGACAGGAACGGATACTCCCCCGGGCCGTCGCTTCCGGGGTGGATCACATCAGCAGTTGTCATTGTTCTTCCTTCAGCCTGGATGTTTGGTCTGACCAAATACTGGCATTATCCCCAGTCCATGTCAAGAATCCATAACGAATCTTCGTTTGGCCCGACCAATCGCTTGACAGTGCTGGCCCCGGGTTCTACCGTTTCGCCATCCGCCGCCTCTCGCAGACGTCGGTCGGGTCGTTCGAGACGGGCACCCGAAGTCGCATCAGACCTTGGCGCGACAACCACTTCAAAGGAGCAGTCATGACGCTAGACAGGCCAGTTGGCCGCAGGCGCAAGAAGGTTGGGGCGGCGATTGTGGGCTTGACCGCCGCCAGTTCCCTCGTTCTTGCCGCATGCGGTGGTAGCAGCACCACCAGCACGTCAACCGCAGCAGCTTCCAGTGAGCCTTCCGCCGCGGCTTCGGCCACGGGTCTGGCTCCTGCCGAGATCACTCTCTTCATGGGTCCGTACAGCGACAAGACCCCTGATGCCATGAACACCATCGTCGCGAACTTCCAGGCCGCCAACCCCGGAGTCACTGTCAATTACCAGACAGCACCGTGGGAGACGTACGACGAAAAGATTTCGACGCTTGCAAAGGCTGGCGATGGACCGGCCGTGGCCATGGATTACACCTTCGGCAAGTTCGTCACCGATGGTTTCCTGCGCCCGGTCGAAGAATGGGTTCCGCCGGAGCTCCTCGCTGACATCTACCCGGCACTTCTCGCCCCGGGCAATGGCTATGCCATCCCTGACCTCGCCTCAGTGCGCGGAAGCTTCCTGAACACAGCGCTCACCGAGAAGGCTGGCATCACAGCTGCACCGACCACCCTCGATGAGCTGACGGCGGCACTCAAGGCGCTGAAGGCCGCTGATCCCAAGGTGACTCCTATGGGCTTCGTGTCCTCCAGCGATGACGTCGGACCCTCGTTCTCCTACTACCTCTTCGGTGTTGGCGGCGAGTGGATCGACGCGTCGGGCAAGTACCTGCTGAACAGCCCCAAGAGCGTTGAGGCACTGACCTACCTCAAGGGTCTCTACGACGAGGGTCTCATCGAGCAGGACGTCACTGCCAACCGCGGTGCGCAGGAGGAGCGGTTCCTCGCAGGCAAGACGGCGATCATGCCCACGGGCAACTTCTTCATCGCGACGCTCAAGGACAAGGCGCCGGATCTTGCGTACCAGGTTGGTCCGACTCCTCATGGAGCTGATGTCGCACCCTTCGCCGTGGCCGTCACTGATTACTTCCTCGGGTTCAAGCAGAAGACTCCCGAACAAGATGCTGCGGGCTCGGCTCTCGTGAAGTTCATCATGACCCCGGAGAACTACGTTCCGTGGCTCGCCGCCGACGGGTTCCTTCCCGTCACGGCTTCGGCAGCGGATGCATTCCGTGCCGCTGCTCCGGAGCAGGCTCCGTTCCTCGACAACCTCGCGTCTGCCAAGTTCTTCCCGAGTGGCGACGCACGCTGGGCAAAGGTGGTCGAGACTATGTCGAAGGCAATCCAGTCCGTGCTGCTGGGACGTGAGGGTGTCCAGGAAGCGCTGGACGCAGCACAGGCCGAGATTGACAAGCTGCCAGCCGAGTAACGAGCAACACCAATCAAGTCCCGATCAGGGAGCAGTCATGGGAAGGAAGATGTCGTGAGAACCTCGCGTTCGCGGCGGATACCTATCCTGTGGCTGCTCCCTGCTCTGCTTCTCGTCCTCTTCTTCGTCATTTACCCGCTCTGGTCGATGATTCTCGCCAGCTTCTCGACGCTCAGCTTTGCCGGGGTGCGCACCGGCTGGGCCGGCTTCGACAACTACATCGCCGTTCTCAACGACCCGGTAATCCCGCAGGTCCTTCGTACAACGGCAATCTGGACCATTGGCGTAGTCGTCGGTACCCTCGCCATCTCATTAGTGGTGGCCTTGATTCTCAACGAGACCTGGCCCGGACGTCGCTTCGTCAGGTGGGTGTTGATCATCCCGTGGGCGACCTCGCTGGTGATCACCTCACTTGCCTTTCGTTGGATTCTCGACTCTCAGCTTGGCACCCTGAACATCCTGCTTCAGGACTGGGGTGTGATTGATGAGCCATTGGAGTTCTTGAGCGATGCGAGTCGATCAATCCCCTTGCTCATCCTGGTGGGCATCTTCGTATCGGTGCCGTTCACCACATACGTGCTCCTCTCAGGCCTTCAAGGCATTCCGAACGAGCTCTATGAGGCAGCACGAATTGACGGTGCTAGTGCAGTCAGGCGCTTCCGGAAAATCACACTGCCGCTCCTTTCTCCCTTCGTCACACTCGCGGCTCTCCTGAATGCCATTTATGTCTTCAATTCATTCCCGATTATCTGGATCCTCACCAAGGGTGGGCCTCTGGATGACACCCAGACAGTGATCACCTATACCTACAAGCTGGCATTCAGCACGGACGAGGTCGCCAAGGCGGCTGCACTGGCATCCGCATCACTGGTGTTTCTTGCGGTGGTCGGAACGATCTACTGGCTGGTCCTGCGCCGGCAGCGGGCTGCGTGACGTGATGGCAAAGCGAGAAAGTGCAATGCAGAAGACCCAAGGCTCATCGGTAGCAAGCCCGGCCCTCAAGCCTGGGCGGGCGCCGCGACGACGAGTCGTCGCGGTACTCGGTTATGTGATTGCCGCGGTAGTCCTCGTGCCTTATGCGGTGATGGTCCTGGTCGCTCTGAAGCCAAAAGATGAAGTCTTCGAGCCTCCGCTTCAGGTCTTGCCTCGGAATGTGGATCTCTCGAACTTCATCACGCCATGGACTGATTACGCGCTCGGAACATTCTTCCGCAACTCCCTAATCATCGCGATCGGTGCCGTGATTCTCGGGCTGCTGGTCGCGATCCCTGCGGCTTATGCACTGGCGCGCGTTCAGTTCCGAGGACGGCAGGCGGTCTTCCTCGTGTTGTTGATGACGCAGATGCTGTCACCGACGATGCTGATTCTCGGAATCTACGAGCAGTTTCGCCAGTTCCACCTCCTGGATAACCTTGCAGCGGTCGTTGCGGTCAACTCGGCCTTCACCGTTGCCTTCGCGATCTTCGTTCTTGCCGACGTCTTCGAGTCAATTCCCGTGGAGATTGAAGAGGCAGCGGCCGTCGACGGAGCATCTCGGCTACGCACTCTGGTCAGAGTCGTGCTGCCGTTGTCCGGCCCCGGGCTCGCGACGGCCGGACTCTTCCTCTTCGCCCAGGCATGGAATGAATTCATCCTCGCCCTCACCGTTCTGAACAGGAGTGAACTGACACCACTGAGCGTCGGCATTTACCAGTTCTACGGACAATTCGACAAAGAGTGGACCTATCTCTTTGCCACTGCTGTCATGGGTGCAGTCCCCGTGATCATCTGCTTCATGTACATGGAGCGATGGCTGGTCAAGGGACTGACGAGCGGAGGCGTGAAGTGAGCGTTCAGCCGGACACCTCGATTTTCGCCTTCGCACACGATCTCGTTGATGAAGGGCTGGAGTCCGCACTCAGCCGGATTGAGTCAAGTGGTCTAGGTGGGTTATCCGTTGCAGCTGTGTACCACGACGGGCGCGACATTTACCCGCACAACCCACGTGGTCGAGTGCTCTTCAACGAAGATGGCGTCGCATTCTTCAAGCCCGATCAGCGCCACTTCAATGGATCGGTAGTTGCGCCATTGATCTCGAGCACCGTGAATCTGACCGGACCTTTCGAGCGCACGCTCGCAGCAGCTCACGATCGTGGCCTCGCTGTTCATGCCTGGACTGTCTTCCTGCACAACACCGCGCTTGGTCGGCGGTACCCATCATCCGTCACTCGGAATGTCTACGGAGACCCGCAACTGACCTCGCTGTGTCCGGCAAACCCCGAGGCTGCTGAGTACGCAATCGGGCTAGCGAAATCGATAGCGCAGTTGGGCGTCGACTCCGTGAATGCAGAGGGACTCCACTTCCTCCCGCTCGAGCACGGCTATCACCATGAGCGGTACTTCATCCAAATCGGCCCGATAGATCGCCTGCTGCTCGGTTTGTGCTTCTGCGACTTCTGTCGCACTCGCGCAAGCGACGCCGGGATCAACGTTGAAGCCCTCGTTGCTGCCGTGCGTGCCCGTCTCGATCGAATGCTCGAGACGGCCGATGCATTCGACCCGTCACCCGACACATTCGAGACGGTGGCCTCGTTATGGAGTGGCGAGCTTGGCGCTTTCCTTGCCTGCAGGGAGCGCACCGTGACGGAACTGGCCGTCGAGGTTTCGGCTGCGGTTCGTAGGCCAGGAACCACCTTTACGTTCAACGACCCTGCAGGGGCCTTCGCCAGTGCGAGTGATCAAGTAGCCGACGAGGTTCCACCTGAATCGTGGAGACTGGGAATCGATCCCGCCGAGGTTGCGCGTCATTGCGACGACATCCAGATTCTCGGGTACAGCCAGAGCCCGGAGACGGTTCACGCTGATGTTGCCAAGTACCAGAGGATCGTCGATGGTGCGGCTGGAGTCCGCGTGGCTCTGCGCCCGGTGTGGCCGGATAGCGAGTCGGCGGACAATCTGCGCGCGAAGCTGGACCTGTTGAGTCAACTCGCAGTGACAGGAATCGACTTCTACCACTACTCGTTCATGCGGCTTGAGGACCTCGATCGAATTGCCGCGACCTTGACCGAACTTCGGTGGGCTCCTCGTTCCTGAGGCCTATGCACGCCCACATTTATTTTGACACACCAGAGATGGAGACAATTGATGAGCGTTGCACGGCAACAGGAAGCCGTTGGCAGCAACTACCGGACCATGAGGCTCATTCGCTCATTCGAGGAACTCGTCGTTCAGTTGGTCAATAACAACGAGATCGCCGGAGTCACGCACGAGTACATCGGTCAAGAGGCGGTCGCTACCGGTTTATGCGCGGCGATGGGACCGGAGGACGTGCTCACCTCGACACACCGCGGCCACGGGCATCTGCTTGCCCGCGGAGCTTCGACCACGGGGATGCTCGCGGAACTCCTCGGACGGGAGACGGGTCTCAATCGCGCCCGAGGGGGATCAATGCACATCGCTGATGTGTCCCTCGGCATCTTTGGGGCCAACGGCATGGTTGGAGCCGGAGTTCCCTTCTGCCTCGGCGCGGCATCCGTTCCCACTGCATCAGGCCCGCGAGTAGCAGTCGCGTTCTTCGGAGACGGTGCACTGAACCAGGGTGTTCTCCTCGAGTCCATGAATCTAGCCGCGGCATGGAAACTCCCCGTTATCTTCTGCTGCGAGAACAACGGGTACGCCGTGACAACCTCTGCCAGCAGCTCCACATCCGGGTCACCCATCGAACGAGCACGAGGATTCGGCATACCTGGTTTCGAAGTGGACGGGATGGATGTCGATGCTGTGCACCGAGTGGCTCAGACAGCGGTCGACGCGGCACGAGCTGGCGAAGGGCCGCAGTTCCTGGACTGCAAGACCTACCGCTTTGTGGGCCACCACACCGCGGAACGCACAATGAATCTCACCTACCGAGAAGACTCAGAAATCGATAGGTGGAGAGAGCGCGATCCGCTCATCGTCGAGTCACGACGTCTTGAGTCCGTCGGGCTGAGTGCTAGCGATATCGCAGCGCTTGATTCAGACGTAGACGCAGAACTGGCATCGGCACTCGCGATTGCGAGAGAAGGAATGCCTCCGGATCCATCAACGGCGCTGGACTTCATGTACGCCTCACCTACTGCGTTGCGTTGGGGGATCTGATGCAGACTTTGAGATACCAGCAGGCACTGGGTGCCGCTGTTCGCGACGCGATGATCGCTGACGACAACGTGATCTACCTTGGTGAGGACGTCGAGCAATCGCTGCGAGGGATAAGTGCGGGGCTAAGCGTCGAGTTTCCCGGGCGCGTGCGTGACACACCGATCTCCGAGGCGGCCTTCACCGGATTCGCCACGGGAGCCGCGATGGCCGGACGTCGACCCATCGTGGAATTCCAGATCCCGACTCTCCTGTACGTGGCTTTCGATCAGATCGTCAATCAGGCTCAGAAGATCCGGCTCATGACCGGTGGGCAGACGAGAGTGCCGGTGACCTACTTGTTCCCGGGATCCGGCGCTCGATTGGGGCTCGCTGGTCAGCACTCGGATCACCCGTACAGCATCCTGGCTCACCTCGGGGTGAAGACCTTGGTCCCTGCGACAGCGGAGGACGCCTATTCACTGATGCGGGCTTCCATTGACGACGATGATCCGGTCGCGCTCTTCCTTCCGGCTGCCTGCCTGCACCGAAAGTCTCCTGTGACGATGGCCACCGGGGTCCTCGGCACTGCGACAGTAGAGCGTGCTGGATCTGATGTCACTCTCGTGGCCACGGGCCATCTCGTGCATGACGCACTGGCCCTCGCTGAGGACTTGAGCGCCCATGTCGACATCGAGGTAGTGAATGCCAGAAGCATCTTCCCCTTCGATTGGGGGCTGCTCGAGGCGTCTGTGGCAAAGACAGGTCGACTGATCGCAGCAGATGATTCAAGCCTGACGTGCGGACTCTCGAGCGAGGTGGTGGCAACCGCGGCTGAGCGCATGCATCACCTGCTGAAGGCGCCGCCTGTCCGTGTTGCCCGCGCCGAGGCCACGGTTCCGTTCAGTGTCGATCTCGAGCGAGCGATCGTTCCCTCGAAACGTCATCTGCGGATAGCCCTCGCACGACTGTTCCCAGATGCGATCAACCCGGAGGATTCATAGTGCAGGAGATCAGATTCCCGAAGTTCGGCATGTCGACCGTCGAGGTCGAGGTCGTCGAGGTGCACGTCGCGATAGGTGCGAGATTGGAAGTTGGCTCACCGGTCGTCGACGTCGAGACTGACAAGCTTCTTACGACCGTCGAGTCTGAGATCAGTGGCATCGTGACGGAAATCCGAGTGGTCATCGGTGGAGAGTACGAAGTCGGGGACGTCGTGTGCCTCGTGGAGGAGGGCTGAGACTCAGCCCTCCTGAGACACGGCGAACCCTACGAGCGGTGGAGTCTAGGTTTCGTCGGTAAGCGGTTCTTGAAGCCCTTGCCTCCACCCGACCATCGACGACTCCAGGTGCCACATCATGATGCCTTGTGCTCGAAGGGAGTTTCTCTCGAGGAGCGCATCGATGAGACTGATCAACTCTATTTTGGCGCTGGCGATTTGATCGACCGTGTACGCGGATATCAGTTGCCTGCTATGACGAGCCGTGCTCCTGAGACTGCGCACCAGTGAGTCGATGAGTGGATTTCCTGTAGCGAGAGAAACCATGTCGTGGACGGTGTCGTCGAGTTCGATCAGTCGAATCACGTCGTCTTCGATTACCGCGAGCGATTCAAGTTCACTCCTGAGGCGCACCAGTTCGCTTCTTTGCGACTCCGTGAGGCGTTCTGCTGCGAGAGCGGCAGCGGCAGGCTCGAGGAGACTCCTCATCTCGAAAAAGTGGGTCAGAGAATCGGGATCCACGTCAAGCATGAATTCCAATGCCTCGAACATCTCCGAGGAGTCGAGGCTGCGTACGTAGGTGCCCGAACCTCTCTTGGTCTCGAGAATGTTCAAGGACACCAGGCCCTTGATGGCCTCGCGAATTGAGCTCCGCGACAGCCCGAACGTTGCCGCGAGCTCGCGCTCGGGGGGAATCCGTTGTCCGGGAGTGAAGTTGCCGCTCAGGATCTCTTGCCGCAGCAGGGTGCTCGCAGTGGCGGTGCCACTCTGGCTGCCTGTGCTCATCCGGACCTCACTTGTCCTGGTCTGGGTAGGTCTCTCCCGCAATCCTGGTGGACTCACCCTAGCGGAGAGGGATTGGCGTTCCCTCGAGGCTCTGCACGGCTTCCCCCTCGTGCAATCGCCCTGACAACCGGCTTTCGCCGGTCGAAGACGCGCTCCGGGAGTGAGGTGTCGAACCCGACCTCGACGCGTCTCGGTCATACCAATTTACCTAGATTAGCCCAACTAAGGCGATTATTCACCCAATTGGCCCTACCAATTGCTTGACATGTTCGAGGGAGCCAGTTACCCTCCACTCACCTGCTAGTTCCACGACACACAGCAGTTGATTGCCTTGCCGCGGCTGATTTCTCGGAGAGGAACCCGGAGTGAACGACATCGAACTCGTGCTGGTAACAGGTGCAGGTGGAGGAATCGGGCGTGAGATCGTTCGGCAGCTGACCGAACAAGGGCTCGGGGTCATCGCCATCGACATCACCGAGAGCGCAGTGGCTGCCGCGGTGGATGCCGCCCACCCCGGTGCCTACATCCAGGGCTTTGCTGGTGACATCTCCGATTTTGACACCGCTAGAGCCGCAGTCGCCACCACGGAAGGTCACCGCCTTCGCGGTTTGGTGAACTGCGCGGGTTACTTCAAGGAGCAGCAATTCGAAGATGTCCTCGAAGAGGACTGGAATGCGATCCTACGAAGCAATTTGATCACGGCAGTCTCGATGTGCCACGCGACACTGCCACGACTTCGTGAACAGCGCCACGGCTGCGTCGTCAACTTCGCCTCCACAGCCGGAGAATTCGGGAGCATTCGGCCGGCGGCGCTCTATGCCGCCGCTAAAGCGGGTGTCATCGGCTTGTCCAAGGGACTCGCGCGTGAGTATGGCCCATTCAATGTGCGCGTGAACGTGATCTCTCCAGGACCCACGGACACGACTGGATTCAAGAAGTCAGCTGACCACGACACTTCCGTTGCTGCAGGTCGCACTCTCCTGGGTCGGATGGGCCAGCCCAGCGACATCGCCAACGGCGTCAGCTATCTCCTCAGCCCGGGAGCAGCGTGGGTCACCGGAGAAGTCTTGCGGGTCAATGGCGGCAGCCTGATCTAGCAGGACACGCGCATCGATCAGATAACCCCTACGAAAGTGATTTGATGAACCTCACGGACATCGGCGGACCGGAAATCGACGCACCGTTTGCGCAGGAGTTGGTGCGTTTGGGCCGGGAGCGCCCCGACATTGTGGTCTTGTCTGCGGACCTATCCAAGTACACCGACGTGCTGCCCTTCGCAGAGACCTTTCCTGATCGATTCATCCAGGTGGGCATGGCGGAGCAGAACATGATGGGTATCGCAGGTGGCCTAGCCAAATCGGGGTTCACTCCCATTGCAGTGACATACGGTGTCTTCGCCACCCGCAGAGCAGGCGAGCAGATCCAGATGGCTCTGTCCACCGGTCCTGGCAACACCGCCGTGGTGGTCGCTTTTCTGCCGGGCATCACCACGCCATTCGCGGCGACGCATCAGGCCACGGATGATCTTGCGATCATGCGGAATGTCCCGGGGATGACAGTCATTGATCCTGCGGATGCCACCGACATGACCCTCAGCATTCGCGCGGCCGTTGATGTTCCTGGTCCTGTCTACCTGCGTGGGCTTAGGGGCATGGTCAGGCAAATCATTGATCCAGTGCGCTATCCCTTCGTGATCGGGAAGGCTTACGAGCTGGTCGGCGGATCGCATGTCGGGCTCATCGGTACCGGTCTAGGCACGCAGTGGGCACTGGAGGCACGAGAGATTCTCGCTCGACAGGGCATCGAGGCAGCGGTTCTGCACGTGCCTACCATCAAGCCCCTCGACAGCGAAGCAGTCGCTCACTTCGCATCCCGCTTCCTGGCCATAGCGACGGTGGAAAACCACGGCGTCAACGGAGCTTTGGGATCTGCCGTCAGTGAGGTACTGGCCGAGCGCGGGTTGGCCACTGTGCTTCACAGGCTGGGCGTAGGTGACCAATGGGCAGATGCCGGACCTCTGGACTACATCCGATCTCGCCTGAATCTGGACCCGGAAGGTCTGGCCTTGACGGTTTCGAACGCGATTAGGGAGATGAGGACCGCGTGACTGTGAAAACCTCCGACGCAAAGGGGCGCGACGTGAGCGCTCCCCGCGATCTCGAGACCATCGCACTAGAAATCCGCAAGCGATGTGTTCGCATGTGCATGTGCCGTGGTCAGGGCTACGCCGGTCAGGGGCTCGCCCTCGCCGATCTCATGGCGCACCTCTACTTCCGGGCCATGCGTCCTGCGGATGACGGGGATTTCAAGGACCGATTCGTGCTCTCCACCGGGCACAGCGCAATCGCACTCTTTGCGACGCTCGGGCAACTCGGCGTCTACTCCGAGGAGGAGCTCCTGACTTACGGCATGCCGGGGTCTCGGATAGAGGAAAGCCCATTGGAGGGCATTCCAGGATTCGAGATCACGGGAGGTTCCCTAGGGCAGGGGCTCTCTCAGGCGATCGGCATGGCCCTGGCAGCTCGT
>JBILOY010000030.1:0-18041 GCA_044374195.1 Candidatus Nanopelagicales bacterium
GATCTCGCTCTCGCGCGAAGTGATCGCGTTCAGCACCACGGTGCGGCTGCGCCGGCGCAGATCGGTAACGCGCTGTGATTCGCGATCGAGCTGCCCGACCACCACGCGGTGCGCGCGCATGCGCAGCGACGAGACGAGAGCCGCTTGCTCGGCGAGTGACGGAACGATGCGCTTGGCGGCATCGGTGGGGGTCGAGGCGCGAAGATCGGAAACGAAGTCGATGAGCGGTGCATCCTGCTCGTGACCAATAGCGCTGACTACTGGAGTCGTACATGCCGCAACCGCGCGAACAAGAGTCTCGTTACTGAACGGCAGTAGATCCTCGACGCTTCCGCCACCGCGGGCGATGACGATGACGTCGACGTCGGGAAGCGCATCGAGTTCGGCAAGGGCCTCGCTTACCCCTGACACCGCCTGCACACCCTGCACCGCGACTTCGCGCACCACGAATTGGATCGAAGGCCAGCGCTCGCGCGCATTGACAAGCACGTCGTGCATCGCCGCACTATTGCGACCGCAGATCAATCCGACTCTGCGGGGCAGGAAGGGCAGCGGCTTCTTGCGATCGGCGGCGAACAGGCCCTCGGCGGTCAGCAGCTCGCGCAGGCGTGCGAGTTGAGCGAGGAGCTCACCGAGTCCGACAGCACGAATCTCTTTCGCACGCAGTGACAGCGTGCCGCGACCTGTCCAGAACTCAGGCTTGCCGAACACGATGATGCGCTGGCCCTCAGCGAGTGGCGGCTCTACCGCCCCGATGACTGACACGTCAGCGACGACGGTGATCGACATGTCGACATCTGGGTCACGCAGAGTCAAATAGAGATTGCGTGCACCGGGGCGCCGGCGGAACTCCGCGACTTGGCCATCGACCCAGATGCCGCCGAGCCGACCGATCCAGTCCGAGAGCAGACGCGACACCGTGCGAACAGCAGCTGGGCTCTCGGCACTTGTCTCCAGTGCCATAGTCAGGCCTGCTTGGGCATGCGCGTGGAGTAATCCCAGGAGCTGACGCTCAAGTCGGTGATGCGAATGACGACCTCGCTATCAAGTCGTGAGAGCAACCAGGTGCTGAAGTCGCTGGGCTCGGAACCCAGGTACTTCTCGACCAGGCGAGGCAGCACCTCGCCGGCCGTGCCCTGCTCGATGTGCGCGCGACCCTTGCCCCTGACCCCGCGATAGGGCGGTGCGTCAGCCGAGATCTCGAATCCCACGTGGGCATCACGATGCAGCCGCTTGGACAGCACCGAGTCATGCTGAGTGCAGCACAGCAACTCGTCGTTCTCGTAGAGGAACCACAGTGACTGCACGAGGGGGAAGTGCTTGCCCGAACTAGCCAGGCGGATCGGGATGGCGATGCCGGCGAGGTACTCGGCAATGGCATCTGGGCTCCAGGGGCCGGAGCGAACGGTGGGCATGGCTGCATTCTCGTGCAGGGGGCTGACTGCGGGCGAGTCGAATCGCTCGATACCGCCTACGATTGAGTCATGCCGAACTCGAAGAAGGTCCTGCTGGCTGCCCCGCGCGGTTACTGCGCCGGCGTCGATCGCGCAGTGGTGACCGTCGAGAAGGCCCTCGAGCTCTATGGCGCCCCGGTATACGTGCGCAAGCAGATCGTCCACAACAAATACGTGGTCGAGGCCCTTGAGAAGCGCGGAGCGATCTTCGTCGACGAGGTCGAGGAGGTTCCCGAGGGTTCCACCGTGGTGTTCTCGGCTCACGGGGTTGCCCCGGTCGTGCACGAGGATTCCGCGACTCGCAATCTCAGGGCAATCGACGCCACCTGCCCGCTGGTCACCAAGGTCCACGCCGAGGCTAAGCGCTTTGCCTCCGAGGGCTACCAGATCATCCTCATCGGTCATGAAGGACACGAAGAGGTCGTCGGCACCATGGGCGAGGCGCCTGACGTCATGACCTTGGTCGACGGTCCAGCTCACGCTGCCGAGATCGAGATCAAGAATCAAGACAAGCTGATCTGGCTCTCGCAGACCACGCTCTCGGTTGACGAGACACTTCAGACCGTCGATGCACTGCAGCAGCGCTTCCCGCATCTGATCAGCCCGCCGAGCGATGACATCTGCTACGCAACCCAGAACCGCCAGGGTGCGGTCAAGACAATCGCGCCGCAGTGCGATGTCGTCATCGTCGTTGGGTCCGGCAACTCGTCAAACTCCGTGCGTTTGGTCGAGGTTGCTCTGGACGCCGGTGCCAAAGCGTCGTACCGCGTCGACTATGCAGCAGAGCTCGAGGAGTCCTGGCTTGATGGCGTCACCACGGTCGGCCTCACTAGCGGCGCGTCGGTTCCCGAGATCCTGGTCGAGGAGGTCATCGAGTGGCTTGCCGTTCGTGGGTTCAACGATCTCGAGGAAGTCAGCACCGCTGAAGAGCATCTCGTGTTCGCGCTGCCGCCTGAGCTTCGCCGCGAGATTAAGGCTGCGAAGAAGTAAGGGCGAAAGGGCGCAGCACCGCTAGCCGCGTGCGCGCGAGCGACGCACGATCATCACGATCAGAGCGATGATTACCGCCGCGAAGATCCAGAACCAGTTGTTCGCGAACGTGAAGAAGAATTCGACAGCGCGTGTGGTCAAGGATGATCCCGCATTTCCGAGGTTGAGCTGGCCGACAGTGAGTGCGGCAATCAGCATCGCGAGGGGTGCGGCGAGCACTGGCACGATCGCATCCTCGACCTGCACGCGCAGGGCAGCGATCACGGTGGCTATGAGCAGGAAGATGCCAGTGAAGGCACCGAGCCCCTCACCGAATGCGAAGGCGTCGATCAGGCCCGCGACTAGTGTCACGACGATCACGAACAGATAAGCAGCCATCGAGGTGAAGCCTCCGCCTAGTGAGGGAATGCGCGGAAGCTCGCGACGTGAGGAGCGCTTGCCCTCGGCCTCGTACTCGACCGGCGGGAGCAATGCGGCAGCGGGTGCTGCAGCAGAGTTGATGGAGATTGGCGCATCCGAGCTTGCCCGATCAGGAGCGGGGGCAGCTGGTGCGACAGCTGGGGTAAGCGTGCGCAGCTTCGAGGCCTGGTCGGGGCGAATCGCGATGATGGCAGTCGCCGATTCGGCGCGCGAGCTGCGGAACAACCGACCGGTATCGCTGGGCTCACGCGGCGCAGCCGGATCGCCGGTGGGAGCAGCAGAAACCGCCGCAGCCGGGGCCACGACCTCGACGACCTCTTCCTTCGCCACAATCCTCTCGGCGGCAAAGGGTTCGTCGGCCACGAGCTCGATCGCGATGGAATCCTCGAACGAAGGCGCAGCGGGCTCGTAGGAAGGCACCGAAACGGGGGCGTCGGGCTCATCGGGACGGAACAGGGCCGCGTAGGCCTCGTCCTTTGCCGGATCCAGAGGATCATCCCAATTGCTCACAAGCCCTAACGGTACTCAACCGAGTGCGTCGAGGAGGCGGGCCACGCCTAGGATTGCTAGTTGTGGCTCTCACTATCGCAATCGTCGGTCTTCCCAATGTCGGCAAGTCGACGCTCTTCAACGCGCTGACCAAGAACGACGTGCTCGCCGCGAACTACCCGTTCGCGACCATCGAGCCCAACACCGGTGTGGTCGGCGTTCCGGATCCCCGCCTCGCTGAGCTGGCCAAGATCTTCGGTTCCGAGCGCGAGCTTCCGGCTTCGGTGACCTTCGTCGACATCGCGGGCATCGTGAAGGGCGCGAGCGAGGGTGCGGGTCTTGGCAACAAGTTCCTCGCGAACATTCGCGAGTCCGATGCGATCTGCCAGGTGTTGCGCGCATTCAAGGATGACGACGTCGTGCATGTCGAAGGCCGTGTCTCCCCGGCGGAAGACATGGAGACCATAAATACCGAACTGATCCTCGCCGACATGCAGACCCTCGAGAAGGCGATCCCACGCATCCAGAAGGAAGCGCGCACTGACAAGAGCAAGGGCGCACAGCTCGCTGCTGCCGAGGAAGCTCAGAAGCTCCTGAACGAAGGCCGCACGATCTTCGCCTCCGGCATTGATCCGGAGCCATTGCGCGAGCTCTTCTTGCTCACTGCCAAGCCATTCCTCTATGTCATCAATGTCGATGAGGACGAACTCGGTGACGAAGCATTCAAGGAGGCCATGCGCAATCTCGTCGCGCCGGCCGAGGTTGTCTTCCTCGACGCCAAGCTCGAGGCAGAACTTGTCGAACTCGATGAAGCTGAGGCTCTCGAGTTGTTGCAGTCAGTCGGCCAGCAGGAGTCGGGCCTCAACGCCCTCGCACGTGTCGGCTTCGCAACGCTTGGCCTGCAGACTTACCTGACCGCAGGCCCCAAGGAATCGCGCGCCTGGACAATCCCGATTGGTGCCACAGCACCGGAAGCAGCCGGCGTGATTCACACCGACTTCCAAAAGGGCTTCATCAAGGCTGAGGTTGTCTCCTTCGATGATCTGATCGCCAACGGCTCGATGGCTGAGGCAAAGGCCAAGGGCAAGGTGCGGATGGAAGGCAAGGACTACGTGATGGCCGACGGCGACGTAGTCGAGTTCCGCTTCAACGTCTGATCTCACGAGAGAACCCGCGCTTGGGCAGGGGTAATTCCTCCCGGTGCTTGCCAGTGAGTTCACGGTGTAGTGAACTGCGTGTCATGACCGAACGACTTGAGATCACTCGCGATATCGCTGCTTCACCCGAAGAGGTCTACGCAGCAATCTCCGACATCACCCGAATGGGTGAATGGTCCGAGGAATGCCATGCCTGTGAGTGGCATGAAGGATTCAACGGCCCAGTAGTCGGGGCTACCTTCGATGGTCACAACCGCAATGGGGAACACACCTGGACCACGCAGAGCCGGGTGATCGAAGCCGAGCCAGGTCGATCCTTTGCCTTTGAGTGCACGAGTGAGGGTTTCCACTTCTCCACCTGGGGTTACCGAATCGAACCGACCGAGACCGGATGCCGAGTCACTGAGTGGAATGACGACCTCCGACCCGAATCCGCATTGGAAGAGATCAAGGCAGTCACAGGCGTCGAGGATCGAACAGGGCGCAATCGCGACACGATGAGCCTGACCCTGGAACGTCTCGCCGCAACTGTTGAACACTGAATCGCAGTCGTTGACTAATGGTTCACATGTCAGCGAAGTCAGTCCCTGACTTCATCGTCTCCGCAGTCGTGCTTCGTGACGGTGAAGGTCGCATCCTCGTTGTTCGCAAGCGCGGAACGAGCAAGTACATGCTTCCCGGCGGAAAGATCGAAGCAGGGGAGTCGCCGGCTCAAGCAGCAGTTCGTGAGCTTCACGAAGAGGTCGGCGCTGAGCTCGAACCCGATTCACTCACGTTTCTGGGGGAGTGGACAGCTCCGGCCGCCAATGAGACGGGTCTCACTGTGCACGGCCACATCTTTGAGCATCCCTGGATCGATGGTCTTGCGGTCAGAGCCGAGATCGAGGATCTCCTCTGGCTGCATCCCGATGAGATGGTCATGCGCGACGACTTGGCCCCGCTACTGGTGACGCGTGTCCTGCCTGCGCTGGCCGATAAGTAGTTCGAGCGCGGGTACCGTGGGGAATACGAGGTCCCCCGACCCACGACGCAAAGAGGTCCCATGAACACCGTCTTCATCGTGCTCGCCACGCTGCTGGGCCTGGTCGCCACGTTCTCAGCCTTCGGCAAGTACTCCATGAATCCGAGGGTCGTCGACAATCTCTATGAGCTCGGCCTGAAGAGCCGGCAGATCCGGTTGCTCGGCACCATCGAGATTCTGGGCTCGCTCGGTCTGCTCATCGGCATCTGGATTCCGATTCTTGGCAAGCTCGCAGCGATCGGCTTCGTGCTCTACTTTCTTGGCGCAGTCCTCGCGCATCTTCGCGCGAGGCAGGGTGGCAAGGATCTTCTTCCGGCACTCGTGCTGCTGATCCTGTCGATCATCGTGGCCTTGCTGCAGTTCGCGCGCTGACTAAGAGGCTCAAGCGATGAAGGAAGACTTCCTCTACTGCGTCGAGCGTGCGTATCCGTACCCGATCGAGAGATTGTGGGCAGCTTGGACAGACGCTGCGGAGCTTGAGCAGTGGTACTCGCCGACAGACCTGTCAGTCGTTCCCGGTTCTGTGGTCTCCGACGCCGTGGTGGGCGGCTGGTGGACTGTCGCGGTCGACGTCACCTGGGTGCGCTTCAGTCAGTTCGGCGAGCTTCCCGAGGGGCAAGTCGAACAGACGCAGCAGGGCATGGAAAGTTACTTCGATTCACTAGGGGAGTACCTCGATGACTGAGAAGGCCACCGGTCCGAAGTCGTACTTCCCCTCGATCGAGAAGAAGTACGGCAAGCCCATCGACTTCTGGATGAAGGAACTGACAAAGGTCAAGGGCAAAGCCCACATGGAGCAGGTCGCCTTCCTCAAGGAGACGCACGAGATGGGTCACGGTCACGCGAATGCGGTCGTTGCTGTCTATCGGGCGGAGTTAGACGGCTGAATTGCTCACGAGTGTCTGCGTAGGTCAGGGAGTGATTTCTCGCGAAACCTCGAGTCCCAGATCTCGCAAGGATTGAATCTGCTCTTCCGCGAATTCGCGTACTTCCTCGACGGTTGTGTCACCCGCGGCAAACGGCACATCAGAGATCATCTCTGCCAAGTATGCCTCTGGATCCGACTTGAATTGCCGTGCCTCGGACTGGGTCATATGTCGGAAGTACAACATGCAGAAGATTGCTACCGGGCTGAGGTTGAGTAGGTGCATAGTTTTTTGCCCAGCCGTCGGTGAGATCATGAGTTCACCCCAGGCAAAGTTGTGTTGCATATCAGCAATTCGTTCAATGCCTATGTTGCGCGTGAAATGCGCGCCCGAGAAAGTCATTCGCTCAAGGGTGAGTGTGAAACGACCTTTGTCGATCGGTGTCAGCTGGTCAGGTGCCGGGTAACTCACGGTTCTTGAGTAGCTGCTTGATGTGCCGCTACTTCCTCCAACTCGCACGCCCTTGTAGCCAACGCTCCCCCCGCTTGAAGAAGAGCTTGAAGAAGATTCGCGAACGGACACGCGGGCACCTTTACGAGATTCCACCAGCACGACGTCCTCTTCCTGGTAGATCACGCGCTGGAATCCGTCGCGAGCTGCGATGACGAGGGCGTCGAGGTACTCGGAAGCGCCGACGATGCAGAGGGCACGCGCTCGCAGGCTTAGGTCCCTCTGGCGTAGGCGAGCAGCGACACTTTCTCGGTCTCCTCGAGCGACCCCACTCTTCTTGAGGAACTTCTTGAGGTCTCCGTCGGAGACGTTACTGACCTGGGGCGGCAGAAGGATTTCGTCGATCCACCTCTCGCCGTCCGAGTATTTGAGGAGGCGTCCATCCTCAAGGAATCTCCATCCTGGGACGGGTGGCGGGTCATCCGGTGTCTCAATCTCGCGGGTAAGCCTGCTCTGAAGCCGTTGCAGCCCAGCATCAGGATCCTCGAAAGGTGGTTCTAGGCCATTGTGGAGGTCGGCGTGGGAGGCCATTTCTGCTGCGTCTGTGCCGCGCGAAGCGTGCTCCCCTTGATCTTCGTTGACAGTTTGAATCGGATGCCAATTCCTGCCATCGAAGACCATTCCGTCTGCGATCGTGCCTGGCCTAGGGCTCGCTCCAGACATCTTTCCCCTTTCGAACTCGCACGTTGCTTCGCGTAATTGCCCAGCCCTGGATCTTCACCCAGCTCGGACTTGAGCGCTACGTGAGCAGTGTCGGGGACAAATATGCCTAAAAAAACTCTATTCATGGGGCAAATTACGTGATAACAGCGTGCGCCCGTAGGGTTGGCGAGTGAATTCACGCGAAGATCTCCGCAACGTTGCCATCATTGCCCACGTCGACCATGGAAAGACGACTCTCGTCGACGCCATGCTCTGGCAGTCGGGCGCCTTCCGCGAGAACCAGGATGTCAATGACCGAGTCATGGACTCCATGGATCTCGAGCGGGAGAAGGGCATCACGATTCTCGCGAAGAACACCTCTGTTCACTACACCGGTCCGGGTGCTCCTGACGGTGGCGTGACCTTCAACATCATCGATACCCCCGGTCACGCTGACTTTGGTGGCGAGGTTGAGCGCGGTCTCGAGATGGTCGACGGTGTCGTGCTGCTTGTTGACGCATCCGAGGGCCCACTGCCCCAGACCCGCTTCGTGCTGCGCAAGGCACTGCAGAAGCGGCTGCCCGTCGTGCTCGTCATCAACAAGGTCGATCGCCCTGACTCCCGTATCGCTGAGGTCGTCGATGAGACTTACGAGCTCTTCCTCGATCTTGACGCCACCGAGGAGCAGATCGACTTCCCGATCGTCTACACCTCGGCCAAGGCCGGTCGCGCATCGTTGACTCGCCCCGAGAACGGCGGCATGCCGGTCGAGGAGAACCTCGAGCCGCTGTTCAAGACCTTGCTCGAGACCGTGCCTGCGCCGAAGTACGACCCCGAGAAGCCGATGCAGGTGCACGTCACCAACCTCGATGCCTCGCCGTACCTCGGCCGTCTTGCACTGTGCCGCGTTCACCAGGGCACCATCAAGAAGGGCCAGCAGGTTGCGTGGATGAAGGCCGACGGCACCACCGAGCGTGCCAAGGTCGTCGAGCTGCTCATGACCCAGAACCTCAACCGAGTGCCTGTCGAGAGTGCCGGCCCAGGCGACATCGTCGCTGTCGCAGGTATCCCCGAAATCACCATCGGTGAGACCCTCGCTGATATCGACAACCCGATCGCCCTGCCCGTCATCACCGTCGACGAGCCGTCGATCTCAATGACGATCGGTATCAACACCTCGCCTCTGGCCGGCAGAAGTGGCAAGAAGCTCACCGCCAGCATGGTCAAGCAGCGCCTCGAGCAGGAGCTCGTCGGCAACGTGTCGATCCGGATGAACCAGACCGAGCGCCCCGACACCTGGGAGATCCAGGGCCGTGGCGAGCTTCAGCTCGCGATCCTCGTCGAGATGATGCGCCGCGAGGACTTCGAGCTCACCGTCGGCAAGCCGCAGGTCGTCACGAAGATCATCGACGGCAAGAAGCATGAGCCGATGGAGCGCCTCTCGGTCGACATCCCCGAGGATTACCTCGGTGTTGTCACCCAGCTCATGGCACTGCGCAAGGGCCGCATGGAGCAGATGGTTAACCACGGCACCGGCTGGGTGCGCATGGACTACATCGTCCCGGCGCGTGGCCTGATCGGCTTCCGCACCGAATTCCTCACTGAGACTCGCGGCACCGGTCTTCTGCATCACGTCTTCGATCGCTACGAGCCGTGGCACGGGGAGCTTCGCACCCGCCCGACCGGTTCGCTGGTCGCTGACCGCTCCGGCCCCACCACGCAGTTTGCGCTGGCGAACCTGCAAGAGCGCGGCACCATGTTCGTCCCCCCGGGCACCGAGGTATACGAGGGCATGATCGTCGGCGAGAACTCGCGCTCCGACGACATGGACATCAACCCCACCAAGGAGAAGAAGCTGACCAACATGCGTCAGTCCTCCGGTGACATCCTCGTTCCGCTTATTCCGCACAAGCAGCTCAGCCTCGAGCAGGCACTCGAGTTCTGCCGTGAGGATGAGTGCGTGGAGATCACCCCTGGCACGGTTCGCATCCGCAAGGTGCTGCTCTCGCAGACCGATCGCGTGCGAGCCGGTCGTAAGTCCAAGGACTAGTCCGACCGGCCGGTTTTCCTCCGACACGGGCAGAATCGACTCATGCAATTCGCACTTCGCACACTGCTCGCTTTCGCGGTAGTCCCGCTCGCGATGGTTGCAGCATGCGGTGAAGGGTCCGTGCCGGAGCCGTCACCGTCAGGAACAGTCGCTCCTGGCTTCAACGAGGCTCTCGGTTCTGTGGTCAACCCCTCCGAAGAAGTGGGCGGTGAGCTGCGCGTAGCGGTGCCGGGCGATTGCGGTGACTGGCAACCGCTGCTGACGACATCGGCGGCATGCGCGAACCTGCAGCGAGCACTCAGCCGTCAACTCACCACTTACGTCTCGGCGCCTGGGCGTGCAGGTTCTGTCGTGACTGCCGACCTCGCTACTGAGCTCGGCCAGTCCGACTCCGAAGGAATGACCTGGAACTACACCCTCAAGCCTTACTTGAAGTGGAATGACGGTTCTCCGCTCACCACTCTTGATGTCGCACGGGGCCTTCGCAATCTCGACCTGCGTCGCGCCGACTTCCGCATCACCGACATCGAGTTCGGTGCGAATCGCACGATGATCGTGCGCCTTGACCGGCCGTTCCACGACTTCAATGCGGTGATTGCACTACCTGCCGCCGCCCCCGTAGCTCGCGGCGATGTCGTGAAGTTCTCCGGCCCCTTCGCGGTCGATACAACTGACTCCTCCCAATTGACTCGCAATGAGCAGTGGGATCCGGAAACTGATGCAGTGCGCAAGCCTGTCGCAGCCGGCATGAAGATCACCTGGACTACTTCGCAGGCCCAGGCCAATCAGCTGTTGCTGAACGGCAAGGTCGATCTTGCTCTTACCTCCCGCACCGACCCGAGCTTCACCTCGGCCGTATTGCGTGATCCCGTGCGTGCTGCTCACGCGGACAACCCGGGCACCGGCCAGGTCACGATGCTTGCAATCCCGCTGACGACAGGCGCACTTGCCGGCGAGAAGTGCAGGCAGGCGGTGTATTCCGCGGTGAACCGCACGGCACTGCGTCAGGTGCTCGGTGCCTCTGCAGGTGAGGCGAACATTGGTGCTGCGCAGGCCACGACTCTCTCTGCTCCCACGATCGCCTCCTTCGACGCGAACTACCAACCCTTCCCGGTCGGCGATGGCTCCGGTGATGTCCCGGCCGCCCTAGCTGCGCTAGAGGCGTGCGGTGAAACCAAAGGGTTCGCGATGACCCTCGGCTTCCCGGATTCAAGCACCGGTCTGGCCGCATTCGCCGTCATCAAGGAGTCACTTGCGCGAGCGGGAATCATCGTGCTGGGCAAGCCGATCGCCGCCGTCGAATACGGCGCGACGGTTCAGTCGGCCGTGACAGTGGCGGAGTTAGGCCTCGACGCTGTGTACCTCAACTACTCGGCGACAGTGCCCGGTGTGGCGGGCTATTGGCGCCCACTGGCCGGCAGCATCGCACCAGGCAAGCCTTATCGGCAGAACATCGCGCAGCTAAACATGCCGACCGTTAATTCGCTGCTGGCATCGAAGGAGATCTCGTCGCCCGATCCGAAGATCCAGGCCGATGTCGGACGCATCATCGACCGACTCGTTCTTGACTCAGGGGCGTACATCCCGTTGGCGTTCATGCAGACGCTGGAGTATCGACCCGCGGGTCTGAGCAATGTTGCCGCGACTGGTGCCTTTGACAATCAGTACGACATCGTCAACATTGGCTTTGCCGTGGAGCCTGTCGAGCAGTAGTTCTCTAGTTGAGCGCTGCCTTGAAGAAGTCGACCTCGGTCAGCAGCAGATTTTCCGCGACGATCTCCTGCGGAGTCATGTGCGTGACGCCGCTGAGCGGCAGCACATCATGTGAACGCCCTGCGGCCAGGAGCGCTGACGACAGCTGCAGTGTGTGCGCGATCAGCACGTTATCGTCGGCGAATCCATGGATGAGCAACAGTGGCCGGGTGAGCTTCTCGGCACGAGGCAGCAATGAGCTGGCGTCGTAGGCCGCGGCATTCTCCTTCGGATCACCGAGGTAGCGCTCGGTATACGCGGTGTCGTACAGGCGCCATTCGGTGACAGGCGCTCCAGCGACGGCGGCATGGAAGTTATTCGGACGGTCGAGCACGGCAAGTGCGGCAAGGTAGCCACCGAATGACCAGCCGCGGATCCCGACTCGATCAAGATCAAGATCCGGGAACTGCTCAGCGCATCCCTCGAGCGCCGCGACCTGATCGCGAAGAATGCCGTTTGCGAGATCGAGGTGAATCTCGCGCTCCCAGGCCGGACCGCGGCCGGGGGAGCCGGAGCCATCGGCGACGATGACGGCGAAGCCCTGATCGGCGAGCCACTGCTCGGTGGCGAAAGCCCCGCCAGCGCGAATCACACGCTGCGCATGCGGGCCGCCGTACGGGCTCATGATCACGGGCAGTCGCGCGGAGCCGAGCACGTGGCCTGCGGGCAGAAGCACGGCGCAGTTGAGCTGGCGGGCACCGGCTTTCACGAAGTGCGGCCGAACCTCAATGCAGGGCGTCTCGGCCAGGTTTGCGATCGAATGCACGAGCGTTCCGGCGGTGGCCGTATAGGAAGTTCGCGTGTCAGCGGCACTGGCGCGCATCACGACTCGTATTTCTTCACTAGCACTCAGCGAGCACCATTCATCGAGGTCGGTAATCGCCTCGCAGGAGCCATCGAGGCCGAGTCGGTAACCGGCCTGCGTGATTGCTGTCGGCTGCGCCAGCACGATGAGGTGATCGTTTGCGATGTCCATCACCGCAGAGATCTGAAGATCTGCAGGCGATATCGCCACTCCGTCGATGCACACGCGATAGGTATCGGTCGCTGAGTCCGGCAACACCTCGACAAGTCGGCCGTCGGTGAGCAATGCGGGTACCCCGTGCACGACATCGACCCAGCAGGGGTCTTCTCGTCGCGCAATCTGGGTCAATGCGCCCGTGGTGATGTCAAGCGTGCTGATCAACTGCGTGCGTTGGTCGCGGGTCAGCATCGCGAGAACGACACCCGCGTCGGTGGCATGCACCGAGCTCAGGTACGGGTACTGCGCGTGATCCCACTCGACCTCGATGCGCGAGCCATCAATATTCAAGATCGCAAGGCGTATCTGAGGATTCGCGGTGCCCGCTGCCGGATACCGATGCTGAACCGGTTCGTTCTGCGGATTCGCCGGGTCGCTGATCCAGCGAATCTCGACGTCAGCCTCATCGGTGTGCTGCACGAGCAGACTGCGAGAGCCCTCGAGCCACCAGTAACCACGGTGTCTCTCGAGTTCTTCTGCGGAGACGAAGTCCGCGAGACCCCAGAAGTCGTGCGCTCCCGTCGGTACTGCGAGTTCGGCGATCGTTAAGGTGTCTAGATCGCACGCGTAGAACGAGCCGTTGACGACGAATGCAGCGTGAGTTCCGTCAGGGCTCAGCCGCGGGTCGACAACCGGGCCAGGCGCAGGCAGTTCGATCTGTGCGGACGGCGCACCCGGCGCACCCGGCGCATCGGGAATCTCGACCAGGTACGGGACGCCTGAGACCGTGAAGAGTGCACGACTCATCGATCGGTTGGTGCTAAAGCTCGTGATGCCGGCGGCCACCTCGCGCATCCGCTCGCGTCGGGCGCGCTCGGCATCGGGCAGATCCAGATCGCTGCCGGCCAGATTCGCGGCGTCGACGAGCAAAGTCTCAGGGGTTTGGGCGGCAAGGTCGAGCAGCCACAGGCTTCCTCGATCATCGGAGCCCGAGGCACTGCGGATGAACAGGGCCCGGGGAGAGGTGGGGGAGCAGACGAATGAGCGAGGGCGACCTAGCTGGAAGGAGCGGGTGCGCGCCTTCTGGCGCGGGTAGCTGTCCGCGGGATTCCCGCCACCGGTTGACGCAATGCTCATGAGCGCATCGTGCCCTACCCGGCGGGCTCAGTACCCTGGGCGGGTGACCAAGCGACTCCTTCTCGTCCATGCCCATCCTGACGACGAGACCATCGGCACGGGCGTGACCATGGCCAAGTACGCCGAGCAGGGGGTTGAGGTCACCCTCGTCACCTGCACGCTTGGCGAGGAGGGTGAGGTGATCCTCGAGGATCTCGCGCACCTGGCGGCCGACAAGAGTGACACCCTCGGCGAGCACCGCCAGACCGAGCTCGCCGGCGCGATGGCGGCGCTGGGTGTTAGCGACTGGCGCCTCCTCGGCGGCCCCGGGCGTTTTCGTGACTCAGGCATGATCGGCACCCCGCCCAATGATCGTCCTGATTGCTTCTGGCGCACCGACCTGCTTGTCGCTGCGCTCGAGCTCGTGCCGATCATTCGCGAGGTGCGACCGCAGGTCGTGGTGACCTATGACGACTTCGGTGGCTACGGGCATCCCGATCACATCCAGGTGCATCGCGTCACGCACTACGCACTCGATCTGGCTGCGTCGGCGACCTTCCGCCCTGAGCTTGGGGCGCCATGGGAGGTCAGCAAGGTGTACTGGCCCGCATTCCCGAAGAGCATCATGCGCGCCTCGATCGAGGCTCTGAAGGCTCAAGGGTCCGACAGTGAGTTCGCGATGATGGATCCCGATGACATTCCGTTCGCCTGCGATGACGAACTGGTCACCACGGTGATCGAGGGCGCCGACTATCTCCCGCGCAAGCTCGACGCCATGCGCGCACACGGCACCCAGATCGCTGTTGACGGCGGCCTGTTCGCCCTCGCCGATGGCATCGGCGCCGAGGCGTTCTCCTCGGAGTACTACCGACTCGCCCTCGGTGAGATCGGCGACTCGCGCAATTCGGCGGGTCTCGAGGACGACCTTTTCGCGGGGATCACGGCCTGATGGCAGATGTTCAGTCGGGAGGCAGTGACGGCGTACCCAAGCGTCGACTCGGCCTGGCCGTCATCGGCCTGCTCGTGGGTCTGCTGGTCGGCCTGCTCGGCGCCTTTGTCCAGGCCATGCGTTACATCTGGGATTCGCCCTGGGGCTATGTGGTGATCCCGTGGGGTGCACTGCTCGCGTTGCTCGTCCTCGTGCTGACCATTCGGGGAGCCGCGTGGCTCGCCATGAGCCGCTGGTCTGGCTGGGCGGCCTTCCTGGGTTGGCTGGCGATGACCATCTGGCTGAGCTCTGAGTCGCCGGGCGGCAGCGTTGCGCTCTCGGGCGGTGGCCGTCAGCTCTTCTACTTGATCGGCGGCGTGGTGATCGCGACAGCTACCGCCACCATTCCGGTGCCTCTTCGCCGACGTGCAGTGAATCCCGAACCTGCCCAGTGATCAAACCCCTCATCGAGGGCGAGTCGGACGTCGCGAAAACTTCGACTCTCGGCCTACCATGGTGAGTCGGCGGTCGTCGACAAGGAATTTCACTCAGGAGACCCACCCGTGACCGAGCATCGCTGGCAGCTGCCTGCATCCGATGCCGCACGCAAGCTCATCCTGATAGGCCTGGCAGTCATTGCCATCGTGATCGCCCTGTACGTGGCCGCCATCATCGTGACCGGTAGCGGGGTGCGCGCCGGCACCACGGTCAATGGCGTCAATATCGGTGGTCTCTCGCGCGAGGAGGCCATTGCCACCCTCGACGACTCGGTCGGAAAGATCGCGGCAAAGCCCCTCAAGGTCAAGGCGGGCGATCAGCAACTCGTGGTTGATCCGATTGAAGCGGGGCTCACCTTCGATGCTGCGGCCACGGTCGAGCAGGCATCAGGGCGCACCTTGAATCCGCTCATGATGATCGGCAGCCTCGCCGGCACGCATGCACTCAATCCCGTCATTGCCGTCGATTCCGCGAAGCTGGACTCGCAGGTCGCGCAGCTCGCCGGCACCATCGACGTGCCTCCCATTGAGCCGACCATCAGTGTCACTCGCAGCGGTACGAAGGTGCAGGCTGGAAAGCCTGGTCTCGCACTCGATCAGCCGGCCATAGCCGCGCAGTTGACCGACGCTTTCATGCTGCCGCGCAAGCCCATCGCCGCCCCGATCATCACTGCTGAGCCGAACATCTCTAAGGCGGCCGTTCAAGAGGCCACTGATTTGGCTCGTACCGCGGTAAGTGCGCCGGTGCAGGTTGATGCGGCGGGCACGATTGCATCGATCCGGCCCGGTGCAATTGCGCAAGCACTGAACTTCACGGCTGAGGGCGATCGCTTCGTCCCCTCCCTTGATGGCGCCGTCCTGCATCAGGCCATCGGTCGACAGCTCGAGGGTGTCGAGACGACCGGTCGCAATGCGACCTTCGAGATCGTCAAGGGCAAGCCCGTTGTCGTGCCGTCGGTGGTGGGCAACGGTGTGTCCGACGAAGAGCTGTCGTCGAAGGTTCTGACGGTCATCGGAAACCCGGAGCCGAACCGCACTGTCGCCGTCACCATGGGAGTCCGCGACCCCGAGCTCACCACTGCCCAGGCCGAGGCCCTCGGCGTGACCGAGCGCATCTCGACATTCACGCAGAAGTTCCCGTATGCCGCGTATCGCGTGCAGAACATCGGCCAGGCCGCCAAGTATGTCAACGGCACGCTGCTTCTTCCCGGTGAGACTTTCTCGCTCAACGACACCATCAAGGAGCGCACTGAGAAGAACGGCTACACCGTCGGCTTCCTGATCGGCCCTGGCGGTATCTTCGCCGAGGACTTCGGCGGCGGAGTGTCCGCATCAGCAACCACTGTCTGGACCGGTGCATTCTTTGCTGGCATGGAGCCCAAACAGGTACAGGCTCACTCGATTTACATTTCGCGCTATCAGGCGGGGCTCGAGGCAACCGTCGGTTGGGGCCTGTTCGACATGAGTTTCACGAACACGAGCCCCTATGGCGTCTTCATCACGACCAAGATCACGAATACCTCGATGTCCGTGAGCTTTTGGAGCACGAAGGTCTACGACGAGATCAAGGCCGAATTCGGCCCGCGCACCAATATCAAGCCGTTCGCGACGATCTATGACAAGTCGGAGAAGTGCCTTGGCCAGGGTGGCTCCGAGGGCTTCGACATCGATGTCGATCGCGTGTTCTACCAGGACGGCGCCGAGGTCAAGCGCGAGACGATCAGCACGGCCTACCGCCCCGCGCCGGAGGTCATCTGCGGCAAGAAGCCCAAGCCACTGCCCGTGTGCCTGGAAGGCGAACTGCCGAAGCCGAGCGCTCGACCGAACGCTAAGCCGACCTGCGCTCCGGCCGGCTCCTCATCGGGCAAGCCCGGCGCGAGTCAGAGCGGGACAGCGACCACGTCGGAGTCGGGTTCGCCGAAGGTCACGACTCCCGTGGGTGGCGACGGTGCACCGACCCAGGATGTCGCGTCGGCCGAGAAACAATCACCGAAGCCCAGCAAGAAACCCGGCAAGAAGCCCTCTGCTGAGTCTTCGGCCAAGGCCACGCCTCAGCCCGCTAAGTCAGCGGCTTAGCGCGAGCTAGATCGGTTCGACGACCTGGCCGTCGGCTGTATCGGTCACGGCAAAGCCACGTGCGGCGAGTGCATCGCGAAGCTCATCACTGCGTGCCCATTGCTTCTCGGCGCGTGCGACGCGGCGCTGCTCGAGCAGATCAGTCGCTTCGTCGCTGAGCTCGACAACAGCAGGTGCCTTGCCGATCTCGCGTGCGAGATCAAGGCCGAGCAGTCGGTCGGCGGCGAGGAATGTCTCCAGCTTGGTGCCATCAGAAATGCTGGCATCTTTCTCCAGCTCGCGAAGCACCGTGATCGCCCGAGGAGTATCGAGATCGTCAGCGAAAGCGGCCTTCATTGCGTCGAGATGCTCGGCTGAGAGTGCGGCCGACGGCTCGGTGGCCCACTGCGCCACGCGTTCGCGCCAGCGACGGATAGTGGTGTCAGCGGCTGCGAGTGAATCCCACGTGAGATTGAGCTGCTGGCGGTACCGATTCGACATGAATGCCAGTCGAAGTGCGAGCGGATCGAAGCCACGATCGATGACATCGCTGACGAGCACGACGTTGCCGGTCGACTTGCTCATCTTGCGACCTTCGAAAAGCAGGTGCTCACCGTGCACCCAGTGCCGCACGACCTCGCTACCGGTCACGCAGTTGCTCTGCGCCCGCTCGTCCTCATGATGCGGGAAGCGCAAGTCGATTCCGCCGGAATGAATGTCGATGGTGTTGCCGAGCAAGCTCAGGCTCATGGCACTGCACTCGGTATGCCAGCCCGGGAAGCCGGTGCCCCACGGGGTGTCCCACACCAATTGGGTGCGAGTCGAGCCCGACTTCTTCCACAACGCCCAATCGGCATGGAAGCGCTTGGAATCGTCGACCGCGGCGTCGAAGCGGTGCCCGGGGCGCAGGTGATCGAGTCGGTTGCCACTGAGCTCGCCATACTGCGGGTAACTGCGGGCGTCGAAGTACACCGAGCCGTCGCCGCCGACGTAGGCGTGGCCTGAGTCCATCAAGGTCGAGATGAGCTCGATCATCAACGGGATCGACTCACTCGCCCGTGGGTACTCGTCAGCCGGATAAATGTTCAGCAGGGCGAGATCACGATGGAAGGCGTCCTCATAAGCGCGAGCCA
>JBILOY010000046.1:0-5014 GCA_044374195.1 Candidatus Nanopelagicales bacterium
CGAGCAGCTTGCCGCGCTTACGCGCTTCTTCCTGCTCCTGCTTGAAGGTGTCGTAACCGATGGCCTCCATGCCGACCTGCATGCACTTGTCGTACTGACCGGAGTCGGTAAGGAAACCGAACGCCGTGCGGTACGGGAACATGTCGTCCTTGACCAGGTTCACGCGACGGAATTCCGCCTGATCCATGCCGAGATCATTCGCGGCTGCGTGGATCATGCGCTCCTGGAAGAACATGGCCTCGGTGACGCGGAACGAGCATCGGTAGGCAACGCCGCCCGGTGCCTTGTTCGTGTAGTAGCCCACGCTGGTGAGGTGTGCTGCCGGGATGTCGTAGCACGCGAAGGTCGAGTGCATGAGCCCGATCTTGAACTTGGTGGGCTGAGCATCACCGTAGAACGCACCGTGATCAGAGATCGTGTGCATGCGCATGCCGAGGATCTTTCCGTCCTTGCGCATGGCGACCTGGCCCTGCAGGTACACATCGCGACCGAAGCCGGTCGAGATGAGGTTGCCGGTGTTGTCCTCAATCCACTTCACCGGACGCTCGGTCAGGATCGACGCGAGGATCGAGATGACGTAGCCGGGGTAGATCGGCACCTTGTTGCCGAAGCCGCCACCGAGGTCGGGCGAGATGATGCGGATCTGGTGCTCGGGGATCTCCGCGACCATGGCCACTGCTGCGCGCACGATGTGCGGAGCCTGGCTGGTCATGTAGACGGTGAGCTTGCCGGTTGCGCGGTCGTAGTCGGCGATGGAACCGCAGTTCTCCATCGGCGACGGGTGCGAACGCGGGTAGTGAAGATCGATGGTGGAGACGACATCGGCGTCGGCAAATGCCTGGTCAGTGCGCTCCTTGTCGCCGATCTCCCACTCGAAGATCTTGTTAGTCGGCTGGTTTTCCTTGTCATCGCGAATGATCGGCATGGCCGGGTCTTGGGCCTGGGTCGGATTCACGATGGCCGGCAGCTGCTCGTACTCGACGACGATCTTGGCGCAGGCATCCTTGGCCACGTACGGATCGTCAGCGATAACCGCAGCGACTTCCTGGCCCTGGAAGCGCACCTTGTCGGTGGCCAGCACTGCCTGGGTGTCGTACGACAGGGTCGGCATCCACGCAAGGTTGCGAGCGGCCATCATCTCGCCGGTCAGCACCAGGCGAACGCCCGGAACCTCCCACGCAGCAGAGGTGTCGATCGACTTGATGCGTGCGTGTGCAACGGTGCTGCGCAGGATCTCCATATGCAGCATGCCGGGCAGCACGACATCGTCGACGTACTTGCCCTTACCGCGGATAAAGCGGTTGTCCTCGACGCGGCGGCGGCTTGCGCCCATTCCACCGATCTTGATTTCGTCCAGTGACATCAGGCCTCCTGCGGCTGGTCGTTGCGCATCTTCTCGGCCGCCCAGAGGACGGACTTGACGATGTTCTGGTAACCGGTGCACCGGCAGAGATTTCCTGACAGTGCCCAGCGGATGTCGTCCTCAGTGGGATCGGGGTTGCGCTCGAGCAGTGCCTTCGAGGCGAGCATCATGCCCGGAGTGCAGAAACCGCACTGCAGACCGTGCTCCTCCTTGAAGCCCTCCTGCACGGGGTGCAGGCCACTTGCGGTGCCCATGCCCTCGACAGTCTCGACCTTGTGGCCGTCGGCCTGAACCGCGAACATCGTGCAGCTCTTGAGCGGGCTACCGTCGAACAGCACGGTGCAGGCACCGCAGTTCGAGGTGTCGCAGCCGGAGTGCGTGCCCGTGAGTGCAAGACCCTGGCGGAGCAAATGGACCAGCAGCAGGCGCGGCTCGACATCAACCGTGCGCTTCTCGCCATTGACCTCGATGGTCACCCGGCGCACCGGAGTATCGGCACCGGGATCGGGGGCTACTTCGTCATACAGGCTCGACATGGTCAGGCTGCCTTCTGCTCGGAGTGTGCAATTTTGGTCAGGATGCGCGTCACGAAGGTCTTCACGATGTGACGCTTGTAATCGGATGAACCGCGGTGATCGGTGCGCGGATCAGCGGCCGCGGCAACCGCATCGGCTGCAGCCTCGATGTTCTCGGGGGTGAGGGTCTTGCCCGCGAGCACCGAGATGGCCTCGTTCGCATCGATGGTGCGACCACCTACGCCGGCAAGTGCGCAACCCGCACGACCGACCGTTGCGCCGTTCATATCGAGTGCGACAGCAACCGACGCGGTTGCGAAGTCACCGACACGGCGCTCGAGCTTGAGGTAGCTGCCTCGCGGCGTGCCCTTAACGGGGGGAATGACTGCCTCGATCGCGATCTCGTTGTAAGCCAGTGCATTGGTGAAGGGGCCGACGACGAAGTTGCGGAGATCGATCTCTCGCTTGCCCTTGGGGCCCTGGACGACGATGCGGCCGCCGAGGGCGATCATCGTGGCTGACCAGTCACCCTGCGGGTCGGCGTGGCATAGCGAGCCCACGAAGGTGCCTCGGGTACGAATGATCGGGTCGGCCACGAGCGACGCTGCTGCAGCCAGGGTCGGGTGCGTAGCGGCGAGGGTGGTCGACCGCTCGAGAGCCTCGTGACGAACCAGAGCACCGATACGCAAGGTGCCGTCGGGATCAATGGTCATGTAGTCCAGACCCGGGATGTTGTTGATATCAATCAGCATTTCCGGGGAGGCGAAGCGCAACTTAACCATGGGGATCAGGCTCTGGCCACCGGCGAGGATCTTGGCCTCTCCTCCACCGGCGTCGAGCAGAGCAATGGCCTCGTTGAGGGTCTTCGGTGCCTCATAGGCAAACTTGGGTGGGTACATGGTGTCCTCTCGGATCTACGCGCGCGTGTCGCGAACGGCGACGGGCAGGGAATCGGCATCGGGGTCAGGGCGGGGCTCCTGGTGCGGGGGCCACGGGCCCTGCACCGGCTGGCTGGAGACCTTGAGGAACTCAGTGAACTGAGGCCATGCCCACACGGTCGGGCTCTTGCCCGTCTTGGGCGAGTTCTCGATCAGGGCAAACAGTCGAGGACTGCCTGTCTCGTGCCCGGTTGATTCGATCGCCATGTCAGCTACCTCCCGTGTGCGCAGCGCTTTTTGGCACGCTGCTCCCCGATGAATTCACACATCCAAGGCTGAGTATGAGAGTCCCGCAACTGGAAAGGTGAGCAAACCCACAAATTCGCGGATTATTGGCGATATCACCAGCGTGGCTGTCACGCATTTTGAACGGGCAAGAACGACGGGTTAGCCCAGTCGAAGTGCGTGGATCATCTGCGCCGCAATCGATACGGCGATCTCGGCCGGCCCCTGTGACCCGATTTCCAGGCCGGCTGGCCCATGAACACGGGACACATCGGTCACATCACGCATGGCCAGCCAGTCGGCTCGCGACACCTGCATGGTCGGTGACCCGAGAGCACCGATGTAGCCGGCATCGCTCTCCAGGGCGTACATGAGGCAGGTGCTCGACATCTCGATGTCGTGGCCCATGATCACGATGCCGTCGATCGGCGAGGAACTTGCGGCCAGGCCGGCCACCATGCCCGGCCGGGGCTCGACGACGACCTTCCAGCCCAGCAATTTCCCTTGCGCTGCAAGGGCTTCGGCGATTGGCCCCTGGCCCGTCACCACGAGGCGGGTGATGGGTGCGAGCACGACAGTGACCTCGTTATCGGCGACGAAGACCGCCGGACGATCGGTGGGCCCAGGTGCTGCCGCCTCGTGATCAACGCTCGAGACAAGGCTGACCGAGGTCACGACGTCGTCGTCCAACGTGGCCGTGAACGTGACGGCCTCACGCGCCAGAAGGCGCGGCCAGATCTCGGCCGGGAACTGCTCGGCCGGCACGATCAAGAATTCGACCTCGGTGCCCGTCTCAAGCCCGCAGATCGAGCTTTCGATGACGTTGACCGTGTGGCGCAGCCGGCGACCATTGCTGAGCTTGCGCTCGGCCACGTCGGCGAGCATCCCGTCGAAGGCGCCACCCATGAGCTGGCCGATGCGGCCGCCGCCCGGCGTGAAGGCCAGGGCCTCATCGGAAACCACGGGTGCCAGCATCACTGCGACGTCGGCACGAGTGCCCGACCGTGCGCAGGCGGCCACGCTCAAGGAGATGTCATACATGCGGGCAGTGTAGGTCGGTGCGCTCTCCCGCGCTCGCGAGTGAAGAGAGTTCGATGGCCGCGCGGGTGGATCGTGGTGTGGTTCGGATCAGCCGCCGGCGAAGGGCGGCAGCACGTCAAGGCGACTGCCTGCGTTGATCACGGTTACTGAATCGGTGCACGAGATCTCGTCGAGCAGAAATGAGCAACGCGGACGAACGCCGACGAAAGCTGGGAAGCGAGTGCCGAGTTCATCAAGCACTGAACCGAGAGTGCCGGGCTGAACAGTGACGATGCTCTCGCCTACAGCAGCACGCGCTGCAGCGAACAGGTGAACTTCGACAGTCGATGTGTCGGACACATCAGCCGCCGATGGCAGACATCGGTCGAGTCGGCTGAATGAACAACGGATCGTTGACACCGTGACCGCGCAACTTCTCCATCGTCGACTTCGCGAAGAGTTTCGCGATGCGCTCGCGTCGTTCCTCAGTCGTCAATGATTCATCGCGGATGACGTGACGAATGTCGGTCTCCTCGCGTGCGAACAAGCAATTGCGAATCTGGCCATCTGCGGTCAAGCGCAACCGATCGCACGCCTCGCAGAAAGGCTTCGACACACTCGCGATGATGCCGACAGTTGCCGGGCCACCATCGACGTAGAACTCCTCGGCAGGTGCAGAGCCGCGACTCGGAACCGGCGTGAGCGTGAACTCGCTTTCGAGCATCTCGTGAATCTGTGCCGCCGTGATCATGTCGCTGCGTTCCCAGACAGAACCTGCATCAAGGGGCATCTGCTCGATGAAACGAAGATTCCAGCCATTGGCAATAGCGTGCCGTAGCAACGGGATTGCCTCATCTTCATTGACTCCGCGCATCAGCACGGCGTTCACCTTCACCGGCAACAGCTCTGCAGCCTTCGCAGCTTCGATGCCCGCAATGACATCGTCGAAGCGA
>JBILOY010000047.1:0-4799 GCA_044374195.1 Candidatus Nanopelagicales bacterium
CGGTCGTTCAGTGGAATCGCTATTGGCAGGACCGCGCGTTCTTCACCATCTGGCGCGACGGTCGTGGCAAGAGCCACTGGAGCGGGCTCTGCTGGAAGTCGCCTGCCCAGATCAAGGCGGAGAAGGTCGCCAAGGCGAAGGCCGTAGCCAAGGCAAAGGCGCAGGCGAAGGCCGTAGCCAAGGCAAAGGCCGTAGCCAAGGCAAAGGCTCAGGCCAAGGCAAAGGCCAAGGCGAAGAAGGAAGCCTGGGCCAAGGCGCATCCGAAGGCTGCGGCGAAGGCCGAGGCTGCGTCCAAGAAGAAGGCCGAAGCGAAGAAGAAGTCTGCGTCCAAGAAGAAGGCCGAGGCCAAAAAGAAATCTGCGGCCAAGAAAAAGGCTGCAGCGAAGAAGAATCAGAAGCGCTAGTTACTGCTTCGGTGCTCCCATGCCGATCGACAAGATCGGCTTCATGGTCTCGGCGAAAAAGTCATTGCCCTTGTCATCAACCACGATGAATGCCGGGAAGTCGACAACCTCGATCTTCCAGACGGCTTCCATGCCAAGTTCGGCGAAGTCGAGTACGTCAACCTTGGTGATGTTGTCCTGGGCGAGTCGGGCTGCGGGGCCGCCAATACTCCCGAGGTAGAAGCCACCGTTCTCCTGGCATGCCTTGGTGACCGCATTGCTGCGATTTCCCTTGGCAAGCATGACCATTGAGCCGCCGGCCTTCTGGAACTGATCGACATAGGTATCCATGCGACCTGCAGTGGTCGGGCCAAAGGAACCCGATGCGTAGCCCTCAGGGGTCTTGGCCGGGCCTGCGTAATACACCGCGTGATCCTTGAAGTACTGCGGGATCTCCTCGCCGCGATCGAGCATTGCCTTGACGCGTGCATGTGCGAGATCGCGCGCGACGATCAGCGAACCGGTCAGCGAGACACGAGTCTTCACCGGCAGTTTGGAGAGCGTGTTGCGAATCTCTGACATCGGCTGGTTGAGATCAATGGCTACGACGTCGTCATCGAGATGATCGTCAGTGATTTCAGGCAGGTAGTGAGCCGGTTCGGTCTCGAGCTGCTCGAGGAACACGCCCTGAGCAGTGATCTTCGCGAGTGCCTGGCGGTCTGCCGAGCACGACACTGCGATCGCGACCGGGCATGACGCCCCGTGACGCGGCAGGCGAATCACGCGCACGTCGTGGCAGAAGTACTTGCCGCCGAACTGCGCGCCGATGCCGAACTCCTGGGTCATCTTCCAGATCTCGGCTTCCATCTCCAGATCGCGGTAGGCGTGACCATCGGCATCGCCATGCACCGGCAGTGAGTCGAGGTAGCGAGCGCTCGCGTACTTCGCGGTCTTCAGCGAGAACTCCGCGCTCGTGCCGCCGACGACGACTGCAAGGTGGTAGGGCGGGCACGCTGCGGTGCCGAGAGAGCGCAGCTTCTCGTCGAGGAAGCGCGCGAAGCTCGTGGGGTTCAGCAATGCTGCTGTCTCTTGGTAGAGGTAGCTCTTGTTCGCGCTGCCTCCGCCCTTGGCCATGAACAAGAACTCGTACGACGCCTCGTGGCCCTCATGCGTGTTCGCATAGAGCTCGATCTGTGCGGGCAGGTTGGAGCCGGTGTTGCGCTCCTCCCACATGCTGATCGGCGAGAGCTGCGAGTAGCGCAGGTTCAGCTTCTGGTACGCGTCGAAGATGCCGCGTGACAGATGCTCTTCGTCTTGCCCCGTTGTCCAGACGTTCTGGCCACGCTTGCCCATCACGATGGCGGTGCCCGTGTCTTGGCACATCGGCAGAATGCCGCCCGCGGCGATGTTGGCGTTCTTCAACAGATCGAGTGCGACGAAGCGGTCATTCGGTGAGGCCTCGGGATCCTTGAGGATCGTGGCCAGCTGGGCCAGGTGGCCGGGGCGCAGCAGGTGCTGGATGTCGTGGATCGCCTCGTAGGCCAGTAGACGCAGGGCCTCGGGGCTCACCTGCAGGAAGGTGCGACCCGCGGCCTCGACCGTCTCGACGCCCTCGGACGTGAGCAAGCGGTACTTGGTCTGGTCGGGGCCCAGCGGAAGCATGTCGGTGTACAGGAAGTCAGTCACGACTCAAGCGTAGGTCTGCGCCACCGCGGCTGATAGCCCGGCCGGTGTTCAGTTGGTCACGATGAAGCCGGGCAAGGCGACGGCCTACTCGAAATCAACCGCTGCGTACGAGGAGAGCTTGTCGAGTGCGTGCTCACTGCGCACCTCGCGGATGGTGCCGCTCTTGCTGCGCATCACGATCGAGTGGGTTGTGGGGCCGTTCGGGGTGTAGCGGACTCCCTCGAGGAGCTCACCATCGGTGATGCCCGTAGCGCAGAAGAAGTTGTTGTCGCCCGTGACGAGGTCAGTCGTGGTCAGAACCCGGCCAGGCTCGTGTCCCGCATCGATGGCCTTCTGGCGCTCGGCTTCATCCTTCGGCCACAGCCGGCCTTGAATCTCCCCACCCATGCAGCTCATCGCGCACGCCGCGATGATGCCCTCAGGGGTGCCGCCGATGCCGGCCAGTAGGTCGACTCCGGTGCCCGGGCGGGCCGCCATGATCGCGCCGGCAACATCGCCGTCGGAGATGAACTTGATGCGGGCTCCGGCCTTCCGGATTTCATCGGCCAACTTGTCATGGCGCGGGCGATCGAGCAGGCAGACCGTGAGGTTGCCGATCCGCTCGCTCTTGGCCTTGGCGATCTGTTCGAGGTTCCAGGCAATAGGCGCCGTGATGTCGATGACACCCGCAGCCTGCGGGCCGACCACGAGCTTTTCCATATAGAAGACAGCGCTGGGGTCGAACATCGCCCCGCGCTCGGTGACCGCAATGACCGAGATCGCATTGGGCATGCCCTTGGCGGCCAAGGTGGTGCCGTCGATCGGGTCAACAGCTACGGCGGTTCGAGGGCCCGTGCCATCGCCTACGCGCTCGCCGTTGAAGAGCATCGGGGCGTCGTCCTTCTCGCCCTCGCCGATGATGACCATGCCTTGCATGGAGACAGTGCCGATCAGCAGGCGCATCGCGTTGACGGCAGCGCCATCGGCGCCGTTCTTGTCACCTCGGCCAACCCAGCGGGCGGCAGCCATCGCGGCCGCCTCGGTTACGCGCACGAGTTCGAGGGCGAGGTTGCGGTCGGGCACCTCGGGGGCGCGCTGCTGGTCGCTCATCGTCCACTCACCGGATTCAGGAACCTCGTCATGCACGCACTTTAGCCGTGGCCCATGATGGAGTCGTGTCTTCCACCACTCCGCAGCCCACGGGTCGCCCGAACGCCCGGATGCGTCAGACCGTCGGCGACATGGTGCGTTCGCTCGCCGTTGTTCTCGGATTCGTGGCGATCATCTTGATCATCACCCTGCGCCCTCAGCCTGACCCGATCAAGCCGGTTGAGGTCACGCCCATTCTCACGGTTGCACGAGCCCAGGCAGGCTTCCCGGTGCTCATCGCCGGGGCAGGCGCCTCGGCCTACGTGCCTACCAGCGTGCGCTGGGAGGCCACTGAGGCCAGCACGCCTGATCCCGTCTGGCATATCGGTTATGTGACGCCCGAGGAGCAGTACGTCGAGATCTCCCAGACGGCGAGCATTAGCGAGCGGTTCATCCCCGATCAGACGGGTAAGGGCGCGCCTGTCGACCCGGTCGAGATCAATGGCACTACCTGGCAGCGTTTCGAGAGTGCGACCCGAAAGTCACTGGTGCGAATTGAGCCGAATCTGACGACAGTCGTGGCTGGCACCCTCGATTGGGCAGGGCTTCAATCGGTTGCTGCTGGGCTCTCTGCCTCGGCTACTGCCTGACGCGCTGAGTCAAGAAGGTCGGTGCAGACCTTCGCGAGTTCCTCGCCACGCTCCCAGAGCGCTACTGACTCCTCGAGGCTGATGCCGCCGGCTTCGAGTTTCGCGACGATGCCCACGAGCTCATCGCGCGCAGCCTCGTAGCCGGTGCCGGGATCCTTCGCCTTCGTCATGCGCTCACCGTATTCCCTGTCTCGTTCATGAACTCGTGCGTGTGGCAGTGAAACGGCCGCCGCTCACGCGTACATCGAGGGCCGAGTCGGCGTCGTCAGGAGTTCGGACGATGACACCGGCCGCATTGGTGACGATGGCGTAGCCGCGTTCCAAGGTGGCCGCGGGGGAGAGTGTGCGAACTCGAGCAGAGAGATGGCCGATCTCGCTCTCGCGCGAAGTGATCGCGTTCAGCACGACGGTGCGGCTTCGCCGGCGCAGATCGGTAACGCGCTGTGATTCGCGATCGAGCTGCCCGACCACCACGCGGTGCGCACGAGTGCGCAACGACGAGACGAGAGCCGCTTGCTCGGCAAGTGACGGAACGATGCGCTTTGCGGCGTCGGTCGGGGTCGAGGCACGAAGATCAGCAACGAAGTCGATGAGCGGTGCGTCTTGCTCGTGACCAATAGCGCTGACGACAGGAGTCGTGCATGCAGCAACCGCGCGAACAAGAGTTTCATTACTGAACGGCAGGAGATCCTCGACGCTACCGCCGCCGCGGGCAATGACGATCACATCGACATCGGGCAGTGCATCGAGTTCGGCAAGGGCCTCGCTTACGCCTGACACAGCCTGCACCCCCTGCACCGCGACCTCGCGCACCACGAACTGGACAGAAGGCCACCGCTCGCGGGCATTGACAAGCACGTCGTGCATCGCTGCACTATTGCGACCGCAGATCAATCCGACCCGACGTGGAAGGAAGGGCAGCGGCTTCTTGCGATCGGCGGCGAACAGGCCCTCGGCGGTCAGCAGCTCGCGCAGGCGTGCGAGTTGAGCGAGGAGCTCACCGAGTCCGACA
>JBILOY010000013.1:0-54205 GCA_044374195.1 Candidatus Nanopelagicales bacterium
TCTGCGAACGTCGTGGGACGCAGTAACCTCATCTGCGGTACGGGCTGACCTGCGGGAATAACACAGCCATTCGCGAGGTTGGACGAGGCAGGAACGTCCGAGGAAGAGGAGCAGTCATGGCTGATGCAGCAATCACGATGTACGGCGCCGAGTGGTGCGGAGACTGCCGCCGGTCCAAGCGGCTGCTCGATTCCCTGGGTGTCGCGTACGAGTACATCGATGTTGCCAATGACGACGCGGGCAAGGATGCCGCGATCGAGATCAGTGGCAAGATGTCAATCCCGGTCATCACCTTCAGTGACGGCACCTTCGTCGTGGAGCCGTCCGATATCGACCTGCGCGCAAAGATCGAGGCGCTCGGCCTGCTGTAGGCCAAGCGCCCCGATGCTTCATGCATGTGGCGTGCGTTGGGTTATGACGCGGTGGTTGTCACCTGAAATGTGAAGCTGATGAACTCACCGCCGACGTCGCCGCCCGGGTTGGTCTCGTAACCGACTCGGTAACCCCAGGTTCCGGTGCGACCAAGATCAGCGAGGATCTCGAAGGTGCGGTCCTTCTTCACAGTTGTCGTGATGCCGAGATCCTGGAAGTCTCCACTGCCCTTCTTGTCGCTCGGCAGGAAGCGCTGCAGGGTTAACTCCTGGCCGGGCTTGGTGTACTTCGGAGCCTTGCCGGTAATCGTGATGGTCTCGCCAGCCGCAGCCTTGTGCGGAGTCACCTTCGCGGTGCCTGGCTCCCACGCGCTCAGGTTTGGCTTCTTCGGGAATCCGGCTTCCTTGAGCTGGGCCGAGGTGTAGGGCACGACCTTGGTCGCCACCGCAGCCGATGCAGGCGATGCGGTCACCAGGATGGGTGAGATGACGATCGCGGCACCGAGCAGTGCCGAGCCGAGCTTCATGGACTTCTTCATGGGTTTCCCTTCATCTGACTCGAGGTCTACCCGTGACCCTAGGGGCATAAACCCCGTGGCTTCGGAATTTGTCATCCCAGGGCCGGCCGCTTCCCCGGCGGTCATTGCGCCTTCGTGAATGCGGGAGGATAGGGACGTGGCCGGTCGCAATCTCATCAATGTCGAATCAGTGACTAAGGCCTACAGCCACCGTCCTCTCCTCGACAAGGTCTCACTCGGAGTCAGTGAGGCCGATCGCATCGGCATCGTCGGCCGCAATGGCGCCGGCAAGAGCACCTTGCTGCGAGTGCTGGCTCAGACAGAAAAGCCTGACGACGGCCGTGTCAGCATGGGCAATGGCGTTCGACTCGGCTTCCTGCGCCAGCGCGATGACTTTCCGCCGGATCTCACTGTTCTCGAGGTCGTGGTCGGCGATCGCCCAACCCATGATTGGGCTGTCGATCCGAATGTGCGCGAGGTTCTCGAGGGCCTGCTCGGCGGATTCGACGAAGAACTGCTTGCCCGAACCCTCGGCACGATGTCAGGCGGTGAGCGTCGCCGCGTTGATCTCGCACGGCTGCTGATTACCGACCTTGATGTGCTGCTGCTCGACGAGCCGACCAACCATCTCGACGTCGAGGTCATTGCCTGGCTTGCCGCATACCTGAAGACGCGCCCGCGTCTAGGCCTGCTTGTCGTCACCCATGATCGCTGGTTCCTTGACGAGGTCTGCGAGAACATGTGGGAGGTCGTCGACGGCGGAGTTGAGGAATACGACGGCGGCTACAGCGCCTACGTGCTCGCCAAGGCCGAGCGCATGCGCCAGGCCTCGGTCTCCGAGCAACGCCGCAACATGCTGATTCGCAAGGAGCTCGCCTGGCTGCGCCGCGGTGCGCCGGCACGCACCTCGAAGCCCAAGTTTCGTATCGATGCGGCGAACGAGCTCATTACCGCGGAGCCCCCACCCCGCGACAAGGTCGAGCTGTTGTCCTTCGCTGATGCACGCCTCGGCAAGACTGTCTATGAAGTTCATGACGGAAAGCTCAAGGCCGGTGACAAGCTGCTCATCGAACGCTTCAACTGGAATATCGGCCCCGGTCAGCGCCTCGGCGTACTCGGATCCAACGGCGCGGGCAAGACCACTCTCATTCGCATGCTGCAGGGTGAGGTCAAACTTGCGCAAGGCAAGCTCGTCACGGGCGTGACCGTGAAACCCGCGTATCTCTCGCAGCATCTCGAGGAACTCAACCCGAAGTGGCGAGTGCTTGAAGCGGTGGAACATGTTGCCAATCGCGTTGACCTCGGCAAGGGGCGCGAGCTCTCGGCATCCCAGCTCTGCGAACGCCTGGGCTTCAACGCCGATTCGCAGTGGACCCCGGTCGGCGATCTCTCGGGCGGCGAACGTCGACGACTCCAGCTGACCCGACTGCTGATGAGTGGCCCGAATGTTCTTGTCCTCGATGAGCCCACGAACGACTTCGACATCGAGACCCTTGGTGCACTCGAGGATCTACTCGACGGTTTTGCCGGCACGCTCATCGTGATCTCGCATGACCGCTTCTTCCTTGAGCGAGTATGCGATGACTTCTTCGGGCTTGTCGGCGACCAGCAGCTTCGCGATCTCACCGGCGGAGTCGATGACTACCTCGATCGGTTGCGTGCGCAAAAGGCGGCACCGGCGGCAAAGGGTGTTTCCAACAGCGCGGGTGCTTCAGCCGGAACCAACGCTGCGCAAGAGCGCCTGAATCAAAAGGAAATGTCGAAGCTCGAGCGCCAGATCAAGAAGTTCGATGAGCGCGAGACGAAACTGCATGCCGATCTCGCCACGCATGCCACCGACTTCGAGAAGGTGGCCGAGCTCAACGAGGAGCTTCGCGAGGTGCAGAAGGGCAAGGAAGACGCCGAGGAGGCCTGGCTCGCTCTCGCGCAGTGATCAGCGCCAGCTGGCGAGCAGCGAGTTCTCGGCCAGCTGTGCGATCTCCGCGCGGGTGAGATTCAGTGCCTCGGCAATCGCCACGTAGTTATCAGCTACATAGCCACCGAAGTACGCCGGGTCGTCACTGTTAACTGTCACGAGCACGCCGGCGTTCATGAATCGCTTCAGCGGATGCTTGCTGAGGTCAGGTGTCACCTGAAGCCGCTGGTTCGAGAGCGGGCACATAGTCAGCGGAATCTGAGCGTCGGCAAGGTGGCTGACAAGTTCTGGATTGTGGATGGCGTTCACGCCGTGATCGATGCGCTCGGCCTTGAGTAGTTCGAGAGCGTCTCTGACATTCCTGGCAGGGCCTTCTTCGCCAGCGTGCGCGCATCTGCGGTAGCCGAGTGCTTCAGCAATATGAAAGGCCCGTTCGAACTTCGCCGGCGGGTTGCCCTCCTCGCCTGAGTCGAGACCGACACCATCGATGAACATCCGGAAAGGCATCGCTTGCTCGAGGGTGGCGAGGGCAGACTCCTCGCTGAGGTGGCGAAGGAAACACATGATCAGCCGAAAGGTAATGCCGTAGGTGATCTCGCCAAGTTTTAGGGCGCGAGTGATGCCGTTGAGCACGGTGCCGAATTCGATGCCGCGCTCGGTATGTGTTTGAGGATCGAAGAAGATCTCGACATGCACGACTCCGTCAGCATGCGCCCGCTCGAGGTAGGCCCAGGTGAGATCGAAGAAGTCTTCTTCAGTGACGAGCACCGCGGCGCCCGCGTAGTACAAATCTAGGAACGCCTGAAGATCCGCGAAGTCATAGGCGGCGCGCACTTCGTCGACATTCGCATAAGGCAGCAACACTCCATTGCGCTGGGCGAGCGAAAACAGCATCTCTGGTTCGAGGGTGCCCTCGATATGCACGTGGAGTTCTGCCTTGGGCAAGGAGACCACGAAGTCGCGAAGATCGCTCACGACGTCAGTATTCCTTATGTGTCAGCGTCCGCGAATGACAAGGTCGGCGGCATCGCGGAATCTCGAGTTGGCCCACAGCTGATTTCCGTCCTGCACCGTGAAGCCGGTCAACGAGGGCTTGACTCCATCGAAGATCGCGGTGGAGGGCGACTCCATGAGCAGTGCCCATTCCCGGCGAAGGAAGTGCTCTTGCAACATGCCCTCGACGTAGCGGTTGTGGGTACCGACGGCCAGGAAGCGCACGCGCTGTTCGATGAGGTCGTTGGCCGGGAGAACGACCTCGAGCTCTTGCCCCTGAAGGTCCACGTGCATAAGGTCGACGGCCGGCGAGTCACCGACGAGGGTCTCCAAGGTGACTGTCGGGACATCGACATGATTGAAGTGCGCACCGCGGTAGTCCATCGTGCGGTCGTGATCGGTCAGCACGGCGCCGCCCATGTCATCGTCCGAAAGAGTCGGGAAGCGCAGGGTTGTCTCGGTCGACCAGCAGGCCGCGAGAACGACGAGCATCTCGACGTGGTCGCGTCGTGCAGCGATCGTCGCCGAGATGTGCGCAGGTGTTCCGGTGATCAATTCGGCCGTGATGCCGTTATCCGCCGCGTGCTGCATGGCCCAGCCGGCGCGGATCGGGTCTGCCTCCACAGCAATGCCACGTGCCTTCTTGCCTGCACGCCTGGCCAGGGCGATGCCACCGACCGTCCAAGGCGCCCAACCCGAGCCCGCCTCGATCACGAAGTAGTCCTCGCGCTCACTGGCCAAGGACAAGGTGAGACCGGCGTATTCCTCAGCCTCGGAGCGGTACCCATCAGTCGGGATCGGCAGTTCGGTGGAGGTCGTTCCGGCCAACTCCTGCGGAGCCCACGGCAACATGGCGATTCGGGTACGAATACCCGCCCAGTCGACCAGGAATACGCCCTCGTTCTCGGGAAGTTCCGCGCAGCGCACCGTTTCGAGGATCGCGGGCATCGCCGAAGGGAGAACGGGCAGGTGAAGCCCGTTCCCATACATCGGATACCGCAGATGCGGCTCCGTCTCAGGCGGCGAGTCCCCCGGTCGCGTCCGCCGTCTCATCGAGGACAGCATTCGGGAACCGTACTGGTCGGGGCCCTGTGTTCCGGGGAAGTTAACGCAATCGTGTTCTTTTCGCGACGAGCGCCGAGCGCCGAGCGCCGAGCGCTGCGGGCCGCGGCACTGCGACGCTGGCTGGCAAACCCTGGCTTGTGAAAAGCGTGGTTCGCGCGCGCACCGGTGATCTAGGACCCGACGCGATCTAGTTCCCTGCAGGTTTCGCGGGGGCCGACTACCATTTCCACATGGAGCGCAGAGCAGTCCTTACGTCCGGAGCCGTGATCGCCGGTGCCGGCATCGCCGCCGTCACCCTCGCCGCATGCAGCGATAACTCGGGCTCAGCCGCCGCCTCGGCGAGTGCCCCTGCCCCAGAGGGCAGCGCCCCAGCTGCATCCGCGGGGTCCGCATCGTCAGGCGCGAAGATCGCCATGGCCTCCGACGTTCCCGTGGGCTCGATCTTTGCCTTCGAGGATCCGCAGGGTGGCCCGGCCTTCTTGCTGCAGCCTGCTGCCGGCACCTTCTTGGCCTACAGCGGCATCTGCACACATAACGGCTGCACCGTTGGCTACGACGAGGCCGCAGCCGAGTTCGCCTGCCCGTGTCACGGTGCCCGATTTGAAGTGGCGACTGGTGAGCCGGTGCAGGGTCCGGCTCAGCAGCCGCTCGCGAAGATCGCTGTTGTCGAATCGGGCGGCACCGTCAGTTACGCCTGATGCACGAACGGATTTCGCCTGTAAGCGATTTCATCTCGATGGCCTAGACTTCACCTAGCGCGGGAGTCATCTGCGAGCATCAAACAAGGGCTGATCAGCATGAGCAATCGTCACGTCGTCATCGTGGGCGCCGGGTTCGGCGGCCTTCGCTGCGCTCGTGAGCTCGCCAATACCGAGGGCGTCGACATCACGGTCATCGACCGCAATCCGTACCAGCTCTTCGCGCCACTGCTCTACCAGGTCGCGACTGCAGGCCTGCCCGAAGACGACATCGCCTACCCCGTTCGCGCAGCGATTCCCGGTGTTTCCTTCAAGCGCGGCGATGTTGTGCGCATCGACACTGAAGCCAAGAGCCTGCGCATGGACGACGGAAATGTCATTCACTTCGACGATCTTGTTCTCGCGACCGGCAGCGTAGGGACCACCTTCGGTGTGCCGGGCGTTGCCGAGAATGCCTTGCAGATGAAGTCGATCCCCGAGGCACGCGTTATTCGTAGCCGCCTGCTGCAGACCTATGAAGAAGTGGAAGTCGGCCACCTGCCGAAGGAAGCACTCCGAGTTGTCGTTGTTGGCGCTGGTCCCACTGGCGTTGAGGTAGCCGGCGCGGTGGCCGAGTTGCAAAAGCGTATGACCGACGAGTTTCCCGAGCTCACCAAGCACGCCGCCGTCACGCTCGTCGAGGCAGGCCCGCGCGTTCTTCCCTCGTTCACCGAAAAGTCGAGTGCGCACGCCAAGAGCGAACTTGAACAGCTAGGTGTCACGGTGCTCGTCGATGCCGCGGTCGACCGCATGTATCCCACTGACGTTCACCTCAAGAGCGGCGAAGTTCTTCCTGCCGGCACGATCGTGTGGGCAGCGGGTGTCGCAGCACCTGAGCAGTGGGCATCACTCGGTATCGCTGATCGCGCCAATCGCCTGAGCGTCAACGAGAACTTGCAATTGTGCGAGGGCGTATGGGTCATTGGCGATACCGCGAGCCTGCCCGGCCTTGATGGCAGGCCGTTGCCGATGATTGCGCCTGTCGCCATGCAGATGGGTCGACATGTCGCCAAGCAGATCAAGGCACTGGAAGTCGGGAAGCCGCTGACGCCCTTCGCCTACAAGGACAAGGGACAGATGGCCACCATTGGTCGCCGTCGCGCAGTCGTCGAGATGCCCAATGGCATCAAGCTGCACGGCACCATCGCGTGGTTGACCTGGCTCGCCTTGCACGTGTTCTATCTCGCGGGCGGGCGAAACCGAGTCAGTGTTGTCGCTGACTGGATGTGGAACTACATCGCCTGGGGCATTGGCCCGCGTCGCACTGTTATCGACTAGATCATTTCCGATCGCTGTCAGATACCGACGCCGAAGTCTTGCGAGCAATTCACCGTGTCACGACACGGTTGGGTCGTGATCAGGCCTCGACGATGACGCGAGGTTCACGCATCAGCTTCGTCAGGTAGGTGTTGAGGATGTCGCCAACCTCACGGGCAGCGACGCCTGGAATTGCCTGGAGGGGAGCGCCGGAGCCCTCGGCTTGCTGAAAGACCATGCGCTCGGGCAGTAGCGGCTTGAGGATGGTGCGGGCGCCGACAATGTCGGTGAGCTCGCTGAGGCGGTAGTTGTGCTCCTCGGCGGTCGGGCGGAAGCGGTTCATGATCACGCCGGCGAATTCGAGGTCGGGGTTGGTCGATTTCTGGATCTCGGTGATCTCGGCGAGTGACTTCTCGACGCCCTGAGCTCCGAAGTACGAGGGGGTCGTGACGATCAAGGCCTTGTCAGACGCAGTGAGAGCTTCGCGGGTCAATGCACCGAGTGACGGCGGGCAGTCGATTAGTACAAGGTCGTAACCCTCGACGCCCTTCATTGCGCGGCGGAGCTTTGTCGTGCTGCGACCTGGGCTCCAGGCATCGAAGCGAATAATGTCGGGGTGTGAGGGCAGTACGTCGACCTCACCGATGCTGGCATCCCAATCACAGATGCTGATGGCGTCGACGAAGGTCTCAGGAATGGGGGATGCGAGCACATCGGCGAGTGACATGCGTCCCTTGCGGGTCTTCAAGTGGCTGGTGGCATTGCCCTGGGGGTCGAGGTCGATCACGAGCACGGCCAGACCGCGATGGGCGGCCGCACCGGCCAGCCCGAGGGTGATCCCGGTCTTACCTACGCCGCCTTTATTGGCCATCACTGCGATTGTCTTCACGAGGACATTGTGCCGATTCGCGGCAGTCAGGTCACCTTCGATCCCCAGATAAGGGGACGAACTAGCGGCGACGCATGCGGGAGTTACTGATGATGCCAATGAGCAAGGAGAGGATGCCTGCTCCGCCAATCGCCAGCCAGGCACCGTTACTCGAGAGGTAGTTCGTTTCGGCCGGGTCAGCCGGGCACATGCCGATGCCGCAGGTGGGGATGATGAAGATCGTCATGGCGACCAGGTAGATCGAGTACCAGGCAGCGACCGTGATCGTGAGTACTCGCATCACGCCTGGCGTACCCAGGATTCCGCGGTCATTCGCCTCGAACTGGCCCGGCCACATCAGCAAGATCGCGATGCCGATCACCGCGATCAGGAAGGTGATGTCAGCCCACGTGTAGAGATGGAAGCCGAGAACCTGGGGGCCGTAGCCGGGATCTCCCGGGGTGGCGATGTGCAGGAGGATCTGCCGCACGCTGCCGGCACCGCCGACGCAGGCGGCCAAGATCGCGAAGGCGTAATTGCGCACCTTGATGCCGGTGAACAGGTTCAGCAGCGGGCCAACAGCGAGCGCGATCATGCCGGAGCGCTGTACCAGGCACAGCGGGCACGGCGGCTCGCCCTGGCCGAACTGCAGATGCAGTGAGCCACTGAGCACACCGAGAAGAGCAAGCAGGGCAAAGAGATTCAGGATTCGCGCGAGCTTCACTTGAGTAGTCATCGCGGCCTCAGAAGTTCAACGGGATGGTCGAGTCCATGTTCATCTTCAAGAACACGACAGTGGCGACGAGACCGATCAGGCCCAGGGGCAAGGTCCAGCGCTGACGCCAGAAGATGCCGATGAACACGATGATCCACAGGAGGAATATCCAGAGCACGTTCACACGGTAATGGCTAACGGTGAACGATGCGTGAAATCCGAGCGACTACAGCGACTGCGCTGCCTTCAGCTCGCGCAGGCAATCGACCAAGAACTCGTGATCCTCAACATCGGGAAGGCCCGAGGCATAGATGCTCCCGACGATCCCGACGTTGGCTACCGCGATCGGCATACCGCCCCCGTAGGGAGCGAACTCTTGCGGGCTCAGGCCGGTGGCCTCAATGAACGTGGTGCCCTTTTCCGAGTAATGCAATTTCTGGTACATCGTCGAGGTGTAGAACTTCTCAACTACTGCAGCCTTGCGAATGATCCAGTTCTCGGAGTCAGCGTGCGACCCGGGGAGCGAGACCATGAAGGCGATACGACGGCCGTGCCGCACCTGGATGATGAGCGGCATCTCCTCGCTTTCGGCACGTGACTGCGCTATCGCGCCGAGACCCACGGCATCAGCGAGGGTGAAGGAGTCGAGAACGAGTGAGGCTTCCTGCTCAGCCACCTGCGCTGCTGTCAAAGTCGACATGACTATTCGGCCAGACCGAAGAGACGATCGCCTGCGTCGCCGAGGCCGGGAACGATATAGCCCTTCTCATTCAGGTGATCGTCGATCGCCGCGGTGACCACGGTGACATTGACGTCGCGCGTTCCGTAAGCCTTCTCGAGCATCGCCACCCCTTCGGGCGCAGCGAGCAGGCAGATAGCGGTGATGTTGCGCGCACCGCGCTCGAGCATCAGGTCAATTGCGGCGACCAAGGTGCCACCGGTGGCCAACATGGGATCAAGGACGAACACCGTGCGGTTCGAAAGGTCGTGCGGTAGGCGATCGGCGTAGGTGGTGGCCAGCAGAGAGTTGTGATCGCGCACCATGCCAAGGAAGCCGACCTCGGCGGTGGGCATCAGCTTCACCATGCCGTTGAGCATGCCGAGACCTGCGCGAAGGATCGGCACGATTAAGGGCTTGGGGTCGATGAGTTCGACGACCGTGCAGTCGGCCACCGGAGCCGAGATCTTGACCGGCTGCACCTCGAGATCATCGGTGGCCTCGTAGGCCAGGAGGGTCACGAGCTCTTCTGCCAGCAGCCGGAAGGTGGCCGACGAGGTGTCGGTCTTTCGGAGCTTGCCGAGCTTGTGGGCGACGAGGGGATGATCAATCACGAGTGTGCGCATGGGGCGAGGGTAACCGTTCGGTCTCGCTCATGTACCTCGTGGTGACGGATAGGCCTGCCCCATGCCACCATGGGCCCGTGACAGTCCAGGAGGTCGACCTCAAGGCGATTGACTTCGCCGCCGCAGCGTGGCGCGAAGAAGGGCGCTGGGTGTCCTCCGCAATGCCCGCCCGCATCGCCATCACCGTCGACACCTTGGTCTCGGCCCTGCGCCAGCTGCCCGGCGAGAACGGTGTCTTCGGCTTCGTGGGCGTGGGCGACGAGTTCTTCTTGATCTTCCGCGTTGATTCCATCGGCACCCGCATCTTCATCAGCGATGGTGTTGCCGTGCTCGATTGGTCACTGGCCGAGGAGGCTGCGGACCTGATCGGTCTCGAGTGGGAGGAAGACGACCTCGAGGAGTTCATCCCGATCGGTGACCTCTCCATCCTCACCGACCTGGGCCTTGACGCCGATGAACTCTCCTTGCTCGTCGACGAGTCCGACCTGTACCCCGACGACCAGGTCAAGGCCATTGCCAAGCGCCTGGGCCTGGGCGAGCAGTTCGATAAGGCACTTCGGGCTCGCTAGCCGTGCAGCACTCACTCGCTGATGTTGCCGCGATGCGCATCGCGCTCGATGAAGCCACGCGCCCCACGCCGCAGGGCGTCACGCCTGATCTGCCCATCGGCGCGATCGTCCTCAACCCTGATGGCGAAGTGATCGCCCGCGCGCGTAATCAACGCGAGGCGACCGGTGATCCGACAGCGCACGCGGAAGTGCTGGCGCTGCGTGAGGCCGCCGCGGTCATCGGCGAATGGCGACTGACCGGCTGCACATTGGTCGTGACCCTCGAGCCGTGCCCGATGTGCGCAGGTGCAGCCGCCATGTCCCGCGTGGCGCGAGTTGTCTTCGGCGCCTGGAACTCCGAATACGGTGCCGCAGGCTCCCACTGGGATCTCCTGCGCGACCGTCGGATGGCCCATCGACCAGAAGTGGTCTCGGGTGTGCTGGAAGACGAATGTGGCAGGCTGGTGCTTGATTTCATGTCCGAGCGACGGGAGGAGAAGGCATGAGCGCGGAGTTTCGACGCCCCACCGGCGGACGCTCGCGTCGTCGTCGCCCGATCTGGGTTCCCATCGTCGTCGTACTGGCCGGAATCGCCGTGCTCTTCGCCGTTGGCTTCGGTCTCTCCCGGCTGCTCAACGGGTCGTCTAGCCCTGAGGCCGACTCCATTGCGTCCGCGTCCGCTGCACCCCTTCCCTGCGAGACCACGATGGTGTCCCCGGCCGAAGTGCTTCCGCGCACGGCCAAGGTGAAGGTCAACGTCTGGAATGCCACCGATCGCGTCGGGCTGGCCAGTGATGTTGCCAAGGTCCTCAATGCGCGTGACTTCACCATTCGCAAGGTCGATAACGATCCGCAGGGCAAGGTGCTCGAGGGAGTTGGCCAGATTCGCTACGGAGCAAATGGTCGCGCCAATGCCGAATTGCTCGCGTTCTACTTCCCCGGTGCGATCCTCGTGCAAGACAATCGACCGAAGAAGGTCGTCGATATCGCGCTGGGCAATGCCTTTACTGAGATCGCCGGTGAGGCTCAGATTGCCGCCGCGATGGCTTCGCCGTCACCCTCGCTTTCCGGCCCCGGATGCCCGAGCCAGCCTGCGGTCGCGTCACCTGCCTCGTCAGCAGAGCCGCTGATGTCACCCTCGCCTGAAACTTCCGGCTCCGCGGCTCCGTAGTGCGTCGCTAGTAGACCAACGCCTGCGTATTCGGTGCAATTGCTTCCTCGACGAACACTGCAGCGCCTGCAATGCGCACTCTATCGAGTACGTCATCAACACCGATCGAACGACGCATTGCGCATTGCGTGCACAAGGTGACGCTGCCGAATTCCAGAACCTGGTCGAGGAGCTCGCCAAGTGATGCGGAGTGATCGAGTTCAAACTCCGCGGCCTTGCCAGGCAGCGCGAACCAGGCGGCTTCGCCGGTCAGCCACAGGGATACCTGGACCCCACTGGCTGCCGCGGTCGCGGCGACCGTGAACGCCTGCGAGCAGCGTTCGGGTGCATCGGTGCCGGCAGTTACCTTGATGAGCAGTTGGTTTCCGGTCGCGGAGGTCATGAACGGTAGGCTGCCGTACATGGTCGAGAACGTCTACACGGGCCTGCTCGTGGTCGCTGTCGCGGCAGTCGCGGCCGTGTCGATCGTGATCGTCATCCGACACTTCCGGGGGAATAACTCATGAGCGCCGCTCCACTGCCCAGCGAGCTTCCTCAGGAACTCCTGCCCCTGTCCTGGCTGCTCGGCACCTGGGTTGGCGTGGGCACCGGTCAGTACCCGGGTATCGACGATTTCCGCTTTGGCCAGGAGATCTCCTTCGCCACTGACGGACGCCCTTTCATGGCCTATGTCTCGCGCAGCTGGCTGCTTGACGAAGATGGCGAGCGCGTGAAGCCGTTGGCAACCGAGACAGGCTTCTGGCGCCCGCGCCCCGATAACAAGATCGAGCTCACCTTGGCTCACCCCACCGGCTACGCCGAGATATGGGAGGGCGAGGTCACCATCACCGGCCTGGAGAACGCACGCATCACCGGCGCGAAGGCTGTGCTGAAGACCACGAGCGTCGGTGCGTCCTCGAGCGCCAAGCCGTACTCCGAGGGCGAACGCCTCTACGGCCTCGTCGGCGAGAAACTTCTCTGGACCTTCGACATGATGGCCATGGGCAAGCCGATGGGCAACCACCTGGCGGCCAGCCTGCAGAAGGTCATGGAGCTATCAACGGGAGCGGCAGATGACTGACAACTGGGATCGCCGACTTCGCGATCACGGATACCGCATCACTCCGCAGCGCCAATTGGTGCTCGAAGCGGTCGAGTCGCTTCGTCACGGAACTCCCGAGGCAATTCTCATCGAGGTGCAGCGCACGGCAACCGGCGTGAATCTCTCAACCGTCTACCGCACCCTCGAGGTTCTCGAGGATGTCGGCCTCGTCACCCACGCCCATATCGGCCACGGTGCACCGACCTATCACGCCGTCGATGAGCACGTGCATATTCACCTGGTGTGCGATCGCTGCACGAAGGTGAGCAGTGTCGATTCCGAGATCGCCGGCCCCTTCGTTGCGCAACTGCGCAAGGATCATGGCTTCGAGACCGACATCTCCCATGTATCCATTCACGGTCAGTGCGCTGAATGCTCGGGCAAGCCCAAGGATTACCTCGAAGGCGACGACGAGCTGTGAGCTCACTCGATCGCAGTGATGCGATCCGCCCGCCCGAGGGCACGCCTGATCAAGGTATCGCCTGGCACTACGGCGATCCGCATCGCGAGCAGCGCGCACTCGTAGACGGGCGCGGAATTGTCGATCTCTCCAACCGCGGAGTCATTACCGTCAGTGGCACTGATCGAATCAGCTGGCTGCACACTCTCACCTCGCAGCACCTGGAGAATCTGCAACCCGGCCAGAGCGCACTCGCACTGATTCTCAGCCCGAACGGTCACGTCGAGCACGAGTTGCACATCGTTGACGATGGCTCGACCGCCTGGCTGATCGTCGAGCCGGGTACCCAAGCCGAACTCGTGGATTACCTGCGAAAGATGCAATTCATGCTGCGAGTCGAAGTGGCTGATGTCACCGACGCGTACGCAGTGGTGTGGGAGCCGATCGCTGCAGCTGACCCGGAGTACCCGACTTACGTGATCCCGCAAACCCTTGCGGCACGGGGCTTTTCCGGGCGCGAGGTGATCATCAGTCGCGACGAACTCGATGCCCGTCTTGAAGCTGCTGAACTCACTGCCGGCACCTGGGCACTCGAAGCGATTCGCGCAGCAGCCGGTGTTCCACGCCTGCGGTTCGAGACTGATCACCGCACCATTCCGCATGAGGTCGGATGGATCGGCCCTGCCGTGCACCTGCAGAAGGGCTGCTACCGCGGCCAGGAGACTGTGGCTCGCGTGCACAACCTCGGTAAGCCACCGCGTCGCCTAGCGATCTTGCATGTAGACGGCAGTGCCGAGATCGCGCCGAAGCATTGCGATCGCGTGTTCTTCGACGGCAAGGAGATCGGCTGGGTCGGCACCGGTGCTCGCCACTTCGAGCTCGGCCCTGTTGCCACGGCAATTCTCAAGCGCAATGTTCCTGTTGATGCAGAACTCATCATCCGCACAGCGGAAGGCGATGTGAGTGCATCGCAGGAAGTTGTCGTGTCTGTCGACTAGTTTGCGCTGTCCGCACTGTCGACGATGATCGTCATCGGTCCGTCATTGGTGAAGGACACCTGCATGTCAGCGCCGAAGACGCCGCGCTGCACGTCAACACCGCGAGCGATCAGCTGCTCTGCGAATGCATCGACCAGCGGTGACGCTATGTCGCCGGGCGCTGCTGCGTCCCAGGTCGGGCGCCTTCCCTTGCGGGTATTCGCGTACAGGGTGAACTGGCTGATGACGAGTACAGGCAGCGCGAGGTCGGCGGCACTGAGCTCCTTGCCGCTGCTCGGGGGCAGTTGGGCTTGTGCCGCTACGGCATGGGAGGCGTCAAAGAGGCGCATGTCGTAGGCCTTGTCGGCCAGCTTGGCGGCGATGGCGGGGGTGTCGTCATGGGTCGCCCCGACCAGGATCACCAGCCCCGGGCCGGTGAATGCCCCGGTGACCTGACCCTCGACACTGACCTGGGCCCCGGCTGCTCGCTGAATGACGATCCGCATTCACGAAGGCTCCCACACGGGGATTCCATGAGGGAATCGGCCTGCCTGCTAGCGGGAGACAGCGCTTCCGTTTGCAAATGCAAGCACTTGGGTAATACTGGAGACATGGGAATTGACGTAAGCGGGCTCGGGGATTTCATCCGCGATCAGCGCGATCAGGCACAGATGTCACTGCGCCAGCTCGCGAAGGCCGCCGATGTCTCCAACCCCTACCTCAGTCAGGTTGAACGCGGCCTGCGCAAGCCCAGTGCCGAGATCCTCGGCCGCATCGCCCAGGGCCTGCGTATCTCCGCCGAGACCCTGTACGTGCAGGCCGGCATCCTCGCGCAGCGCGCGGGAGACGACACCGTCACGACAGCAATCGCCGCTGATCGCACGATCACCGAGCGACAGCGCACCACGTTGCTTCAGATCTACGCAGCGTTCCAGGCCGAGAACCAGGCCACAGCCACCAGCCACGCATCCGAGGCTTCGGATGACGAGTCATCGAATTCAGACAGAACAACGGAGGTCAATCATGGAAGCGAATAACGAGTTCAACATGCCGGTCATCGAAGAGATCGTGGTCGATGACGTTGTCACCGAGTTCAGCGATGCGCCCGAGGCCGTAACTGTTGCCAAGAAGAAGATTCCGGTCGGCACGACCGAGACCGTCAAGCATCATGCACGCAAGACCGTCGTGAAGGCCAAGGAGACCACTCAGGCGGTCACCGACAGCGCGAAGTCAGTCAGCGACTCGGCCAAGACCAAGGTGTCAAAGATCGATCTGCTCAACCTCGAACTTCCCAAGGTCGAAATGCCGAAGTTCTCGATGCCGAAGATCGAACTGCCCAAGCTCGACATGCCAAAGTTCGATCTGCCGAAGGTCAGCCTGCCCAAGGTGGAGATGCCGCACTTCTCATCAGTGACCGAGGTCAAGGCAGAGGTCAGCAAGGTCGCTCATGACGTACGCGGCAAGGCGGCCAGTGCCGTGCTGCTCGTGCGCGAGGCCGTGGGTATCTAGTTCCGAACCTTGAAGGACCCTGATACGCCTCGCGTATCAGGGTCCTTCACTGTGTCAGGAGAGTGTGAGTCGATCGTTGGACTCTCGTCGGGGGAAGGGTTCGGGAGACACCTCACTAGAAAAAAGGTTTATTCTGCGGGAACCGTCTGACAATTCCGCGACGTCCAAGGTCAGCACGAGCAGGTTGATCCGGTCTGGGGAGTTGAGATGAGTGGATGGGTGGACGGCACAGCGGGCCTTGAGCGGGTCGTGGAGATAGGCCTGCGAGTCGCCCCCACGGCTTCTTGTGCATCACGTGCAGCGGCAGCAATTGCCCAGGAGTTGGAGTCCTCCCACGAGGCGCCCGTGCGCATCGTCGGCGTCGGCCACGAAGGCAATCGCATCGTGGTCACGTTGGCCATCACCATGGGTACGACCACGGAGGTCACGACCGGTGCGCCTGCAGCCCGACGCGCCGTCGGCATGATCGCTCGCCTTATTGAGTCCCTGTCGGTCTACGACCCTTCCTTCACCACCCTGCCGAATCCTGATTCCGTCGAAGCCCTGATCGGCTTGCGAGTCGACGAGGAGCCTGAGGCGCTCGAACGCGCGATGTGTGTCCTCGCCGGAAAGGTGTGAAATGTCCTCCGCAACCGCATGCATCGACACCGAACTCGAGTTCCCTGAATCCATCGAACTGAGCGACGACTCGATCGTTACCTCGACCCCTCGTGTCGATCACCGAATTCCCGACATGGTCGTCGGCAATCTCACGGAGCGCGAGATTCTGGCCATGGCTCCCTCCATGGTGTGCGATCGCATTCACTGGAGCACGCCGGAGCCCATGAGTCTCACTGCTCTGATTTCGGATCTCCCGTTCCAAGCGCGCACTCGCGCGTGGAGTGACGGGCACAGTCGCATCTGGGTTGACGAGGGTCATGGGCAGCAGGCGCGTGAGTTCATCCGACGGTGGTGCGAAGAGCGCGACATCGAATTCGTGAATATGCGTGTCGAATCGGGCATCCCCTTTCGCGATGTTGGCTCGATTCCAGGAGACCTCTTCGCGCAGCTCCTGCTCGCTACCACTGACTGGCTGTACCCGCGCACATATGCGATTCGACGCAAGCTCGTAGCCGATCTCGAGCTCATCGATGATGACGACACTCGTTCGATGATGTACCTGTTCATCTCCGATCATGCTGATCGTTTTGACTCCGATCGCGTCGGAAAGAACGGGACGTTGAATTTCGCATCCTTCATGCTCGGCAAACTGCGCAAATGGCCACAGGATGCCGCTCGTGCGGCTTGGGGTCGCACGCTCGTCGATGATCACATGCACATCAATCGGGCCATCGATGACTCCATCGCCACTATGCATCGTCGTCCTACTGAAGCAGAACTCGCAGCACGAATGAAGACTTCGGTGAGCGATCTCCGCAAACGCGAGTGCGCAGTGGCCGAGATTTCGGGCATGCGCAACTACGAGTCGATCATCACCGGATCCATGGGCGAGGATTTCGAAGGTGTTGACACCGCTGACTCAGTAGACGTCGCTCTCGACAGCACCAGCTTCCAGGTCGATGCCATGCTGACCAAGTCGATCGTCGACTCCGTGATGTCTCCGATGGCTGCGCGCGGAACCTCATCGGCGGATCCGATGGCACTCGCTGCCGTGTATCTGAGTTTCTGGGGTGAGCTGAGCCGTCAGGAGTTAGCCGCCGAGCTCGGCGTGCTGCCGAAGACAGCTGCAGCAGCCGTTCAACGAGTGATCACGCAGGTCGGTGCAGCAGGAGTTCTGTGATCGCCTTGCCGCTTCTTCTGATCACCTTGCTTGCCCTACTCGGGCTCGCAGTCGGATCGTTTCTAAATGTCGTGATCACCCGGATCCCCGAAGGGGAATCGGTGATCCAACCGGGGACGAAATGCCCGACGTGTGAAACCCAACTCGGCTATCGAGACAGCATCCCGGTGCTGAGCTGGCTGCGTCTGCGCGGGAGGTGCCGCAGTTGCTCGTCACCTATCTCGGTGCGTTATCCGATGGTCGAGGTCGTGACGGCGATCACCTGGGCCGGTCTCGCCGCATATGCAATGACATACGACACGCTCGGGCTGCTTCCCCTCATGCTGAGTGCATCGGCAATCCTCATCAGCTTGTTCGTCATCGATCTCGATCACAAGCGGCTGCCTGATCCCCTCACCTTCCTCATGTATCCAGTGGCCGTCATCGGACTAGCCATCGATGGTCTCGCGACTGGTAACTGGCCGATCGGCTCGGCGCTGTTGGGCGCCGTGATCTGGTTGCTGCCCATCGGTGGCATCTGGGTTCTCTCGGGCGGTCGAGCCATGGGCATGGGCGACGTGAAACTCGTACCGGCGCTGGGACTCATCCTTGGCTGGGTCGGCGTGGGCTCTGCGGTAGTCGGGCTCGTGAGCGGGTGGCTGATCGGGGCAGTCGTGGCAATCGTCTTGATACTCGGCCGACGTGCCCGGTCGGGTACGGCGATTCCCTTCGGCCCCTTCCTCATCGCAGGCTTCGCGATCGGGATGGTGGCAGGAGCCGCCCTTTCGGACGCCTACATGGGTGCAATCGGCTTCTAGCCCGCGTGATTCGGCATTTCGACCCCTTCCCAGCGCTATCGAGCCGATACACCTGCGAAGAGGAGGCGCCTTGCAGGCATGGATTGATCTTGATGACCTCGGTCGTCAGTTCCTGACGCGGGTCGGCAGTGGCGTGGTGCTCTCAGTGACCCCGATCGGCGACCTTGGCTCAGCGCAGTCGCTCTGCGATGTGGTTAATGACGACCGCCTTGCGTTGACCGCGGCAGCCTGGCATCGCATCGCCATCTTGATTGACGGAGCTGCAGGTTCTACCTCGGCCATTCGGTTCCGAGCTAGCGCGATCATCGCGACCGATGACCCGATGTACGAGACAGCCATGGATGCCATTCGGCATGAGGAACCGTGCGGGTTCACCATTGAGTGGCACCGGCACGAGTACATGCCAGCAGAACTATCGATTGACTCGCTTGATCTGGCTGTCGATGCTCACGGCATCCTGGTCAGGCTGGAGGACCAGCGGACTACTTCTCGTCGCGGTGTTTGGGCTCACTGATGCGACCGGCATGCGCGATCGCATCCGGGTTACGGCGAACTCCGATCCAGGAGGCAATGAGGGTGATGATCAGGATCGAACCGATCACCGCAAGACTCACATTGGTCGGGATGTGGGGAATCGACGGGTTGATGCCATGAGCGAAGGTGAGCATCAGCTTGATACCGATGAAGACAAGGATGATCGCGAGACCCAGGGAGAGGTAGATGAGCTTGTTGAGGAGCCCCTGGAGCAGGAAGTAGAGAGCCCGAAGCCCGAGCAGTGCGAAGGCGTTGGCCGTGAAGACGATGTACGGCTCCGACGTTACGCCGAAGGTCGCCGGGATCGAGTCGAGGGCGAAGAGCAGGTCGGTCGAACCGATGGCGATCATCACCAGCAGCAGGGGTGTGGCCATGCGCTTGCCATTGATCTTCACAAATGACTTCGTGCCGTGGTACTCCTCGGTAAACGCGAACTTCTTGCGAACCCTGCGCACGACGAAGTTGTCCGTTGGCTCAGGATCCTCGTTTCGGTGGCGCGCCAATTGGATGCCCGTGTAGATGAGCAATGCTCCGAAGAGCACGAAGGTGAAGCTGAAGGCCTCGAGCGCAGCTGCACCGATCGCGATGAAGATTGCCCGGAACACGAGAGCCAGAACAACGCCTACGAGCAGCACTCGCTGGTGAAGTTGAAGCGGAACGGCGAATTGCGTCAGGATGATGATGAAGATGAAGAGGTTGTCGACGGAGAGTGACTTCTCGACGAGATAAGCGGCGAAGTACTCGCTACCTGCTGTGGATCCCTGCCACACGAACATCGCGATACCGAAGGCGACCGCGATGCCGACGTAGAAGATCGACCACAGCATGGCCTCACGGAACTTCACCTCGTGGGGCTTGCGCGAGACCGCGACGAAGTCCAGGGCGACTAAGGCGATGATGCCGAGAATGGTGCCGATCCAGAGGGCAAGGGTGATATCCACTCAATGATGATGCAATACGGGTGGCCCGCCCGCACGTTGGCCCCCCTTAAATCGCTATTGGGCGACCGGTGCTAGGGCGAAACCATCGTCCGGGCACGCCGAGAGATCCCTGGTGATCGCCTGCTTTTCCGTGGAATCGACGCTGAGCGACCATCGATGCTTCACGTCGATCCAGTCAAAAAGGTAGGTACACCAGTACCCCGTATTGGGCGGCATCCAGCGTGCGGGATCCCGATCGCTCTTGGAGCGGTTCGAAGATGCCGATACCGCGATCAGAGACCCTGGCCAGCCCAGATCATTGGCGAATGCCTGGCGCCGAGCGGATGACCACGCTGATGCGCCCGATACCCAGGCTTCCTTCAGCGGCACCATGTGATCGATGTCGAGGCGGCTTGCGACCTGCCATGTAGTCCCGTCATACGGCGAGAACCACTCGCCGGAGACCACGCGGCAGCCCTTGGCGTTCACGATGCTCGCATCGCGAATCAACACGACTTCCCGTGTCGAGCAGCCATTGGGAGCAGTGATCCAGTGCTTGAACTTCGAGCGCGCATAGCCCGATGCCGTGGCCGGGCGCACGGCAAGTGAAGCGAGAACGGCGAGGGCTGCCTCGCGCCCGCCGGAACCGAGTGTCGATGCAGCGGGATCAGTCGAGGTGGTGGCGTTGCTTGCACTCTCGAGTGGGTCGGGTGTGCTGGCCGAGGTACCAGGTGTCGTATTCGCATCTGATGAACTCGAACTCGAGCTTGAACCTGACCCAATGACGGTGGCGCCCGCCGGCTTGGGCACACCCTTCTGGGCGACTCCGCCGTGATGGGAGCAAGTTCCGCGGCCCTCCGAAGCTGTCCAGGTGCCATCACGACAGATGCTGCCGGCGAAGGAGGGAGGTGCTGCCCCCACCGAGAATGTTGCGAGGATTGTGATCGAGAAGGTCACCCAGGCGAGAAGTCGCACAGTCACACGTCGTCGAACTGTTCCGGCGCGTGTGCGATCTGCCTGAATCCCGCTGCTCATCTAGCTCCCCTGCTTCTTCGAGCAGGTTAGGCCATGAACTGAGGAGCGATGTGTTAGCCGCGCAATGCGAGAGCGACCGCGATTACGAGCACCACTATTCCGCCGACTCGGTACACGTTTGTCATTGCCGGTCGCATGTACCAGCGCACGTCACCCTCGCGTGGCTCACGAGCCGCGAGGCCGAGTAGAGCCAGCAGGAAGCCGGGCACCGCCATCCAGAGGAAGGACATCTGCGCGAACTCCGGTGAATCACCTTGAACGCTCTTCACAGCTGATGTGACGATCAGGCCGATCACGAGCATCACTGTGAACAGCGGGATGCCCTCGGGCAGGATCTGCCACAGTCTCGGTGAGTTCGGGAAGACGTGCGCGATAAGCGCGAGCAGCCCGGGGAGCATGAAAAGTGCCGCCGCGACCCACAGTTGCCAGACGTTTCCGACGAAAGCAGCGGCGATGAACAAGAACACGCTGGTGCGTACGAGAGCCGAGATCACCTGTTGAGTAGTGCCTGGCTCGGCAGCGTTAGATGGGGAGAGTGCGTTCATGCGTGCGGGGACCCAGCGTGCGGCAGCCTCCTCGATCAGCACCTTCGCCACCAGCGCTACGAGTGCCACGAGTCCGAACAGGCGTGCCTGATCTGCAATTGGGAAAGCAAGACCGCCGAGGTCGGGCAAGGCCGAGATGATCGCGATGGTTGTCCACGCACCGATGAGCGGAACGACGACGAGGTCGGTCAGGCGCTCCCACGCAGCAGCGCTGCCGACGGCTCGCTTACGTCGGATATCGCGGAAACTGCTCGCAATGATGCCCGGGCCTGCGATGACCAGGCCGACACCGATCACACTGCGCACGCTCGAGGCATTGACCAGGCCGCCGGAGACTGCCACGACCACGGTGAACGACAATGCGCCGATCAGGCCGGCAAGGGCATCGAAGACGCCGATCACCATGAGGGGCAGCAGGAACGCCGCAGCGGCGGGCTCGGCCAGACCCCCGACACTTGACGCGGCGAAGATGCCGAGCAGCAGCGTGGCCAGCGGTAACAGGAAGCTCAGGTTGCCCGTGAAGGCACGCAACGGTGCCGCGTCGCTCACAATTCGACTGAGCAAGGGGCTCACCCGCGGCAAAATCCCGCTGAATCCGGCAAGAGCCAGGCTCAGGCGCGCACCGCGGTGAGCATTCCAATCGTTCGCATCATCAAGGTCATCGGTGCGGGTGCGCACCGCAGCCTCGATCCCGCCACCGCCTGTGCCGCCACCGCCTGTGCCACCAGAGCCGCTCGAGCCAGTTCCGTTGGGACTGCGGGTCGCGCCGACTGCTGCGCCGAGACCGACGCCGGCAACCGTGAGGAGGGTCAATGCGGTGACTGACTTGGAGGCGACGAACTCTGGATTATCGAGCGGAGCGACAACCGGATATGCCGGAACCATCGGATCAGCGGAGAGCTCGGGTATCTCGAGACCCTCTGTGCTCGCGTTCTCGGTGATGCCGGCGATCAGGCCGTCAGCGTCAATGTCAATCTGCGTTGCGTTCTCGACTGGATCACCATTCGAATCAAAAGCCTCGAGCACGACTGTGTGCGTGCCGGGCTCGAGATCGCCGGGCAGTGCGGCAGACAGACTCAGTTCCCCGGCCCCACTGGTTGTTGCTGTCGCGAGAAGTCGAGGCTCGGAGAAGACGAAGAGACCGGCGCGCGAATCGGGCAGAAGCCCGGACGCGTTCACGCTGATGGCTGCGCCTGCGGCTGGTGCGCCCACGTCCGCATTGATTTGCAGGGTGATTGCCGCAGCACCTTCACCGGAGTCTGCGGGGTCACTCTCGCTCGCGTCCTCGTCCGTGGTCTCGTCGGTTGCTTCGTCGTCGGTTGCTTCGTCGTCGGTTGCTTCGTCGTCGGTTGCTTCGTCGTCGGTTGCTTCGTCGTCCGTGGTCTCGTCGGTTGCTTCGTCGTCGGTTGCTTCGTCGTCGGTTGCTTCGTCGTCCGTGGTCTCGTCGGTTGCTTCGTCGTCGGTTGCTTCGTCGTCGGTTGCTTCGTCGCCGGTGACATCCGATGTTTCATCAGGAGTCGGATCCGCAGAATCCTCGGTCGCGGGCTCCGCGGGGTCGGGGTCGGCGTTCGAGGATTGATCCGGCTCGCGTGAGGTGTCGGTGGCGGGCGCCTCTGCAGGCGCATCAGCCGTGTCGTCTGCCGGGGCAGGGTCCTCGGCTACGACGGAGGCCTGTGCAGTTGTCGCCACAGTGACCGCCGCGACCGACCAGCCGGCGAGTAGCAGGCCTGCGCAGGCAACGTGCATCACCCTGGACGTGATGGACCTCTGACCGGAGCGGCGTGCGTGAGAGTGCATGACTTCCTTTGGCTGGAGATCCGCTGCGAATGCGTAGGGAACACCGTATTGGGGCAAGAAGAGTTCTGCCATGAGGTGGTGCATATTCGCGGCGCCGAACTGGCCGATAGATCACGCCCTACAGGCGTGTGCAGTCTCAGAACATGGCTCTTGACGGCCACAATGAGGAATCTGCTCATTGACGAACAAGGGAACCCCCATGCGTAGCTCCATCAAGATCGCGGCCATCGCCGCGACAGCAGTACTCGCGATTTCCGGCCTGAGCGCCTGCTCGTCGGGCAGCTCCTCCAGCGAGCCGACCCCCGCGGGTTCCGCCTCCATGGTTGGCGGCATGACTGAATGCACCGAGGCAGTGGTCTACGCGGCAGCTGACGAAGCCGCCAAGGCCATGGGTGCTGACAACGTCTTCACTCCCGACAGTCTTCAGTGCGCCGACGGGTGGGCTGTCGTGACCGGAATTCTCGGCACCGGCTCCACCGAGATGGATGCCCCGCAGGGTGCACCGACCTCGATGATCTTCGAAGCCGAGGGTCAGTTCTGGATCCCCAAGGCTGCGGCAGATGTGTGCGGCACCACGGACGGCAGCGCCTACCCGGCCGATGCAATGATCCCTGAGGCGCTGTTCACCGCAGGGTGCTCCGCCGACGCAGCCCTTAAGGGAGTAGATTTGAACACCATGTGACGTGTCACTGCGGTGTCGCGATGTGAAGTGGCGCGAGTCACACGCGAAAGACGTCGCCACCGATCACCCGTACGTACGATGAGCCACCGGCGTTCGCTCCTCACCCCCGTGGGGCGGGCGCCGGCCTATGTCAACGTGTCGCGGGGGGAGTAGGGCGCTTCGCTCCGGCTTTCTCGAGAGCTGCGCTCAGCATGAACGCTGACACGCTCGTGCCGACCGACCCGGCAGCTTCTCTAATTGTTTTCAACTCAGTCGGCGTGAGCCGCATATTGAGCCGCGATGTGCGTTGATCCTTAGTCCCCACGTAATCCCCCTTGCGGAATAGTGTGACGTACTTACGGCGCTTTCATCGAATCAACCCCCCGTAGATCGCCTAGATCTCATTGGGGCCCAAGGCTTGCTCCGACGATGCGCATTCAGCACCCAAGGGCCTTGTGGACATCCATGGAGACATAGCCGTAAGCGGGTAGGTTCAATTCGTCAGCAGGCGGAGAGGGTAGGCATGAGCACTTGGATCGATGAGGGCTTCATCGCCTTCGACACCGAGACGACCGGTGTCGACACTGCCGAGGATCGCATTGTTACTGCCGCAGCCGTGCTCTTTCGAGACGGCGAACCGCAGGAAACTCGTTCTTGGCTCATCAAGGTCGATGTTGAGATTCCGGAGCGCGCCAGTGAGGTGCATGGCATCACCAACGAGATCAGCCAGAGCCAAGGCCAAGATCAGACGGAGGCGTTAGCGGAGATTGGTGACTACCTCGACAGCTCCGGGTTACCGATCGTCTGCTTCAACACCGGATTCGACATCCCGATTCTCAACTCGAATCTGCAGCGCCACGGTCTCGGAGAACTCAAGACAACAGTGATCATCTGCCCTTACGTCATCGACAGACAGTTCGACAAATACGTGAAGGGCAAGAACCAGCGCCGGCTCAAGCCGACAGCAGAGCGCTACGGGCTTGAGCTGAGTGAGGATGACTGGCATGGCGCGGAGGCCGACTCGCTTGTGACAGGGCGCATTCTCATTGCCCAAGCGCAGAAGTTCCCAAAGATCACTGACGTGACACCGCAGGAGCTCGCCGACGAGGTTGCCCTGTGGCGAGATCAGCAGGATGCGGAGTTCAAGGAATGGCTCGCGAGGCAGCCACCGCGTCAGCAGTAGCGGCGGACAGCTCCGAACCAGCGCATGCGCTCGAGGGGGATGAAAGAATCAGCCATGGCATTCGAAGGATTTGGCCCAAGTTTCGTGGAGTTCTACCTCGAACTTGAAGACAACAACACCCGCGAGTGGTTCAAGGCCAATAAGCCCCGCTACACCGAGCAGGTCCGTGCACCGCTCGAGGCTCTCGCGGAGACGATTACCCCGAAGTACGGAACGCCCAAGATCTTTCGCCCGTATCGCGACACTCGTTTCGCCAACGACAAGACGCCGATCAAGGAAACGGCCTCGATGTGGGTCGACTTCGGTGGCGCCGGCTATTACGTGCAGTTCTCTGCTGACGGAATGCTGCTTGGGGCCGGCGCGTATCAGCCGGACAAAGTGATTTTGCGTCGATTCCGAGAACTCGTCACTACGCCGGCGGGCGAGGCAAAGGTTCGAAAGCTCATCGCCAGCGTGGAGAAGAAGGGTCCGCACCTCAATACTGACTGGCGCCTCGCGACGGTGCCACGTGGCTACAAGAAGGATCACCCGGCGGCTGACTTGCTTGCCCTCACCTCACTCGTGGTGACGAGTCACCGTGCTCCGGGCACATGGTTGAGCACCAGGGAATGCCTCACCGCAGTGACCGGTGGATGGGATGCCATGAAGCCGTGGGCGACCTTCGTCGCTCAGCTGAGCGCCTGAACCCTCGCCGCTAGAGGCGCAGGGGTTTGATCGGTGCAGCAATCAACGCCGGATTGCTCTTCCAGTCGACTCCCGGAACGTCGACATACAACTCGATCTCATTACCGTCGGGATCTTGGATGTACAGACTGTGCGTGACGGTGTGATCACTAGCACCCATGATCTGCACATTGTTGTCAGCCAGAGTCTGTATCGCGGCGCGTAACTCATCGTCACTGTCGCCGATCTTCAGCCCGAAGTGATACATCCCCACGCGCCTGCCGCCGGGGATCGGCGTCGCATTGGCGCCAACCTCGATCAGCAGCAGCTCGTGATGGGTGCGATTCGACGGCGCACTGAAGAGTCGCGCCGGAAAGGGAAGCACCTCACCGGGCTCTGCCACGTCAAGCTCGCGCCAGCCGAGCACATCACGGTAGAAGTGAGCCGAGACCTCAAGATCACGCACGTAGAGCACCAAGTGCCCAAGTTCTTTGATCTCCACGCCGCACTCCACTCCTTCTGTAGCTGACTTCAGTCTAGAACTCGCTGGATACCCGATGAGCGGTGGAATGCCCGAGATGTGAGGCGCATACTTGATGTAGGCCACAAGCCACCAGGAGGCGTCATGACTGAGCAGCAGCAGTACGAGATCGTCACGAGGTATTCGAACGCCGAATTGCGGAAGTACGCGCGGTGCACGCTCGCCGATGTCACCTTGACCGGCTCTGCAGAGAGAGTCGGCAACCGGGCATTCGGCCCACTCGTTCGCTATATCTCGGCAAAGCAACTAGCCATGACGGCTCCGGTACTGCAAGCCCAGGCCGAAGCGCAGAGCCAGTGGACTGTGAGTTTCGTCCTGCCGGGCAGCAAGGCGATCAGCGAGTACCCGCTGCCTGATGACGCGAACGTGACCCTGCGCGAGGTTCCTGAGCACTTAGCTATGGCAATGACCTGGTCGGGTCGATGGACTTACCCCAGCGTTGAGAAGCACACCGAAGCCCTTCGCCTGGCGATCAAGCAGGCAGGCCTGACTGAAATCGGCCTGCCAGTGTGGGCAAGGTACGACCCGCCGTGGAAGCCCTGGTTCCTGCGTCGAAATGAGGTTCTCATCGATGTGAGAATCGAGGAGTCGGCGTAGTGACCATGAGGTGCAATCACTTGGCGTGAACGTAGTGCATCCATGAGGGATGTCGCTGGTCAAAGTGGATTGTTCACCCGCGCATCAGGAACGAATCGGGGGATACTGGAGCCATGAACAACGACATGGCACGCGATTCGATTCGTTCCATCAATTCACGACAGTCCGTGCTCAGCGCTTTCTCGCGCAATTCATTCATGTCGATTGGCTCGTACGGCTCGTTCATGTCGATTGGTTCAGTGGGTTCGGCCTTCTCGATCGGGTCAATAGGAAGTTTCGCGTCGGTCCTCAGCGTGCTCTCGGGCGCTTCGAAGTTTGCCGTGATGTCCTGGAAGAACAGTCGAAGCTAAAGCGACAAGTGCGTGCGAAGAGCTTCGTCAATCCGCGACATATCGGAATCTCGGATTCCACCCACCCGTGTCACAGCTCGGGTAACTGACACCGAACGAATCTGTTCGGGCTGAGCCTTCGAGGCTGAGCGAAGGCCTGTGTGCGCAGGATCGAGCTCAACCTGAAAGCTCAGGACCTTGCTGACGTTCGATGTGACGGGTACCACCGTAACCACCCCTCCTCCCGTGCGAAGGGCAGAGATGTTCGCACCGTCATTGCTGACGATGACGACGGGCCGCACTTTGTCAGCCTCGGACCCTTGGCTGGGCTCAAGATCAAAGAGCCAGATGTCTCCGCGCCTCATCAGGGGGTGAGTCCATCGGCCACAGTGGAATTCCACAAGCGCGAATCCACAGACTCGTTCCACTCGGTGAACGCGATGTCGTATTCGGATGCCAGATCGGCGGATTTGAGCAGGGCAATCGCGCGCTGCAGCACAGCGGATCGAGATTCCATTCCGGCACGCTCGGCAAACTCATCCAGAAAGGCAACGTCGTGGTCGGGGATGCTCACGCTCAGTTTCACATACCGATACTACCCAGGTGCTACCAAGGTAGCAACGCTCTCATCGCCTGAGGGACGCCGCGGCGACGGTCGGATACTGCTGATGAACTATGCGGGTGGCGGGAAGCTGACAATCGCTCCGCCCTCGGCGGTGCCGTATGTGAGCAGAGCCGCAGGAGTCGTGCTGAATACCCAGGCAACGTAGGCGCAGAAGATTGCATCGAGTTCATCCTCGATGAGGTTGAGCCGCGACTGAGTTGTCGCCTCGCGGGCACTGTGCCGGAGCTCATGCCATCGATCACTGTCGGTCAGGCGTAACGGATCATCGCAGTGGAACTCCACCAGATCGAAGAGCCGCTCGAATTGCTCCGAGCGAGACTCCAGCGTGCGCCCTCGTTTGCCCTTGTAGGCAATAACCCGATCAAGGCCGAACAGGCCGACCATCGAGCTATGCGGATACACCTCAAGCGCGACAGGACTCATCGGTCCGGGGGAGAGTTCAACGTCGGTGCTCCACCCGTGTGCTCGAACCAGACGCTTCGCTCGTGGCTCGGGCTGCATGCTGGGACGACTCACGTTAGTCGGATGGGTGCCGGCATGAAATCTGCGGAAGTCCCTCGAGAGATCCCGCTCGCACTCGCGCATGCCCGACGCGTTGGTCACGATGATCGGAGCATCAATGGCGATCACGGCCGGGGAGTGGCCGCTCAGAAAGTCAGCGATCTGTTCATCTGTCGTGACTGAAGCAGATCTCAGCAGCGCCCCATGCTCGTCTGTCAGCGCAACCCCGGTGCGCGCCCTGCTTCCCCAGGCGAGATCGATTCCGGCGACCTGCATGATGGGAATCTAGGCGTGTTCGGCCGATCCCGCCTTCCCGAGTACTGCCATGGGCTTTCGGAGTTATCCTTTGGGCTCAGAGGATGACGAGGGAGACAGCACGTGAGCGAGCGCAAGCACAACTACGGTGGCGGATTCATCGGGGGCATGAAGAAGACCGAGCACTTCATCGAGTCCATGCTCTTCAATGGCCGATGGCTGCTTATCCCCTTCTACGTGGGTTTGCTCCTTGGTCTCGTGGTGCTTGTGCTCAAGTTCGTGCAGGAATTCGTGCACCTCATGTCGATCACTATGAGTTCATCCTTGAAGGCCACGACGATTAGTCTTCTTGAGTTGCTTGACATCGTGCTGCTGGCGAACCTGATCCTGATCGTGATCTTCAGTGGCTACGAGAATTTCGTCTCCAAGATAGCCGTTGCTCAGGATGCAGAGGATCGCCCGTCGTGGATGGGCAAGGTTGACTTCTCCGGACTCAAAATCAAGCTCATCGGTTCGCTGGTTGCAATCTCGGTGATCCAGCTCCTTGCGGTGTTCTTGGAGCCAGGAGAGATGGATACCGATCAGATCTTCTGGATGATCATCATCCACCTAACTTTCGTGGTCTCGGGCGTGCTCTTCGCTGTCATGGACTACATCGCAGACAAGCGCGCGAGCATTGATATTGCCGCGGAGAAAGCCGAGCTCGAATTGCGAATCCTTGAAAAGCAGCACGGTTTTGAACCGGGCTACGCAGAGAAGCTCAATCCGACCGACGAGTAATCCGCAACCCACATGGGTCAGGACTCACCGCCATCGCTTAGGCTCATTTCATGACTGGTTCCGTGCAAGGTCTCGTTATTCTCGCGGTGTGGCTGGGGCTCACGGGCCTTCAGATCTGGGCGTTGATCGATTGCTCACGCAGGCCCGCGGAGGCCTTTCCGGCTATCGATAGAAAGTCGAAGACTCTCTGGCTCGCCCTCACGGGTGCAGCGCTGGCCACTGGTGTGATCTTCCGCAATCCCATCGGGATTTTCGGGATCGCAGGCGCCGTGGTGGTCTTGGTCTACCTCTTCGACGTGCGCCCAAAGCTCATCGAGATCATGAAGCCGCGCTGGTAGTACGTTCCAGCGATCTACTTCTTGCCCTGATTCGCGACGGCAGCAGCAGCGTCGGCTGCGGCAGCCGGATCAAGGTATTCGCCACCCTTAACGAGCGGCTTGAGGTTCTCGTCGAGTCGGTAGACCAGTGGAATACCAGTCGGGATGTTGAGCTCGGCGATATCGGCATCACTGATTCCGTCGAGATGCTTGACGAGCGCGCGCAACGAGTTGCCATGTGCGGCAACGAGAACTGTCTTACCAGCACGAAGGCCTTCAGCGACGATGACGTCGTCCCAGTACGGAATAAGTCGCGTGACGACGTCCTTCAGGCACTCGGTGGCCGGAACTGCCTCGGGCGGTAATGCGCTGTAGCGGGCATCGTGAGTCTGTGCCCACTCGCTGTTCGGGTCGATCGCGGGAGGCGGAGTGTCATACGAACGACGCCACAGCATGAACTGCTCATCGCCGTACTGTTCGAGAGTCTCCTTCTTGTTCTTGCCCTGCAGTGCACCGTAGTGGCGCTCATTGAGGCGCCAGTTACGCACCACCGGGATCCAGTGGCGATCAGCAGCCTCGAGGGCGATCTGGCTGGTCTTGATGGCGCGCTTGAGCAAAGAGGTGTGCACGACATCCGGAAGGATGCCGGCCTCCTTCATTAACTCGCCTCCACGCTTCGCCTCGGCCAGGCCCTTCTCGTTGAGGTCGACATCGACCCAGCCAGTGAAGAGGTTCTTGGCGTTCCACTCGCTCTCGCCGTGGCGAAGCAGGATGAGGGTGTAGGGCGCGTGGGTCATGTCTGAATTCTGCCCGATCGAGTTTCTCGATTCTCATCGGGCCGCGCACTCAGCTGATTCCCGATCAGGATGATTCGCGCGGCGCGGCGAGATGGGCGAAGGCAGCGAGATTCGCCGTGGATTCACCGGCCTTGACGCGCCAGGCCCATTCCTTGCGTATGGCCGTTGCAAAGCCAAGCTCGAGGATGATGTTGAAGGAGTTATCTGAGTACTCGAGCACGGCACCGAGGATTCGATCGAGTTCTTCCTCGCTGAGATTCGCGTTCGGAACCTTGCCGGTCAGGTAGATATCCCCGAACTGATCGATGCTGAAGGCCACGGCATACATCCGCCTGTTGCGCTCGAGTAGCCACTCGTAGACACCCTTGTGGTTCTCATCGGGATTACGCGACACGAAAGCATTGATCGTGAGCGAGTGCTTCCCGATGCTCAGAGCGACATTCGTCATGAGCTTGTGGGTGCCAGGGAGCACGACGATGTAGGTGGTGTTGTTCGTGTCAGGAGTGATGGTTCTCTCGCACGGCAACTCGTTCTTGATGCAGTAGGCCTCGATAACTGCAGCCGTGGTCTGGCTGCCGGCGTCGGCGCTCGTATCGGAGATCGCGTTGTCGCTCACGCGTTCACTGCCGTCTCGCTGTTGCGGTAGTTCGCGATCGCGGCTCGATAAGAATCGAGCAGGCCGGCCGTGGTCGACTCCCAGCCGAAGGTAGCGGCATGCATGCGAGCGCCGCGTGAGAGCTGGTCAAGGCGCTCGGGATTGCGTAGCAGGCTTGCAAGGGTGTGCGCGTAAGAACTGACCGAGTGTCCGTCGATCAGCACGCCTGAAACTTCGTGATCGACAGCGGTGCGCAGCCCGCCCACGGCTGAAGCGACAACCGGCGTTCCGCATGCCTGCGATTCAACAGCGACGAGGCCGAATGACTCGCTGTAACTGGGCACAACGGTGATGTCGGCTGCGCGGAACCAGTCAACCAAGGTCGCGCGCTCATGAGGGGGTTCGAATCGCACGATGTCAGCGATGCCGAGGTCATGGGCGAGCTCGATCAAGCTGGTCGGGCGCTCGAGACCGTTGCCGGATGGCCCGCCGCAGATGACGACAAGAAGCTCATCGCGCAGTGACGGATCGTCGGCGACCATGCGTGCGGCTGCGCGCACGAGGATGTCGGGTGCCTTGAGCGGCTGAATGCGCCCGACGAAGAGCAGGATCCGCTTGCCGGCGAGATTGTTTGCCGCAGTGCCGATGTTTGCCAACGTAGTCAGGTTTGTTTGAGCGGTGCGCTCCATCAGCCGCGCGCGCGCTGCCTCTTTGTCGCCCGGAGTGAACAGTTCGAGATCGACACCGGGATGAACGGTGTCGACATGATTTGGATTCGCACCGTAAAGATCGATGAGCTGTCGGGCCTCGATCGAGGTGTTGGCGATAAGTCGCGTGCTGGCAGCGACAACCTGTTCCTCGCCGATAACGCGCAACTGCGGCTCGGGAGTATCCCCGTCGGCAAGTTCAAGGTTCTTGACCTTTGCCATGGTGTGCATGGTGTGTACGAGCGGAACATTCCAGCGCTCGGAAGCGAGCCAGCCCACTTGGCCGGAGAGCCAGTAGTGCGAGTGAATGAGATCGAACCAGCCCTCGGGGTGCGAGGCCTCGACTCGAAGCAGGCCGGCGGTGACAGCGCAGAGCTGGCCGGGCAGATCTTCCTTTCGGAGACCTTCGAATGGGCCCGCCGTCAGGTGACGCACCTTTACGCCGGGCGCGAGTTCAACAACGCTCGCGTGATCACTGCTGGTAGCGCGGGTGAAGATCTCGACTTCAGTGCCGGCCGTAGCCAGTCGCCTGGCCGTCTCGACGACGTAGACATTCATGCCACCGGCATCGCCAGTGCCCGGCTGATCGAGGGGGCTGGTGTGAATCGAGAGCAGCGCGACCCGACGCGGATTCGCCGAATGGCCGTTCGCGTGGGGAAGAGGGAAGGCGCCGGACGTCACGAGTTAAGTGTGGCGCATGGGGCGGACGTGGGCCAACGGGACGAGCAATTGACGTGAATTGGGCCGATCGGGCTCAGAACGCAGCCGAGAGAGCTCAGTCCAGCATTACACCGGCGTAGGGCTCGCCGGTCACCACATTGACGACGCGCTTGGTGACGCTCACGGCGTGATCCGCGTAGCGCTCGTAGTAGCGGGAAAGAAGGGTGACGTCGATGGCGGCCTCGACCCCGTGCTTCCAGTCGGCGGAGAGCACGATGGTGAAGAGCTCCCGGTGCACGCGATCCATTTCCGAGTCCTCCTCGGCGATATCGGTCGCGAGGGTGACGTCCTGACTCGTGATGACGGCCGCGGTCTTGTTGATGATGCCTTCGGCGAGGCGGCCCATATGGGCAAATGTCGGGGCGAGATCCTCAGGGACGGCGGTGTTGGGGTAGCGCAGGCGCGCCTGCTTGGCCACGTGACGAGCGAGATCGCCCATGCGCTCGAGGCTGGCGGCAATGCGCAGGGCTCCAATGGCGATTCGTAGATCGCGGCCGGTCGGGGCGTCGTTGGCAATGATCTCGATGCAGCGCTCTTCCACGGCCGAGGTACGGATGTCGATCTCGTCGTCGTTCTGGATGACCTGCTGCGCGATCGTGAGATCGGCATTGAGGAGGGCAGAGGTGGCCAGGTTCATGGCAGCGCCGACCAGTTTGGCAACCTCGACGAGTTCGGCATTGACTGCCAGGAGCTCCTCGTGGGGGGCATTGGCCATTTCGATCATCCTTTAGGGGTATCCGATGCTGCAGGCGCAAATTCAGCCCTGCGGGTTAACGGCGGGTGTACGGATACGAGGGTACGCCTGATTTGGGGCTTCGCATTACGTGAATATGAATGCCATCAGGCCCTAAAGTGAACAACAGATGTCGAAGGTGAACCCTTGCTCAATTCTGGGCCACAGGGCCCCTTCGGAGGGGTGAGCAATGAATTCCCGCCCATATTCTTCCGATGTGGCCCCTCAACGACAGGTTGACGCAGTTCTCGACCAGGAGCTCGCCGGCCTCCCCGTTATCCCGGAGGAGGTCGCCCGAGTCCTTGCCGTGCTGAATTCAGCTTCCTTACTTGTCGCCGCCGATGGCACCGTCTTGAGGGCATCCTCGAGGGCAGTAGCTCTGGGCCTGGTCAACCGCTCCCAGATCACGATCCCCGATCTCGTCGATCTGGCCGCCGAGGTAGCCACCGGCGGTGAGTCCCGCGAGGCAGAGCTCATGGTGCGGCGCCCACCCTTGGGTCGTGAATTGCTCGAGGTGCGAGCGCGAGCCACGATCATCAGTGAGGGCGTGGTCCTAATTCTCGTCGACGACCTCTCTGACGACCGACGCGTCGACGCGGTGCGTCGCGACTTCGTCGCCAACGTCTCCCACGAACTCAAGACTCCGGTGGGAGCACTCTCACTTCTCGCCGAGGCAATCGTCGCTTCGCCCGACGATGTCGAGCAGGTGCAGCACTTCGCCGAGCGCATGCAGCTCGAGGCCTCGCGGCTGGGTCACCTCATTCAAGATGTCATTGACCTGTCGCGACTGCAAGGTGATGATCCCGTGCTGCGCGCGGAGATCGTTCCCGTCGAAGAGCTGATCGTCCGCGCCATCGACGAATTGCGCACCGCAGCTAACGCGGCCTCTATCGAGTTCGTGCGCGGAGAGCCGAGCGAATCGTTGATCTACGGTGATCGCAATCAACTGCTTACAGCCCTTCGCAACCTGCTTGCGAACGCAGTGGCCTACTCGCCTGCGAACACTCGAATCGCTATCGACTGTCGAGTCACAGACGACATCATCGACATCAGCGTTACTGATCAGGGTGTCGGAATTCCCGCATCAGAGCTTGAACGAATCTTCGAGCGCTTCTACCGCGTTGACCCCGCGCGTTCGCGGGTGACCGGTGGCACTGGTCTTGGTCTCGCGATCGTTAAGCACGTATGCCAGAACCATGGCGGAGAGTGCACGGTGTGGTCGGAGGTTGGTGTTGGCTCAACATTCACCCTGCGTCTGCCGACCTACCAGGAGAACACCTCTGGTGCTGGTCACTCACATGAGTTCATGGTGGACTCGGTTATCAGTCTTGATGACAGCCGCATCCTTGATTCCATCGACAACACCTACCCTGCAGAGGCAAATAAGTGACCCGAATCCTGGTCGTCGAGGACGAAGAGTCCTTCTCCGACGCACTGTCCTTCATGCTCAAGCGCGAAGGTTTCGAAGTGACCGTTGCAGCCGATGGTAATGTTGCCGTCAGCGAGTTTGACGCCAACGGCGCCGACCTCGTGCTTCTCGATCTCATGCTGCCTGGTATCTCAGGCACCGAGGTGTGCAAGAACATTCGCGGTAAGTCGAATGTTCCGATCATCATGGTCTCGGCCAAGGACGGCGAGATCGACAAGGTGCTCGGCCTCGAACTTGGTGCCGATGACTACGTCACCAAGCCCTTCAGCTCTCGCGAGCTGCTTGCGCGCGTGCGTGCCGTGCTGCGCCGCCACGGTGAAATCGATGAGCTCGTGCCGCTCGTGGTCGAGGCCGGGCCTGTGCGCATGGATGTCGACCGTCACGTCGTGACTGTGCGGGGCAGCGCAGTGCCGATGCCGCTCAAGGAATTCGATTTGCTCGAGATGCTGGTTCGCAACTCAGGCCGCGTGATGACGCGTGGCCAGCTCATCGATCGCGTGTGGGGTGCCGACTATGTCGGTGACACCAAGACTCTCGACGTTCACGTGAAGCGACTGCGCGCCAAGATCGAGGAAGACCCCGCGAACCCGGTTCACCTGGTGACCGTGCGTGGACTTGGGTACAAGTACGAGGGTTAGCCCACCACGCTCCTTGCACGACGAAGGCCCCGCTCGAATGAGCGGGGCCTTCGCGTTACGTCGTCAGGCTACCTAGCTTGCAGCCGGGCTGGCCTCGGCGATGACTGGCTCAGGTGCGGAAGTGCTCTCGACTGGCGCCGGCGGGAAACTCGGCGTGATGCCCGCGTAGATGCCGGTGGCCGGGACTGTCAGCACGCTGGCCTCGACAGTGCCGTTGACCTCGAAGGAGATCGCGATCGGCACGTAGGTGCTGACGGCGGCCTCGAGACCCTTGACCGAGATTGACTGATCGGATTCGAATCCGAAGCCGATCGACTGGCCTGGCAGTATCTGGCCCAGCCCGGAGGTGACGGCGACATCGCCGTTCATCGTGGTTTTGCCGCCGATGGTCACGCCGCGCAGGAACTCGGTTTCGGTGCCCACATTGGTAAAGCGGCCGATCAGAGTGGCCGCGCCAGGGGTGGCGGGGTCGAGGACCAAGGTGAGGCCCTGGGCCTTGAGCTTGCCCACCTGCACCTGGACTCCGTCGCCACTGTTCATGGTGGCCTGGGCGGTTGTCGTAGCCCCCTGACCCTGGAAGCACCCGCCCAGGAGGGGGGAGACGGCCACGAGGGCCACGGCGAGGGCTGCTGAGGTAACTGCTGATCGCTTCACGAGCCCAGGCTATAGGGGATCCCTAGGGGGATTCTCGGCGGCACTCGATCGGGAAATAGGGCGTTGATCACGTGGTAAAGTTGGCCCTCCTGGAAAGGGGTCCATCTATATGGCGTTCAACGTGGGCGACACAGTCGTCTACCCGCATCACGGGGCAGCAGTCATCGAATCCGTCGAGATTCGCAAGGTCAAGGGTGAGGATCGCGAGTACCTCGTACTCCGCGTGGCTCAGGGCGACCTGACCGTTCGCGTGCCCTCTGACAACGTCGATCTCGTCGGCGTCCGTGATGTCGTGAACGCCGACGGCCTCGAGCGCGTGTTCAACGTGCTGCGCCAGCCCTACACCGAGGAGCCCACCAACTGGTCGCGCCGTTACAAGGCCAACCTCGAGAAGCTCGCCTCCGGCGATGTCATCAAGGTGGCCGAGGTCGTTCGCGATCTGTGGCGTCGCGAGCGCGAGCGTGGCCTGTCTGCCGGCGAGAAGCGCATGCTGGCCAAGGCCCGCCAGATTCTCGTGAGCGAGCTCGCTCTCGCCGAGAAGACCGACGAAGTCAACGCCGAGTCGATCCTCGACGAGGTTCTCGCTTCCTAGTTCGTTCCCGGGGCACGCGTGCGTTGATCACGCGAACACCTCGATCTCGACCCGAGGGGAGCATCCGTGACCACTGCGGCACTCGTTCCCGCTGCGGGCAAGGGCGAACGTCTCGGCGCTGGAACTCCCAAGGCACTTCGCGAAGTCGGTGGCATTCCGCTGCTCGTGCACGCCGTTCGTGCTCTGGCCGCATCCCGCGTCATCGATCTCATCGTTGTCGCGGCTCCTGTCGACTTCGTCGACGATGTGCGCGGACTTCTCAGTGAGCTGGATGTCACCTGCGACATCGAGGTGCTCGCCGGCGGCGAGAGCCGTCAGGAGTCCGTCGCGCGTGCACTGATCGCGCTTCCCCCCGAGATCGACATCGTGCTGGTGCATGACGCAGCACGTGCCCTCACTCCGCCAGAACTCATCGCGTCGGTTGTCGCGGCAGTCGCTGCCGGTCATTCAGCCGTTGTTCCGGGTCTCACTGTTGCCGACACCCTCAAGCAGGTCAATTCCGAGAGCGACGTCGTGGCAACGCCTGATCGCGTACCCCTCCGCGCTGTGCAGACCCCGCAAGGCTTCGCCCGCGCAGTGCTCCAGTTTGCGCATGCCGGCGTTGACCCGTCAGCTCCGATTGCCACTGATGACGCCGGTCTGGTCGAACGCGATGGCATCATCGTGCATGTGATTCCCGGTCACGAGGAAGCCTTTAAGGTCACGCGCCCGATTGACTTAATCCTCGCTGAGGCAGTGCTCGCCAAGCGAAGGGCCAGCGGCAATGTCAGCTAGTTCTGCGCACGCCGTGCTCACCGGTATCGGTACTGACGTCCATGCATTCGAAGAAGGCCGCCCGATGTGGATGGCCGGTTTGCTTTGGCCAGGCGAGACCGGTCTCGCCGGGCACTCTGATGCTGACGCCGCCTCGCATGCCCTGTGCGATGCACTGCTTTCCGCTGCCGGGCTCGGCGATCTCGGTTCGGTCTTTGGCACCTCTGATCCGCAATGGGCTTCGGCCTCCGGCGTCACTCTGCTTTCGCATGTCGCATCATTGGTGCGCGCTGCCGGTTACACGATCGTCAATGGCAGTGTGCAGGTGATCGGAAACTCACCTCGCGTGGGCACCCGCCGCGAGGAAGCGCAGGATGTTCTCTCCGCGGCTGTGGGCGCTCCGGTGCGTGTTTCCGGAACTACGACCGATGGTCTCGGGCTTACCGGTCGTGGCGAGGGCGTTGCTGCGATCGCTATTGCCGGCGTTCTTCCTGCTTAGTCCCTATCCCCATTGCTTCAACCACCTAAGGAGATCACCATGGCCACGCTTCCCGAAGCCGCACAGGCGCTCTTTGACGCCACGGAGTTTGTCACCCTTGCGACGGTGCAGCCTGACGGTCAGCCGCAGCTGTCGGTCGTGTGGGTTGAGCGCGATGGCGACGACCTGCTGATGTCGACCACCACGAACCGTCAGAAGCATCGCAATCTCGTGCGCGATCCGCGAGCGACCGTGCTCCTCTATCCGAAGGACAACCCGTACTCCTATATCGAGGTGCGTGGAAACGTGACCATGACGGACGAGGGCGGTCGTGAGCTCATTGACCGGCTCAACCAGAAGTACATGGACACTCCGCGCTACATCTGGGATGACGACACCGACAACGTGCGCGTCGTCGTTCGGCTGAGCCCGACCAAGGTCTACTTCCAGTAATCGCGGAACTTTCGGGTCCCCGAGCGGCTTCGGCCCCTCGGGGACCTCGCTTTTCCTGCGCCGGGCGCGTGGCGTGAGGGGCGTTCGGGAGTCGGTACCCTTATGCCGTGCCCCTTTCCTTCTATGACACAGCCACGCGCTCGACCCGGGAATTCGTCCCGATCGTGCCGGGCAAGGTCGGCATCTACCTTTGCGGCGCCACGGTGCAGGCTCCGCCGCATGTGGGGCACATTCGCTCGTCGGTGGCCTTTGACGTGCTGCGCCGCTGGCTGATCGCCAGGGGATACGACGTCACGTTCATCCGTAATGTCACCGACATCGACGACAAGATCATCCACAACGCAGGCCACGACGATGTGCCTTACTGGGTCGTCGCGATGCGCAATGAGCGCAACTTCACCCGCGCCTACGAAGCCTTGGGCTGCATCCCGCCGACCTATGAGCCCCGTGCCACCGGTCACATCCCCGAGATGATCGAGATGATGCAGCGTCTCATCGATGCCGGCTACGGCTATGCGATGAATGGCGATGTCTACTTCGACGTGCGCAAGTTCGCCGGCTACGGAACCCTCAGCGGCCAAAAGATCGACGACATGCTCGCGTCACCGGATTCCGAAGCTCAGATTAAGCGTGACCCCCGTGACTTCGCGATGTGGAAGGGTGCCAAGCCCGACGAGCCCTACTGGGATACCCCGTGGGGTCCGGGTCGTCCGGGATGGCACATCGAATGCTCGGCGATGGCGCACAAGTACCTCGGTGCGCAGTTCGATATTCACGGTGGTGGGCTCGACCTCGTCTTCCCGCATCATGAGAACGAGATCGCTCAGTCGAATGCTGCTGGCGATCCATTCGCGAACTTCTGGTTGCATAACGCCTGGGTCACCACCGCGGGCGAGAAGATGAGCAAGTCACTGGGCAACTCACTGCTCGTCGACGAGATCGTGCAGCGCGTTCGCCCGGTCGAGCTTCGTTACTACTTGGTTGGCGCCCACTACCGCTCGATGCTCGAGTACTCCGACGAGTCGGTCAAGGAAGCCGGTCAGGGCTACCGCCGCATCGAAGGGTTCTTGCAGCGCGCGTTTGAAGCCTTGGACTCAGATCCCTCACTTCTCGACGTCGCCGCATCGTCAAACGGAAGCGGCCCTTCCCTTCGCTCGGCCGATTTTGATGCCGCGATGGACGACGATCTCTCCGTACCCGCAGCCTTGGCTGTCTTGCACGAGGCCGTGCGTGAAGGCAATGCCGCACTGACCGCAGGTGATCTTGCCGCTGTGCGAAGTTCATTCGTGGCCGTGCTCGCGATGGTCGATGTTCTGGGCGTGAACCCGTGGGCCTGGGCTTCAACTTCGGCCGATACCGATACCTCGCGTTCCACCATCGACGCCCTCGTGCGCGTCGCACTCGATCAGCGCCAGGAGGCGCGTGCTCGCAAGGACTTTGCCGCAGCGGATGCCATTCGCGACGGCCTTGATGCCATCGGTATCAAGATCGAGGACACCGCCACTGGTGTCCGCTGGAATCTGGAGGCGTAATGGCAGGCAATTCACAGCGCAAGGGGGCCATGCGCAATCCGGGCACCAAGAAGGGCCCGACGGTCGGTACCGGTGGTGCTCGTCGCAAGGGTCTACAGCCGAAAGGTCCGACCCCCAAGGCAACCGAGCGCCCGCATCACCCCGCAGCACGTCGCGAACGCGCTGCTGCACGTCGTGCCGACGAGGCCGTAGGCAAGAAGATCAACAAGCGCACCGGTGTCGCAGCCACTGGTCGTGCCTCGGGCCCGCGCAAGCGTCCGACAGCTGATGGTGGTGGCTTCTTGATGGGCCGCAACTCGGTGGTGGAAGCACTGCGCGCGAAGATCCCCGCGAAGGCGCTCTACGTGCAGGTCAAGACTGAGGCCGATGATCGGTGGCGCGAGGCGCTCAAGCTCGCGACCGCCTTCCGCATCCCGATCATGGAGGTCACTCGCACTGATCTCGATCGCATGACCGATACCGGTGTGCACCAAGGTCTGGTGCTCTCGGTTCCGGCGTACGAGTACACCGAGCTCGATGAGCTCAAGACTGCAACCGTGCTCGTCGCACTCGATGGTGTCACCGACCCGCGCAACCTCGGCGCTATCGCGCGCTCGGCTGCAGCGTTCGGCGCCGGCGGCATCGTGATTCCGTCACGTCGTTCGACAGGTGTTACCCCCGGTGCCTGGAAGACCTCCGCCGGTGCGCTCGCACGCGTGCCCGTCGCGCAGGTCACCAACCTCACTCGCGCATTGCAGGGCTTGCAGAAGGCCGGCTACACCGTGATCGGGCTTGCTGCTAACTCCGGAAAGTCGCTGCAGGATCTCGATCCGGCGATCCTGGGCGGCAACATCGTGATTGTCGTGGGCTCGGAGGGCCAGGGCCTCGGCCGTCTGGTGAGCGAGACCTGTGACTGGCTTGTCGGTATCGACATGGACAGCAAGACCGAGTCGCTTAACGCCGCCGTGGCCACGAGTATCGCGTTGCACGCCGCATCGCTCGCTCGTCGCTGAACTAGCGGGCTAGTTCGGCAGGTTCTGAATCGACTGACGTCTTGATGCGCTTGGTGAAGATTGAAGAGCCGATCGGGAAGATCAGAACCGTCAAGGCACCAGCTCCGACAAGGGCGGCGGCGCTCGAACTCGTCATTGCTCCTGCATTGACCTCGATAGTGGTGATTGCCACGAGTATCGGCAGTGCGGTGCCCACCAGCAGCGCGAACGATGCGCGTTCTGCGCGATCTGGAATCGCATGGCGATAGATCACGAACTGCGGAAGAGCGCGTACGAGGAAGAGCGCGACGAAGGCGAGCAGCATCGGCACCGGGTTAGCGATGATTGAGTCGATGTCGAGTTTGGCACCGGAGACCACGAAGAAGATCGGAACGAAGAATCCGAAGGCCACGGCTTCCAGCCGAAGCTCGAGCGGAGATTCTTCCTCCCGCGGAACGAGGCGCCGAGCGATGATGCCGGCGACGAATGCGCCGAGCACGGCATCGAAGCCGAATCCGACAGCCAGGCCCAGGAAAAGCACGACCGTAAGCATTGCTATGCGCACACCGGTCTGCGAACTCGTGGTGTAGCCACCCATCACCAAGGAGCGAATGCGCTCAGCCCTAAACACGTTCGACAGCATGCCGACGCACAAGGCGATCGTGAAGAAGATGACCAGAGTAAGGAGCGCTGCCCAGGAGGAACGGGTGCTGAGGAAGACGGCGATCGCAATGATGGGGCCGAGTTCGCCCCACGCGCCCGCGCCCATGAAGTAGGTACCGAAGCGACCACCCAGGCTGCCGTTGTCCCGAAGGATCGGGAGCAGGGTGCCCAGGGCGGTTGAAGTCAAGGCGATGGCGAAGCCGGCGAAATCCTTGACGACTCCGCTGGCCGCGAGCAAGCCACTGAGTCCGAGCGCCAGAACTACCGAAGTAATCCAGCCTGTAGCGGCGAGCTTGCCACTGCGCCCGCGCATTGAGCGACCTTCAAGTTCCATGCCAGCCAGGAAGAACAGCAGCCCCAGCCCCAGCTCCGAGAGAAGTGTGATGGGCTCATCGATGTTGATCCAACCGAGCAGGCCAGGGCCGCAGATGATGCCGCCTACCAAGAGCAGCACGACCTGGGCGACCTTGATGCGCATCAGGCCCACGAGCAGCGGTACGACTGCCGCGATCGCGACAATGACGATCAAGGAACTGAGCTCTGTCTTCACAGTTCAGCCTCCTGCCATTCCTCGAGCGGGAGATCCCACGGCAGAAAGGCGAAGTCCGGTGCATTGATGGACATCATTATTCGCATGGGTGAAGCCTCCCACGGCAGCAGTCCCGGGGTTGATGTCACGACCTTGATGTTGTTGCATTTCGGTACAGTGATGTCATGTCCGAGACGCCGGCGCCCAAGGCAACCCTCGCCTTGATCGCTGAGCAAGCCGGGGTCAGTGAGGCCACTGTCTCGCGCGTGCTCAATGGTCGCCCTGGCGCCTCCGATGCCACCCGACAGTCGGTGCTCACTGCGCTCGACGTATTGGGCTACGAGCGGCCCTCGAAGCTGCGCGCTCGAGCAGGCTTGGTCGGACTGATCGTGCCCGAGCTGGAGAACCCGATCTTCCCGATCCTCGCCCAGGGCATGGAGACACAGCTTGCGCAGCTCGGCTACACGCCGGTGCTCTGCACCCAGACACCGGGCGGGGTAAGCGAGGAGGAATACGTCGACCTGCTGCTTGAGCGCGGGGTCGCGGGAATAATCTTTGTCAGCGGTGGTCATGCCGATGTCTCCGCCGACATGTCGCGGTATCGAGCACTCGTCGAGCGAAAGCTGCCCGTGGTCTACGTCAATGGCTACGCCGAGGGCATCGATGCCCCCTTCATCTCCGATGATGACTTCACCGCCATGGATCTCGCGGTAGCGCACCTTGCATCGATGGGTCACCGTCGCATTGGGCTGGCAGTTGGCCCCGACCGCTTTGTGCCGGTCGTGCGCAAGCGCGCCGGATTCATTGATGCGATGCAGCGTCACGCGGGCGTCAGCGCTGACGAAGCGGCTTCGCTCGTCAATCACTCGCTCTTCACCGTCGAAGGCGGCCAAGCGGCGGCCCACCACCTGCTGGCCGCCGGCTGCACCGCGATCGTCTGCGGCTCTGATCTCATGGCCCTAGGCGTCATTCGCACGGTGCGCCAACGCGGAATGAGCGTTCCCGGTGACGTCTCGGTCATCGGCTATGACGACTCGATGCTCATGGCGTTTACCGATCCGCCACTGACCACCTTGCGGCAGTCGGTGCATGCCATGGGCACGGCAGCCGTGCAGGCGTTGATGGATGAAATCAACGGCACGCCGGCTCCCCGAGATGAATTCATGTTCCGTCCCGAATTGATCGTGCGAAACTCGACCGGTGCTGCTCCGCGCCAGCATTAGCCACTGAAGAGATGGGAAGAAAAAATGTCGAACTCGCGAATCGCCCTGATCACCGGCGCCTCCAAGGGACTGGGTAGAGCAGCCGCTATCGAAATCGCGTCGCGCGGCGTCACAGTGGTACTCGCAGCTCGGGATGCCTCGGCTCTCGCGAGCGTTGTTGAGCACATTCATGCATCGGGTGGAAAAGCGGAGGCAATCATTCTCGACGTGTGCGATGAGAACTCGATACGTGCCGCAGTTCAGCATGTGGACTCGACTTATGGAGTACTGGACATCCTGCTCAATAATGCGGGCGTAGGCCTCGAGGGTGACTGGGTGCAGTCCAATGCAGAATCGGTCTCCCAGGAGATCCTGCATAAAACCTTCGAGACCAATTTCTTCGCGCAAGTGGCAGTAACGCAGGCCTTCTTGCCACTCATCCGGAAAAGTCAGCACGCAAGCATCGTCTTCGTCGGCAGTATTCTCGGCTCGCTAACGCTGCATGCCTCGGACTCCGGACTGGCAGGGATGAAGACAGCGGCCTACAACTCCTCGAAGTCAGCCCTGCATCAGTACGCACTTCACCTGGCTGATGCGCTCGCCGACACCTCAATCAAGGTGAACATCGCCCATCCCGGTTGGGTTCGCACCGCACTCGGTTCCGAGATTGGCCCACTGAGCATCGAGGAAGGAATCGATACGATCGTGGATACCGCGCTCATCGGCCCTGATGCACCGTCTCGACAGTTCCTCCACAAGGGTGAACAGCTGCCCTGGTAGCAATCCCCTTGCCCGCAGAGTTCATCGTGATGAGAGAATATGGATCATGAGTCGTCCCATCATCGGCGTCAGCACTTACCTCGAGCAGGCGAAGTGGGGTGCCTGGGATGTCACCGCATCCGTGCTTCCGCACTGGTACCTCGATCTGTTCCAGGAGTCCGGCGCCCGAGTAGTGCTCCTGCCCCCAGATCTCGACCCCGATGTCTCAGTTCTCGATCGTCTCGACGGCCTGGTGATCGTCGGTGGCGCCGACGTTGACCCGTCGCTGTACGGAGAGGAGCCGCATGAGACCACCGACGTACCCCGAGTCTCGCGGGATACGTCCGAGATTGCTCTGTACCGCGGTGCCCGCGAGCGCGACATGCCCGTCTTTGGTATCTGCCGAGGCCTGCAGATCATGGCTGTCTCCCACGGTGGAGCACTGCACCAGAACATGCCCGATATTTCCGATGTCACCCATCGCATCAAGCCCGGGCACTTCAACGATCACGAGGCCGAGTTCATCGAGGGATCACTCGTGGCCAAGGCCATGGGCGGCACAGAGGCAGTTGTGAATTCCTCACATCACCAGGCGGTGAAGGATCCCGGAGATCTTCAGATCACCGGCGTCGCGCCTGACGGCACCATCGAGGCGTGCGAGGACCCCCGTGGCGCTTACGTCATCGGAGTCCAATGGCACCCTGAGCACCCTGATCGCCGAGTGAGCGACGTGGGGCTCATCCGCAACTTCCTTGATGCAGCAACGGCGTATCGGGCGTCGCGTTAGTCAGAGGTGTCGCAGGCGGCAGTCGAGCCGGGCAGTCGATGACGATTCTTGGCGATGACGCGGTAGGTGCCTGCCGCGACTGATCGAATGCCGGGCAGGTCTCCGATCGTTCCGAGTGCTGCCCAGCCAACGCCCGCCTCTTTGAGCATCGCCGTGATAGCCGCTGCGCCGGACCTAATCTCGCCGGATGTATCAACCCATTGCACCGCTGTCGAACATTGATCGGAAGTAAGGCCGAGAGGTTCGAGGTCAAGTGCCTGCCAGGCCTGAACCTCAGTACTGGGCTTGATACGCCTGGTAATGAAGCCCGCGGATCGAGTGCAGAACGCGCAATCGCCGTCGAAGACAAGGATCGACATGCGGATCCTCTCCTTCGACGGCGATTGCGCGAACTGGTCTGGCTACAGGGGGGTGACGTATGCGCCCGAGATGCCGCCGTCGACCAGGAAGTTCGAGGCGGTGATGAACGACGAGTCGTCGCTGGCCAGGAAGGCGACTGCTGCTGCGAGTTCATCCGGCTCGCCGAAGCGACCCATCGGGATGTGTACGAGGCGACGAGCGGCGCGCTCGGGATCCTTTGCGAACAACTCGATGAGCAGCGGGGTGTTGACCGGGCCAGGCGAAAGAGCGTTGACACGGATGCCACTGCGGGCGAACTGCACGCCGAGCTCGCGGCTCATCGCCAGTACGCCGCCCTTGGAGGCGGTGTAACTGATCTGGCTGGTGGCCGCTGCCATGGTCGCGACGAAGGAAGCCGTGTTGATGATCGAGCCCTTGCCCTGTTCGAGCATGATCGGGATGACCTCCTTGCAGCACAGGTAGACGCTGGTGAGGTTCACCTCCTGCACGCGGCGCCAGGCGTCGATGCCGGTCTCGAGGATCGAATCGTCATCGGGCGGGGAGATGCCGGCATTGTTGAACGCGATGTCGACGCTGCCGTAGGTGTCCTTAGCCTTCTTGAACATCGCTGCGACGTCGTCGGCGCTCGTCACATCGGTGCGAATGAAGGTGCCATTGACCTCGGCCGCTGCAGCCTCACCTGAGACCGGGTCGAGATCGCCGATAACGATATGCGCACCCTCGTCGGCGAGACGACGGACCGACGCGAGGCCGATGCCGCTCGCGCCACCAGTGACGACCGCTACACGGCCTTCGAGACGGCTGCACTTGCTGTTGCTCATGATTCCTCTTCCGGGATCAATCCGAATGGTGTCTTTCGTGTCGTGCAGGTGTTGCCTGATGCTGCATCCCCGCAGAGATGAGGCTAGTCCTCGGTGCTGATGAAGACGTTCTTGGTCTCGGTGAATGCATCGACGGCGTCAGGGCCGAGTTCACGGCCGAGGCCTGACTTCTTGTAGCCACCGAATGGGGTCCAGTAGCGAACCGAACTGTGCGAGTTCACTGAGAGGTTTCCGGTCTCGATGCCGCGTGCCACTCGGATACCACGACCGATGTCGCGGGTCCAGATCGAGCCCGACAGGCCGTATTCAGAGTCATTGGCCATCCGAATCGCATCGGCTTCGTCCTCGAATGGAACCACGACCACAACCGGACCAAAGATCTCCTCGCGGTAGGCGCGGTCACTCTCGGTGCCGGTGAGCACGGTCGGCGGGAACCAGTTGCCCTTGCCGGTCGGTGCGGTGCCCTGGAAGGCGATGGGTGCACCGTCGGGAACGTAGGACTTCACTGATTCGAGCTGGGCCTTGGTGATCAGCGGGCCCATGTCGGTCTTGGTGTCATTCGGGTCGCCGCAGACGAAGTTCTTCACGGCCGGCTCCAGCAACTCCATGAAGCGGTCGTACACCTTGCGCTCGACGAGGATGCGTGAACGAGCGCAGCAGTCCTGGCCCGCATTGTCGAAGACACCGCCGGGTGCACTCGCAGCAGCCTTCTCGAGATCAGAGTCGGCGAAAACGACGTTTGCGCTCTTGCCGCCGAGCTCGAGAGTCACGGCCTTGATCTGTTTGGCACAGCCCTCCATGATCCCCTGGCCGACCGGGGTTGAACCAGTGAAGACAACCTTGCGCACGAGTTCGTGATCCACGAAGCGCTGGCCGACAACCGAGCCCTTGCCCGGTAGCACCTGCAGCACGTTCTCGGGAATACCGGCTTCAAGGGCGAGCTCACCAATGCGAATGGCAGTAAGCGGCGTTACCTCGGCGGGCTTGAGCACGACCGTGCAGCCAGCAGCGAGTGCAGGAGCCAGGCCCCAGCCAGCAATCGGCATCGGGAAGTTCCAGGGCACGATGACGCCGACAACTCCGACGGGCTCCTTGAAGGTCATGTCGATGCCACCGGGCACGGGGATCTGTCGGCCGAACAGGCGCTCGGGCGAGCCGCTGTAGTACTGCAGCACGTTCGCGATGTTGTTCACTTCCCAGCGGGCGTTGCCGATGGTGTGGCCGGAGTTCACGACCTCGAGCAGTGCGAGTTCATCCTCATGGGCACGCACGACATCGGAGAAGCGACGCAACAAGTTCGCGCGATCACCGGGAGTCACTTCGCGCCATGTCTTCAATGCCTCGTGCGAACGGGCGATGGCCTCGTCGGTCTGCTCGAGCGAGGTCGACGGAACAGTGGTGACAACCTCTTCGGTGGCCGGGTTGATGACGCTGAACATGGTGCTCCTTGATCGGGGAACGAAGGGGTGAGATTACAGACGCTCGAAGCTGCGGTAACGCTCCCAGTCGGTGACGGAACTGCCGTAAGCATTGATCTCGACACGCGCCATGTTTGCGTAGTGCGCCTGAACCTCGGCACCGAAGGTCTCGCGAATCCAGGTCGAGCCCTCCCACAGTGCTAGCGCCTCGCCCATTGAGGTGGGAACGCGCTCCGAGTCACTGCCATAGGCATTGCCGGTGAAGATCGGTTCAAGTGCTGTCTTGTTCTCGATGCCATCGAGTCCCGCGGCGATCATGCCAGCCACGGCGAGATACGGGTTGACGTCTCCGCCGGGCACCCGGTTCTCCAGTCGGAGCGACTGGCCGTGGCCCACTAGGCGGAAGGCGCACGTGCGGTTATCGCGACCCCAGCGAATTGCGGTCGGGGCGAAGGAGCCCTCGACGAAGCGCTTGTAGCTGTTGATCTGCGGGGCGAAGAGCAAGGTGAGCTCGCGCATGTGAGCGAGCTGCCCGGCAATGAATGCCTTGCCGAGTTCCGACAGACCCTCCTCAGCGTTGTCGTCAGCCATGACCATCGAGCCATCAGTTCCGCGGAAGGACAGGTGGATGTGGCAGGAGTTACCCTCACGCTCGTTGTACTTGGCCATAAAGGTCAGTGCCATGTCCTCCTGCGAGGCGATCTCCTTCGCACCAGTCTTGTAGACCACGTGGTTATCGCAGGTGCCGAGTGCGTCGCGGTACTTGAAGGCGATCTCGTGCTGGCCGAGGTTGCACTCGCCCTTCGCGCTCTCGACGACCATGCCGGCGTCGTACATCTCATTGCGAATGCGTCGCAGCAGCGGCTCCACGCGAGCGCCACCAAGCATCGAATAGTCAACGTTGTAAAGATTCGCCGGCGTGAGATTGCGGTAGCCGCTGATCCACGCCTCTTCGTAGGTATCGAGGAAGACGATGAACTCGAGCTCGGTGCCGACGAAGGCGCCCATGCCGGCAACCTCGAGCCGGTCAATCTGCTTTTTCAGAACCTGCCGCGGTGATGCCACGACCGGGCTTCCGTCCTCATGCAGCACGTCGCAGAGCACGCCGACTGCACCGGGCTGCCACGGGATACGGTGCAGCGAAGTGAGATCGGGGCGCATCACCAGGTCGCCGTAGCCGGTATCCCATGAGCTCATCGCGTAACCGTCGACAGTGTTCATGTCGACATCGACGGCGAGAAGGTAGTTGCAGCCTTCAGTGCCGTGGCCGAGTACTTCGTCGACGAAGAACTGTGCATGGATGCGCTTGCCCGCCAGGCGGCCCTGCATGTCGGTGATCGCGACCGCAACAGTGTCGATCAGCCCGAGCTCAACCTCTCGCTTGAGGGTGTCGACGTCGAGGGGAATGTGCCGGCTCATCCATGCCTCCGTTGCTGGTGCGTGCTTTGTGCTCGAATCGGGCATAGCGCCCGAAGCGGTGCGGGCCCAACTCTGCCCTACGTCCCCCAGGCGAGGCAGCCCGATACGGATATCCAGGCTGCTCGCAAGCACCGACCTGGATGCCCGCCCTCGCCTGCCCATTCGCGAGCGCGGCCTACCCCGCTCGCCAACCTATTCGCAAGCGCGGCCTACCCCGCTCGCCTATCGTCTGCCCGTGGCCAACGCAACGGAATCCGATCCCTTTGCCGGGCTGCCCGATGCAGAGCGCCTGCGTCGTGTGCCCTTGCTCGCCGACGCCCGTGAGGCCGAACCGCTCTCGGGCGGGATCACCAACCGCAACTACAAGGTCACTTTGGCCTCAGGCCCGGTCGTCGTTCGCGTCTACGAGCATGAGTCGTCGGCCTTGGCGATCAACCGCGAGAACGAGCACCTGAACTCGGTCGCCGCTGCCGAGTCGGGAGCAGGTGCTCCGGTGATCGAGTACCTGCCCGTTGAGAACATGCTCATCGTCGGCTGGATCGAGGGTCGCACTTTCAGTGAGGCCGATGTGCGTGTGCCGGAGAATCTGCCGCGCATCGCTGAGGCCTGCCGCGCTCTGCACGCAGGGCCACGATTCGTCAATGACTTCAACATGTTTGCGATTCAAGCGCGTTACCTCGCTCTTGTGCGCGAGCGCGGCTTCCGCCTACCTCCTCGCTATGAGGAGTTCATGCCGAAGGTTGAGCGCCTGAGAAAGGTGATGGCCGCGACGGCGGAGCCCACGGTGCCGTGCAATAACGACCTGCTAGCGGGCAACTTCATCGACGAGGGTCCGCAGATTCGACTGATCGATTACGAGTACTCGGGCAATAACGAGGCCAGTTTCGAGCTCGGCAACATCTGGAGTGAGTCGACGCTGCCTGACGAGTTGCTCGAGGTCCTCGTCCACTCTTACTGGGAGGGTGTGAGCTCGCAGGAGCTCGCCGCGAAGGTCGCTCGTGCCCGGCTCTGGGGGCTGATGAGCAAGTACGGCTGGACTCTGTGGGCCTCGATCTCGGCCTCGATCAGTCCTATCGACTTCGATTACTGGGGCTGGGGGATGGAGAAGTACGAGCGGGCGGTGGCCGAGTTCGATGGCGGGGAATTCGAGCGATTCATAGGTGTACTCACAGATTAAGCCCGAAATATCCCTTTTGTGGGTAAACTTTGTGTAACACCCGTCACATATACCCCGCGTGTCTAACTTTCACAAAGTCACGACGGGAGGAGACTGCGGCCATTAGTGTCCGTGACCTCGCGTAGTCCGAGAGGTCATCGGACTCACCCGCGCTACTGAGGAGGGCACGGTGTCTGATCAATCCACCATGAATGACGACGAACGTCGTCTCGCAGAACTGGGATACAAGCAAGAGCTGACCCGTAACTGGTCGGGTTTCTCCAACTTCGCTATCTCGTTCTCGATCATCTCGATCCTGGCCGGCTGCTTCACCACCTTTGGCCAGGCCTGGAATAACGGCGGCCCGATTGCCATTTCGATCGGCTGGCCCCTGATCGCAGCGTTCATCCTGATCATCGGCTTCTGCATGTCCGAACTGGTTTCGGCCTACCCGACCTCGGGCGGCATCTACTGGTGGGCATCGAAGATGGGTGGCCCCAAGGCCGGCTACTACACCGGCTGGCTGAACCTGATTGGTCTTCTTGCCGTTATTGCGTCGGTGGCCTATGGCTGCGCGACCTTCTTCGATCTTGCTTTATGCACACTGAGCGAGTCGTGGGCCGCTGGTTACTCCCTGCAGCGCGTGTTCATCATGTTCGTCGTCGTGCTCGCGATCGTGGTCATCCTGAACATCTGGGGTGGCACCATCATGAACAAGATCAACAACGTCTCGGTGTGGTGGCACGTCTTCGGCGCCTCACTCGTCATCTTGATCCTGATCATCCTTCCTGAGAGCCACATGAGCTTCAGCGAAGTCTTCACACAGAGAAACAACAACTCCGGTGGCCTGCATGGCGGTGGCACCGACGGTTGGGGCTTCTGGTTCTACGTCTTGCCCCTGGGCTTCCTGCTCACGCAGTACACGATCACCGGCTTCGACGCCTCGGCTCACCTTTCCGAGGAGACCCACGGTGCGGCCAACACCGCAGCCAAGGGTCTGTGGAAGTCGATCTTCTACTCCGCAATCGGCGGCTGGTTCCTGCTGCTCGCCTTCCTGTTCGCGGTTCAAGACTTCGACGCGGTGAATGCAGGCGGCGGCGGTGTCGCAGTCATCCTGAATCAGGCACTCGATGCCAAGGTCGCGGGCTTTGTGCTCCTCATCTCCGCATTCGGGCAGTTGTTCTGCTCGACCGCTTGCATGACCAGCACCTCCCGCATGACCTACGCCTTCAGCCGTGACGGTGCAGTGCCCGGTGCGCGCCTGTGGGCCAAGCTCAATAAGAATCACATCCCGGCCAATGCCGTGGTGCTCGCAGCCGTGGTGGCAATCATCATCACCTTGCCGGCACTCCTCGAGGTCAACATCGGCTCCGAAGAAGAACCGATCATCGTTCCGACCGCGTTCTACGCAGTCGTGTCGGTGGCGGTCATCGGCCTGTTCCTGTCGTTCCTGGTGCCGATCTGGTACCGCTGGCGCATGGGCGACACGTTCCCGCAGGGTTCGTGGAACCTGGGCAAGAAGTGGAAGTGGATGGCACCGCTCGCGATCATCGAGATCGCAGTCGTGTCGGTCTACTTCATCCTGCCCTTCACGCCTGCAGGTACGCCGGGCTGGCTGCGCTGGCTCAACGGCTCACCGAGCGCTGAAGAGGTGCCGTTCAGTTGGAAGTTCGTCAACTACGCACCCATCCTCACCATCGGTGCGCTCATCCTGCTGTGGATCGGCTGGCACCTGTCGGCCAAGAAGTGGTTCACCGGCCCGAAGACGACGATCGACCTGCCCGCAGGTGTCAGCTCCGCTGACGAGATCGCACTTGAGCACGAGCACAAGGGCTTCCATCAGCCGCCTAACAGCTAGACGGCGCTAGGTATGCGAAGGGGCGGGTGGCTATAGGCCATCCGCCCCTCTGCTGTGTCGTTATGAACGAACTCGTTCGGAAGCCGGATCGTAGGGTGCCTTGAGCGAGACGGTCAGGGGCACGATGCGACCGCCGACATTCACCGACCACTGCGCGTCGAGGTAATCAGTCGTGACTGCCTCGCCGTCGAGTCGGCGCACGTACGCGAGGCCGACGCACGCACCGATCGTGGTTCCGAAGGCAGCAGAGGTCACCTGACCGACGCCAACGCCGTCGCGCAGAATCAACTCGCCACCCCAGAGCATTGCGTCACTCTCGCTGGCCACCCATGAGATCAGCCGGCGAAGCGGGCCGGCTTCCTTGATTGCCTCGAGTGCAGCGCGACCGACAAAGTCGATGTCGGTCTTGAGCTTCGTGGCGAAAAGCAAGCCTGCTTCGACCGGTGAGTAGTCGGGGTTGAGCTCGGGGCCGAAGGCTCGGTAGCCCTTCTCCAGGCGCAGCGCATTGATGGCGTAATAGCCCGTGTTGCGAATTCCGAGATCGGCGCCGGCCTCGTGCAGCAGGTCGAAAACCCCATTGGCGAACTCCGCAGGCACGTAGAGCTCCCAGCCCAGTTCACCGACGTAGGTGAGACGGGTGGCACGCACGGTAAAGAAACCAATGTCGATCAGTTGCGAGGTGCCGAAGGGGTACGCCTCGTTCGAGAGGTCTGCCTTCGAGACGCGGGAGAGCAACTCGCGCGACTTAGGGCCCATGAGGCCGAGCACCGCATAGGCACTAGACACGTCGACGACCTCAACATGCATGTCGTTGGTGGCATGGCGGTTGATCCAGTCGGCATCGCGCACGACGGATGCCGAACCCGTCACCCACATGAACTCGTCATGGGCAATACGGGTGATCGTGACGTCGGCCTCGTAGGTGCCACGCTCATTGAGCACGCCTGTGTAGACGACATCACCAATGGCAACGTTCACGTCAGCGGTGCACAGCCACTGGAGCAAACGCTCGGCGTCGCGGCCCTTGACCAGAAGCTTGCCGAAACTGGTCTCATCGAAGATTGCAACGTCATTGCGCGTCGCACGCTGCTCGTTATCGACCCACGGGATCCAGTTCTGCTTCCCCCAGGCGTAGTCGATCGAAGAATCTTCGCCCGCGGGCGCGAAGTAGTTCGGGCGCTCCCAGCCCATCTTGGAACCAAAACAGGCATTCGCTGCCGCGATGCGGTCGTGCACGGGCGACTGGCGGAACGGGCGCGCGGTCGCGAACTCACGGTTCGGCCACGGCACTGAGTAGTGCAGGCCGAGCACCTCGCCCACTCGAGCACGTAGCCACTGGTTGTTGCCGTTGAAGGGGGCGAAGCGGCGAATGTCGACGCCGACCAGATCGCTTTGCGGCTCACCCGACACGATCCACTCGGCCAGTGCGCGACCTGCGCCGCCGGCGGAGGCAATACCTACGGAGTTGAAGCCGGCGCCGACGAAGAAGTTCTTGAGTTCAGGTGCCTCACCCAGGATAAACTGGTTGTCAGGGGTGAACGACTCAGGGCCGTTGTAGAACATCTTGATCCCGGTCTCCTGCAATGCCGGAACGCGGTGCAAGGCGCTTTCCATCAGGATCGAGAAGTGATCCCAGTCCTCCTCGAGCAATTGGAATTCGAAGGGGTACGGGATCTGGTCGGGGGAGACCCACGGCTTGGCCTCGGGCTCGAAGCCACCGACGACTAGGCCGCCAACTTCCTCCTTCATGTAGGTGTAACCATCGGGGTCACGCAAGATCGGCATCATGCGATGCACGCCCTCGATCTGCTCGGTCACCACGTAGAAGTGCTCGGCAGAGTGCAGGGGAACATTCACCCCGCACATCGCGCCGATGGCCTTGGCCCACTGGCCGGCGCAGTTCACGACGATCTCAGCCTCGATATCGCCGGCATCGGTCTGCACGCCGGTGACGACGCTGTCCTTGGTCGTGACACCGAGTACGCGCGTGCGCTCGAACACCTGGGCCCCGCGCATGCGGGCACCCTTGGCAAGTGACTGGGTGACATCGGTGGGGTTGGCCGTGCCGTCATACGGCAACCAGATAGCGCCCTGAATATCGCTGATGTTCAGGACCGGGTATAGCTCCTTCGCGCGCTCAGGCGTGATGATCTCGCATTCGAGGTTGTATGCCTCGGCAGCTGCAGCAGTGCGCAGTAGCTGAACCATGCGGTCGGGGGTGCGGGCAACAGTGACGCCGCCGCATTCCTTGTAACCGGTGCCAAGACCTGTCTCGGCCTCGAGCTCTTGGTAGAGCTTTGCGGAGTACTGCACCAGACGCGTGCCGCCCTCGGTTGCGCGCAATTGGCCGACCAGGCCTGCCGCATGCCAGGTGGTACCCGATGACAACTGACCCTGCTCAAGGAGCACGACATCACTCCAGCCGAGCTTGGTGAGGTGGTACGCCACACTGGCGCCGACGATGCCGCCGCCGATGATGACGACACGGGCGCGTGAGGGCAGAGTGCTCATTGCTCAAGCCTAGGCGGCTGGGGCAGTCTGAGTTCAGCCAATGATGCTTCCGCCGGCGGACTGAAGGTCGTCAAGGCCGCCGTCGAGGTTAACGATCGATGTGAAGCCTGCGCCTGCCATCTGGTCGGCAGCAACCACCGAGCGCCGGCCACTTCGACAGTAGATGGCCACAGTGCCTGCCGTGTCGAGTGTGGCAATCTGAGCGCTGAAATCAGGGCCCTCGACGTTCATATTCACTGCACCATCGAGATGACCTGCGGCGAATTCCTCAGGAGTACGAACATCGATCACGGTGACTCCTGCTTGTGATGCGGCGCTCAAGAAGCTTTGAGCATCAACGG
>JBILOY010000049.1:0-4636 GCA_044374195.1 Candidatus Nanopelagicales bacterium
CGGCGTGACACGGCCTCCATCTTCAGGCCTGATGCGTAGAGTGAAAGAGCAGTGCGCTCCTGATCGGAGAGCTTGACGTCAGAGTGCAGGTCGCCGACGAGTGCCATTGCGATCTCGGGTGACATGAAGGGCTTGCCGGCAAGAGTCGAATCGATCGCCGCGCGAATCTGCACGACGTCGGTCTGCTTCGACACGTAAGCGAGCGCACCGGCCGACATCGACTCACGCACGATCATCGGGTCACCGAGTGCACTGATGACCATGACAGGGACGCCGGCTTCAACTAACGCGCGCACATTCGCGATGGGGTTCGAGTCGTCACCAAGATCGAGATCGAGCAGGGCGCAGTCGACAGCCTTGCGCTTGGCAGCATGCAGGGCGTCAGCGATCACGGTTCCTTCGTAGGCAATCTCGACATCGCCCAGCTCGTTGATCAGCCCCGTGATCAGGGCCGAGCGCACGAGTGGGTGATCCTCGAGAACGATGAAACGCAGCTTCTGAGCAGCCATGGTGACCTCCTAGGCGCACACGCTAGCGCATAGGAGGGGACTTCTGTCCCCTATTTCGCGTCAGTGGTCAGGGGACCGATACGCCTGGATCGCCGACTCGAGGAGTGGACGCACCTGATTGGACTGGATGCCCGTGCGCGAGGCAATCATCGACGTCGGAAGGCCGGCGGCATAAAGCACGAGCGCGCGCTCGGCAAGTGGGTCAAGCTCCACGGTAGAGCCCTCGACCGGCACCAGTACTGCGGCGAAATCGGGGGATAGCCACGGTTGACCGAGCTCTGCGGAGGCGACTGCTTCGGCAAGCTGATCGATGATCGAGCGCTTGGGCACATATGCCAAGGCACCTGCGATCACGGCCTCCTGCACGAGAAGCGCTTGCTCGTGAGCACTGATCATGACGACCGGGATCCCTGCGTCCCCCAAATGCGTGACAATATCCGAAGGTGCGCGCCCATCGCCGAGGTCGAGATCCACGATCGCGCACGTGGCCGCAGTCGATTCGGCCTGCTCGAGCGCTTCGAGCAGATGCGCTCCGCGATATGCGATCGTTGCGCCGGGGAACGCGGTGCTCAAATGATCAGTGATCGCACCGAGAACGAGAGGATGATCCTCAAGCACGATGAACGAGTGGCGGGGCACCGGCACACCATAAGGCAGGAGTCGAGCGCGTGAGAGAGTCATCGAAGGATGCGACGCAGCTCGTTGCGATCTTCGAGCGCACTGGCGCCACGGCGCTCGTTGCCGCGGGCGTCATCGAGTTCCTTCCGGCGCTCTACCTCCTCGTCCTTCATCGAAGTGAGCTGCCTGGTGCGATCTGGCTCACCTGGATGATTCCCGCAGGGATCTTCCTTCTGGCGTTCCTGCCGCGCCTGCGCACGTGGCAGGCGCTGATCCAGGCATTCGCAGGCCTGCTCTTCCTATTGCTAGCAATCGTGATTCCGCAGGCTTACGGCCCCGGTTGGCTGACATTGCCGTTCTCCGCGTTCGCCGTCACCTTCGGTGCTGCGTTCACGCTGAGTGCCGCGCCGGCACTGGTCGTGATCGTTCTCGCCGCATTTCTCAACCTCATCGCAGTCCTAGTTCCGACACCGCAGATGATCCTGGCCGCGGCTGACCTAGCCGGTGGCGCCATCGGCCCGATATTCATTCTCATCGCCGCGCCGGCTCTGCTCGGGATGGCCTATAGCTGGCGTCGGGCGGCTCGAATTGCGGACGTGAGCACTCTCGAACTCGAGGCCGCCGCCGCCTCGAGCTATCGCGCAGTGCAGGTGCAGTCGGCACGCACGTCGGTCGATCGACGCATCCACGAAACCGTGCTCAACACCCTCAACGCCATCACCCAGGGCGTTGATGAGCAATCCGAACTGCTGCGGGCGGAATGCCGACGCGATATCGAGCAACTAGAACTCGGCGCACTTCCTGCGCAGGAGGCCACCATTGGCGCTGTCGTTGCGGAAGCGCGTGCGGCTGCCGGTCTCCACACCCCGCAGGTGAACGTGCGCATTGATGATGACTACCTGCTGCCTCAGCAATCAGCTGGCGCTTTGCGCGATGCGCTCGTTGAGGCACTACGCAATGTGGAACGTCATGCGCAGGCACGAGCGGTCATCATCAGCGCCCGACAGCAATCAAGTGCCCTTGAGGTCATCGTCAGTGATGACGGGCGAGGTTTGCGTGAGGGTGACACCGAGCGATTCGGAATGCGCAACACGATCAAGGCATCGCTGAGTGCGATCGGTGGCGAGGCAGTGATTGTCAGTGAGCCCGGGCGCGGAACTTCGGTGACGCTTCGCGTGCCTATCGTCGTGGCCCCCGAACTGCAGGTGCCGGCGAGTCAAGTGCTCGACATTCTGCTCGACTCACTCCGCCCTCGAGTGCTGCTCTTCGCGCCCGCGATCTTCGGACTCGTCATGCTGCCCTGGATTGCAGGCGGGCTTGGCGACGCAAAGGTCGTCTTTGGCCTGAGTTTCATTGCCTTCCTGGCGAGCAATATCGCCCTCGCCCTGCGCTGGAATACGGCCTCGCGGGTTCCGCTCACCTGGATCACGCTTGTGATGGGTGTCGTGACCTATGCGATTACTCGACAAGATCTCGTCGGCTGTTCCTCCGCCTCATCGGTGCACTGGATCATCAACAGCGTGGCTGGTGGCATCGGACTGCTGCTCTTTGCCGGGCAGAGGTACTGGTGGCACTGGTCGATCCTGCCGATAATCACCGCGGCCGGGCTCGTCTTGACCCTCTCCTTGCCTGACCAGTGCAAAGCAGTTCCGGCGATGTCACTTGTGGTGACCGTGGTCTACATGTCGGCCGCGCTCTTCTTGATGACCGTGCTCTTCCGTGAGTTCGATCGTCGCCGTAGCGAGGGCCTTCTGTTTTGGGCATCGTCAGTTGAGTACCAAGCGGAGATCGAGCGTCAGATCACGGTGACCTCCCAGTGGAGCCGCGTGAGTGCGTCGACGGTTGCCCTGCTCTCCGGCATCGCCGACGGCAGCCTTGATGCGGGCGATGCCGAGATACGTGAGCGGGCGGCAAGTGAGGAGAGTCAGCTTCGCGGCAATCTGGGCATGGAACGGGGATCGACGTCGAGCCTGTGGCGAGCGGTGCTCGAAGCAGTTGAACTCGGCGCGGCTCGGGGTCTGAGTGTCGATGCAGCAGTGATCAGCATGCCCGCCGACGCTGACCCGATTCCCGATCAGGTGAGCGACCTGCTTGCTGCCGTGGTGCTGCACGCTCCGAGCCGCACGGTGACAATGCGCATCTTCGTCGATCAAGGCCTGGCCGAAGTGCTCGTGACCGCGCCGAACGCGTCGGTCGATGCCGGGTGGGTGAACCTTTCTCGCCCGAATCCGGCGAAGGGGGAGCCGGGGCCGGAGGCAATCGTCATGGGTGACCTCGTTCTCTCACGCTCGCCCACGAGCGAAAAGCAGTCGCTGCTCAGCATTCGCCGTGGAGCCGGTGCGTGATGACGGACGAATTGAGCACGCGGCCTGAGTGGGCAGCCCTGCTACTGACCCGGCGGTTGTTGTTCGTGCTCGGTGTCGGCATCACGTATGCCGTCACGTTAATCGCTGCAGCTCTCGGTTGGGCGGAGCTCACCTCGGGCGAGCACCTGCTTGTGCTGCTCTCTTTGCTCTTGTTCATCGCCGGAGTGATTCTGTCCAAGCGCAAGTTCGGCATGTGGCTCTTCATCCCGGCCCTGCTCTCTGTAGCGTCTTGCGCCCTGCTCTACCCGACAAGCGGTCCGCGGTGGATCGCCGCAGTACTTCTGGTGTCGTACATCAGTTACCTATGGGCTGTCCTCTCATCGCGCTGGCTGGGTTTGTTGTCAGTGGTCATCGGACCAGTACTGCTCTTAGCTCTCTGGTCGCAGCGACCCACGAACGTGATCCCTGGCGGTCTAGCCTTGGCGGATGGCGCGTTGGCCGTTGTTCAGGTGGCGACCGCCACGGCGATGATTTGGTGGGCCTGGAACTCGTTGCTCAGTGAGGCCCGTCGTACCGATGCCGATCTCGCCGTGCTCGATGCCCGCACAACGGCGTCGATGCTGGTGACTGAACGAGCAGCCATGTGGCGGCTGACCGTCACACGATTGCATGAGTCATTGCTCAATTCCCTGAGGTATCTCATATCCTCACCCACCGTTGATCGCGAGGTGCTACGAGGTCTTGACCTTGTTGAGTTGCCGACACCAGAGCATGTCGCGCATCTCGAGTCTGTGCCCGAGCCTGCTCCGATCACTCAAGCTCACGTCTCCGAGCCCTTCAGTAAGGGGCGCCTGCTAGTGACAGCAGTATTGGCGGGCAATGCCCTTGGCGGGATCAGTTTCCTGATCTACCTGATAGCCGAGCAGGGCGCGAAGGCGATACCGGTGGCGGTCCTGGGTTGTGCCGGAATCATGATTGCTTTCACGATCGTCGTGCGCCGTATTCGGCTGCGCGCCTCGTGGGCGATTCCGATCGTCGCCGTCCCGGCACTCGTGCCATGGCTGCTGCTAGCCCAGGATTACGGGTGCCAGCAGTCAGTGGTCTTGTCTCCGATCCTGAACGCTGCCGGATTATGCGTCATGGTGATCGCTGCCTGGGCAACTCGTGTTGTTGGCGTCGTGGGTCTGCTGACCTGGGGTGTAG
>JBILOY010000050.1:0-4599 GCA_044374195.1 Candidatus Nanopelagicales bacterium
TGGTGGTGGTTCACCAAGGGCATCGCGCAATCGACCAGGTCGTTCAAGCGAAATTCGAATGCGCTGCGGATCAGTCTGCTGCCGACGCAGATCTGGGTCTTGCGCGTAGTGCTTGTCTCGATGATCGAGTTCATCTTCTCGCTACCGATCATCGTGCTGGCCATGATCTTCACGGGAACCGTGCCCGGGCCACTGATCCTCTTGTTCCCCGTGGCCATCCTCGTGCAGTTCTTCCTGATGTACGGCCTCGGACTTCTCGTCGCATCCGGTGTCGCAGTCGTGCCTGATCTCGCGCGCATCGTGCGCATCGTCATGCGAGCGTTGTTCTATCTGTCGCCGGTGCTGTACTCGATCACGAAGATCCCCGAGCACATCCAGCCGTTCGCCTCGCTGAATCCGATGGTCGCCATCCTCGGTCTCTACCGAATCGGGTTCTGGCCGTCGGAGATCGAGACTCCCTGGCACTACGCGCTCTCTTTCGGTGTCATCGTCGTGATCATTGCGATCGGCTTCTTGGTGTTCAAGCGACTTGAGCCACGCATCCTGAAGGGGGCATGAGATGGCACGCATCCACCTCACTCCCGACCTGAGCTCGATGCTCGAGTTCGCGAACGTCGGTTCCTCGGTAACTCGGCAGCATCGCCGAGCAGGCGGCGGTCGCAAGCATGCGATTCGGCGTATGGCCGGCGAATTCCAGAATGAAATTGAGTGGACCCTGCGCGATATCTCGACCGCGGTGCAGGTGGGTGAATCCGTGGCCCTGATCGGGCTGCCCGATGATGGTCGCGAAGAGTTCCTCCGGCTTGCTGCGGGCACGTTGTTTCCTGATGAGGGAACCGTGCGTCGCAAGGAGGTCATCATCCCGATGATCGGCGTGGTGCCGGCACTCGATCGCTCGTACACCGTGCGTCAGAACATCTACATCGTCGGCGGGCTCTTAGGCATGACCCCCGACGAGGTCGAGTCGAAGGTCGATCTGATCGCGGAGCAGGCCGAGATCGAGGGCCGCCTCGACAAGTATCTCGGCGTTGCCCGACCTATCGTGCGGCAGAAACTGGCGTGGTCGATCTGCATGGCGGTCGAGACACGTGCATACGCGATTGATCAGTTGCTCGTGGTCGGCGATGGCGAGTATCGCGACCACTGCTGGGCCACCTTGGATCGTAAGCGCGCCGAGGGCGTGACCTTCCTGGTCTCCAGCGATACCGATGAGCACCTCACGCGATTCTGCGATCGCGCCATCGTGATCTCACAGGGCGCCATCATCGCCGAGACCTCCGTGGAGGAGGGGATCGAGATCCGCAACGCGATGATTCCTGATTCGAAGCGCAAGCGTGAGAGGGCTCGATCCGAGGAAGAGGACGACGAAGACTACGAGGATCTGTGATCGGGCACTCGATAGGCTTATGGGGATGTTGACCGGTGGATGCGAGGCGGTGTCATGAGTGAGCGCCCGGCGCGACCGACCGTCGCCGAGATCCGCGAGGTATGCCAGCCGCCCGCGATTCGCGGCCGCAAGAACTCTGAGCACTGGGTTGCCGATGTGTATCTGCGCGATATCTCGCCCTACCTGACCAAGCTGCTACTGCGCACGCCGATCACCGCCAACCAGGTCACCTGGCTGATGATCTTGACCGGGGCGAGCGCCGGCCTCGCTGTGCTAATCCCCGGAGTTATCGGTGGCCTGCTCGCGATGCTGCTCGGCCAGATGCAGATGCTCTGGGACTGCTGCGATGGCGAGGTCGCCCGATGGCGTCAGAAGTCGTCGCCGCTCGGCGTCTTCCTCGATCGCGTCGGTCACTACACAACTGAGGGCATCATTCCGATTGCCCTGGGTTTGCGCGCTGCCGGTTTCCCGAATGCCGGCTGGATGGATTCACCCTGGCCGCTGATCGGCGCGCTACTCGCGGTGATGATCCTTTACAACAAGGCACTCAACGACATGGTGCATGTCTCCCGCGCCTACAACGACATGCCCAAGCTCGCTGATCGCGCTGATGTCGGAGTTCCGAAGGCTGCAGGCCTGCGCAATCTTCGATCCTTCGCGCGCTTCGTGCCCTTCCACCGCTCGTACCACTCGGTTGAGCTCACTATCTTGATCTTCCTGGCGTCGATCGGCGACGTGATCACAGGCGACCTCACCGTCACCCGCTATCTACTGGCATTCCTCGCGATCTTCGGCGTGATCACCATCGTCGGTCATCTCGCCTCGATCCTGAGTTCGAGCAAGCTGCGCTCGTGAGGCCGACCTACGGCGTGGTCGTGCTCACCATGGGCAAGCGACCCGATGAACTCCAGGCCGGTGTTGCCTCGATCCTTGCCCAGCGCGATGTTGACGTTGATGTCGTGGTCGTCGGCAACGGCTGGATCCCGACCGGCTTACCCGCGCAGGTGAAGACCTTGGCCCTTCCGGAGAATCTCGGTATTCCTGCCGGGCGCAATGCCGGTGTACCCGAAGTCGATGGTGAGTATCTGTTCTTCCTCGACGACGATGCCTGCCTCGCCGATGATGGCTTCCTTGCCGACCTCGCCCGCAGGTTCACGGCTGATCCCACCCTGGGGCTCATCCAACCTCGCGTGGTTGATCCCACCGGTGCAGTCGCTCCAGGCCGTTGGGTACCGAGGCTTCGCCCGGGCAATCACGCCACACCTGGTCCGGCCACAGCGCTGTGGGAGGGCGCAGTTGCCATGCGGCGCGATCTCTTCGACGCCATTGGTGGCTGGCCCGACCCGTTCTTCTATGCCCATGAGGGCATCGAACTCGTGTGGCGCGTGTGGGATGCCGGCTTCACGGCCTGGTACGCAGGAGATGTCAGCGTGCACCACCCAGTGATTGATCCGGCGAGACACGAGGTCTACTACCGGCTCAATGCACGCAATCGAGTGTGGCTTGCTCGTCGCAATCTGCCAGTGGTGCTCGAGCCGATCTATGTCGGAACGTGGGTGGGCATCACCGTGCTGCGCATGCGTGACAAGGACGCCCTCAAGGCCTGGTTCGGCGGTTTGCGCGAGGGCATGACCGAGAACCCCGGCGGGCGTCGCGCAATGAAGTGGCGCACGGTGTGGGAAATGACGAAGGCCGGACGACCGCCGGTCATCTAGAGACAGCGGTGAAGTGAATTACTTCGCGCAGAAACTCTCATCGCCGGAGTTCACGTTGGCGGTGAGATCCTTCATGGCACTGGCGATCTGCACCGGCTTCACGTTCGTGTAGTCGGAACCAATCACGAGATCCATCGCCTGACCCTGGCGCTTCTTGGCAACGCCTTCGGCTGACGTGGCATAGATCAAGGTCTTTGCCGATACATCGTAATCGGGGTCGTAGTTCACCGTCGTGGTCGTGACAGTTGAGGTATCCCAGTTGCCGGTGTCGCGTACGAGGTACCCCTCGGCCTTGAGTTGGCGAGCAACCTTCTTGGCCAAGCCCTTGGTCGTGGTGCCGTTGTAGACATTCACGCGGATGCTGGAGGGCTCGGCCTTTAGTAGCGGCTGATCACCGGAGGGGGCCGGCGGCCACGGGGTGTCGGCAGCGATCGCCTTCCAGATCGGCTTGGCCTTCTTGCGATTCAGCAGCACCGTTGCGCCATCACCACTGGGATACCAGGGCATCGTGGTGAAGGTGACCTTGCTCGGCTTGAGGTCCTTCAGGCTGAGCGCGATCTCCTTGAGGTTGTCGACATTGGCGAGCGCGGGGTCAGCGGTCAAGGATTCTGTGGCGGCGTTCAGCACGCCGAGCATCTTCGCCGGGTTCAGCAGCGTTCCGCTGGAAAGCGTCTTGCGCAACAGCGACGAGAGGAATGCCTGCTGGCGACGAATGCGCGAGGTGTCGGAACCGTCGCCGAGGCCTTTGCGGGTGCGTACGAAGGCAAGTGCCTCTTCGCCGTTGACCACATGCAGGCCCTTATCCATCACCAGGCCACTTTGCTTGTCGTTGACATCTTCGGTCAGACAGATCTCAACGCCGTCGAGGGCGTTCACGATCTTCTTAAAACCACCGAAGTCGACGAGCATGAAGTTGTTGATGTCGAGACCGGTCATCTCCTCGACCGCCTTGATGGTGCAGCCCGGTCCGCCGATCTCAATCGCGGAGTTAAAGCGCGCCTGGTACCCACCGACGGTACTTCCGTCGGATTTCTTGCACTCGGGCAAGGTGATCAAGGTGTCGCGCGGGATGCTCACGGCGATAGCGCTTTGGCGATCGGCACTGACGTGCAACAAGATCGTGGTGTCGGAGCGAGCGCCCGTGATTTCTCCGGCCTTGCCGTAGCCCTTATTGCCCTTGCCCTGTCGGGTATCGCTGCCCATCATCAAGATGTTCAGCGGCGTGTAGTTGCCTGTCTCCTCGTCGACCAAGGCAGGGGCTGCGGTTTCGCCGGTCTGGTCGCTGATGTCGATGGCGGTGATGTTTCCCGAGAGCTGCCCCAGCAGCAGGTTCACGCCCGCACCCACGGCCGTCATCGCCAAGACGGCGAAGGCGAGCACAGCTGCCACCAGGCGGGGCCAGCGGCGGCGACGGGCAGGGGTGGACATTCAGGCTCCTTCAGGGGGGTTACTCCATGGTAAGTCGCCACCGACCGATTGCTGACCAGCGGCACTCCC
>JBILOY010000002.1:0-157923 GCA_044374195.1 Candidatus Nanopelagicales bacterium
CTTCATGGCGCATGAAGTGTTCAGTTGGACAGGACTCCGCGCCAGGTTCATAGGTCACTCGCAAAAAGTCAACAAGTGGGTCATCCGTCGTGAGCCGTCGCCAGGTCACACCAGCCATCTGAACTAGCGGATGGTCGCTCCATCGCTGAGGGACTCCATCGCGGCGAACCCACGCATCTTGAATTCCGGTGAACGCACTTTCCGGCTCGCCCGGATTCAAATCCACAGAGGGCTGGATTCCAGCAACTCCACTTGGGGGCATGAGTTCATCTAGAGAGAGATCTAACTCGGACAAAAACCCATAAAGCGTGCCGAGAGAGGGCTTCGCCTTGCCCAACTCGACCTGTGAAACAAAACTCGGTGAGACTTCAATGCGACGCGCCATCTCGCGAAGAGTCAAACCTCGCGCGATCCTCGCCGCGCGCAAGTGTGTCCCGATGTCTGCCAGAGAGTCGATCGGCTGCCCCAATGGGGCGCCGTCAGCCGCCATGGGAGTTGTTCCAGGTTCTGTTACTGGTATCGGATTCATCGTTGTCCATCTTAACTGTGGCCTGACCGGCACATTCGAGTCCTACTTCATTAAACTCGAATGTGCCGGCCACACGCTCAATTGCAAGCCGAACCGAACGACTCCTACGGCAGAAGCCAACCGCCATCCATCACGTAGGCAGAGCCATGAATGAAGTCGGCATCATCGCTCGCCAGGTACACGGCAAGGCGCGCAATCTCAACAGGCTTGCCCCAGCGTCCTGCCGGGAGTGCCTCAATAATCGAGTCCACGTGTTCGTTACGGCCCTCGGGAGTGAGGAGGTAATCGGTCATTCCGGTGTGGATCGGGCCGGGGCAGATCGCATTCACCCGTACGCCTTTCCTCCCGTATTCAAATGCGAGCTGGCGTGTCAAGCCAAGCACCGCATGCTTGGACGCGGTGTAGGCGGAGCCACCTCCACCTGCGATGAACGCTGAGATTGATGCGGTGTTGATGATGACGCCCTTGCCCTGAGCCACCATGATTGGCAAAACCTCTCGGCACACAAAAAAGGGCCCGGACAGATTGACGCCCAAGATTCGGTTCCATAGTTCCGTCGACGTCTCTTCCGCAATGACATAGTCATCCAGAATTCCGGCATTGTTACAGACGAGATCGACTCTTCCCCAGGTCTCCATTGCCTTGGCAACTGCTGCTTTGACGGATTTTTCATCCGACACATCGCACTCAAAGGGCACAACTCTGCCAGGTAGACCGATCATCTCGACAGTCTCTTCAACCGCCGACTTACGAACATCCAAGGCGAGAACGTTCGCGCCCTCGGCAACGAATTCTTGAACCATTGCCCGGCCCATCCCGGAGCCACCACCGGTAACGATGGCGATTCGATCCTGAAGTCTCACGCTGTGCTCCCTTCTCCGTGACGGAGTGTCAACCTTTGTCGCCTGTGTGAAGTGAGGCGGGACCCTTTGGTCCTTCGGAAATGTACCTCGTGAGCGTCGCGGGTGTCCAGTAAAACTCTACATGTTCACTTGTGAACGGACGCCGGACACAATTTGATCAACAGACGGAAGCCAATTCTGTTCCAACGAGGGTGCATATGGACATGGTGTGGCTGCCGCACCGAGGCGTAAAACCGGGGCGTCCAGACTCCAGAATCCTTCGTTGACCGCCAATGCCGCAAGTTCAGCCCCGACACCAAAATCTTGCACAGCGTCATGCGCGATGAGCAACCGATGGGTCTTCGCCAGAGATTCGAGAACTGCTGCTTTGTCCAGTGGGGAAATAGTTCTGAGATCGATCACCTCAACATCGATCCCCTCTGCTGCGAGAACTTCGGCCGCTTTGAGAGCGTCGCTGACCATGCGCGACCAGGACACGATGGTGGCATCGGTTCCAACTCTCGCAACACGAGCTTTGCCCAAAGGAATCCGTTCTCCAGGGAACGGGCCAGGTGACTCTCGCTCGTAAAGAAGGCGGTGTTCAATGAACACGACCGGCCCTTCTTCATCAATGCTGGCACGGAGCAGCCCGTACGCGTCTGCCGCTGTCGACGGCATCACGACGCGTAAACCCGGAATATGGGCCAGAAGTGCTTCCAAGCTCTGCGAATGCTGACTACCTGAGGACCTTCCGGAACCGAACTGGGTGCGAATGACGAGAGGTAGCGTGGCACCGCCCCCGGTCATGTACCGAAGTTTGGCGGCCTGGTTCATAATCTGGTCTAGGCAGACTCCAATAAAGTCCAGATACATGATTTCCACGACCGGCCGCATACCGGCCATGGACGCGCCAACCGCGAGCCCGACCACGGCTGTCTCAGAAATCGGCGTGTCGAGAACTCTCCCTGGATAGAGATCCGAAAGCCCTCGCGTCAGACCGAACACGTTGCCACCTGCAACATCCACTCCAGCGAGGAATACTCGACTGTCCTCCGCCAGGGCGTCAGATAATGCGGAGCGTATTGCTCGGGAATACCGCAAAGGCTCAGCTTCTACGCTCTTCCGATCTCTCTGCACCACGGGAGTAGTTGGGCCGTATACGTTGTCGAAGAGCCCCGCGGGGTCAGGCTCCGGGTCGGAGCGCGCCAACTCGACCGCCGTGGCCACGGCACCTTGGGCCTGAGCAGCGAACTCGTCCAACACCGATGGTTCGACTCCTCGTTCGAGCAAAATCGCTCGCGTGCGATGTATCGGGTCGCTGACTTCCAGGCGGTGGTTGTCTTCAGCATCCCGATATCGCTGTGGATCACCCTCAAAATGCCCTCGTCCACGCAGGGTTACTGCTTCCATCATGTGCGGGCCAGATCCGTTCCTGATCGACAAGATTGCCGAATCAACCGCTGATGCCACCGCAATTAGATCGTTACCATCAACAACTTGAATCGGGAGCCCGTAGCCTGCAGCACGCGCCGTCAACGAGACCGGCTGCTGATCAATCGTGCGGGAGAATTCCGAGTACCCATTGTTCTCGCACAAGAACAACACGGGCAGTTTCCGCAATGCTGCCAGATTCACCGCTTCGTGAAATGCTCCTTGCGCGACGGCTCCGTCACCAAAGAATGCCACAACCAAGTCATCTCGATCCTGGAGGCGCATAGCCTGCGCTGCCCCCACCGCAATGGGAATCCCAGCACCAACGATTCCGTTTGCGCCAAAAATCCCCTTGGACGGCTCCGCTATATGCATCGACCCTCCCCGCCCCCGGCAGCTCCCGGTATCGCGGCCCATTAGTTCAGCGAACATGGCCCGCAGTTCAAGGCCTTTAGCAAGAACATGTCCGTGCCCGCGGTGCGTGGAGGTGATGACATCCGTGTCTCGTAGGTGAAGGCAAGCTCCGGCCGCAACCGCCTCCTGGCCGATGCTCAAATGAACGAAGCCTGGGATTTCCCCCTTCTCATACATCGACCCCGCGGCAATCTCAAACGCTCGAATCGTAAGCATCATTCGGAAAGCTGAAATGACGTCCGAGGTCAGCACCGTCGCTCACCTTCGCCCGCAGCCACACGTTCTGCTGCCTGTCGCTGAAGCAAATACTTTTGTACTTTGCCGCTCGCGGTTCTCGGAAGACTCTCGCAGAGAAGGAGGTATTCAGGAGTTTTCTGCCTAGCCAACTGACTAGCCGCAAGACAGTCGCTGATGTCGGCCAACGATGGTGCTACGCCGTCAGCAACGACCATCGCGCACGCCCGTTCGCCCATTTCCGAATCGGGGACTCCGACCACTGCCACGTCCGCGATACCGGGCATCTCTCGCAAAAGATTTTCAACTTCAATCGGACTGAGATTTTCACCTCCTCGGACGATGATGTCCTTACTCCGGCCGGCTATCCGAATTCTTGAGCCTGTCATCGCAGCAAGATCGCCGGTTCGGAACCAGCCATCTGAAGTGAATGCCCCTGCATTGTCGCTGGGATCAAGATATCCGAGAAACATTTCCGGTCCACGAGCTTCAAGCTCACCAACGCCTTCTTGTTCTTGCACAACCCGCGCTTCCGAAGAGCCCAGCAATACACCGTCGTCACCGCTTCTGAGTGCAAGATTCTCCGTAGGTACGCCGCATGTCAGCGTCGGCAGTTCCGTCAGCCCGTAGGCGCGAACGGCGGTTGTCCCCATGAACAATTGGGCATTTTCGATTGCCGAGGGTGGCACATCGGCTCCACCGCATACAAACACAGCAAGAGCTGACTGTCTTGCGCGCGACCGATACTCCTTGGTGAGACCAACGAGGAACGGCGTTGCGCCGACGGAGAAACTACAGCCTTCGTTTTCGATGAGGTCGACCGCCTCCCGAGCGTCCCACCGATCCTGAAGCACAACTCGACCACCGGTGAGAATGGGGAGTAGGACTCCGTAGAGAAGACCAGTGATGTGGGTCAGTGGCGACGGCATAAAGACCACAGGTTTGTTTAGATCGCAGCGCTCGACAATCGATGACGCCTCGTACAGCAGCGTTCGCTGACTGTGCAGTACTCCCTTGGGCCGACCAGTTGTCCCAGAGGTGAACATAAGGACGCTCACCGAATCTGTGGCAAGTTTAATTCGTTCAAGGTCACCACGTGACTTGGGTTGAAGCGAAACTTCCGAAAGAAACTCGCCCGGCTGAGCAGAAATCTTGATGACGGACGCGTGAACTTCCGCAACTTTGAGGGCCTCTGAGACCATCTCTCCATAGTCGGTGCCGGCAAACACCTCAGGGCACATGACGATTTTGGGATTTGCCAACTTGAAGATTGTTTGTAATTCATTTCCCCGATAGATCGGCGTTACCGGATTGAGTACTGCGCCCAGTTTCCACACAGCAAGGGCGCTCGCTACAGTTTCGATCCAGTTAGGCAACTGGACAGTGACCACGTCCCCGGCAATGACACCGCGACCCTGGAGAAGTTGGGCGATACCGCTCGAGTATCGGTCTAGCTCACTCCAAGTCAGCGTTATTCCCGCGCACGAAACCGCGCGTTCATCTGCACACGTGAACGCGAGGTCACTCAATAAATCCGGCGCGCAGCGAACAAATGGCGAGAGTTCCGGCCAATCCCGATCATGCGCGCGCGTAGCACCGATGGACATGGCCGCCTTCACTCGCGCCTTTGTTGGGTCGCTCCCCGAGTTTTAACTGAACTTACTGATTTGATTGTCGATTGTGGGGATCTCAGTCAGGTGACGAGTAAACCAACTACCGGCAGCCTTCGCGGCGTAATCCAGTGCAGTGAGGTTGCTGTAAAGAGTCATATGCGAAGTTGATGGAAGAATCACCAAGTCTTTGTCTGGCGACTGAATCGAGTCAAAGGCCGCAATCTCTTGATCCCACATCGTGATGTCATCGTCTTTGGCGACGATCATCATTACGGGCTTATTGATGATCCTTGCAGCATATGGGGCACTGTTGTACTTCATGAGATTCTCGACCGAAACAACAGTGTTTCGATGCTCATGCCGAGGAGCCTGAGTCGCCTTTAGCTCTTCGAAAACTACACGGACTTCGTCGAAAGGCCATGTCGTCATATCTGAATCTGGGGTGCTCGGAGTTCCCGACATTCCCATGAACGTGTATTCGCCAGTCTTCATTCGATGGCGACGATCCTCCACGATCAGATCGCAAAGTTTACGGAAGCGTTCCGTGCCGTGGACACGCCACATGGTCTCGTAGCCATCAATGACAGGAACGTTTGAAACAATGACCTTTACGCGGGGATCTATCGAGCCAAGGATAAGTACGTGGCCACCGCTGTAAGAGATGCCCCAGGCGCCAATGCGCGATGAGTCCAGCTCGGGCTGGCTTTCGACCCAGGTAACTGCATTCTGGTAATCCTCAACCTGAGCCCAAGGATCGATGTGCTGACGGGGCTCACCGTCACTAGCGCCCATGTGCCTGTAGTCAAAAATTAATGCCGCAAAGCCGCGATCAACGAATTCCTTCGCGTACTGGGGCTGCCGAAGTTCCTTCACGTAGCACCAGCCGCCGGCCATAACGACCACAGGGAAAGGCCCACTACCCTCAGGGAGCAAGAGATCCGCTCGGATACGAGTCCCGCAACTGTCGAATTCGACTTCCCTTACTGGCATTGATCCTCCCTAGATCACACCCCGAGGGTTCATGTGAACCATTCTCGGGTTAACGCTGACTTAACAGTTTCGCCTTCGGGTAGCCGTTCCAATCACATTTTGGCTATTCCTCAAGCAAGATGCCTCGTGAATCTAGCACCGGGACTTGCATCTGTCTACACTGACTTCACACTACTTAACACTATGATGATGAGTCAGGATGCCCGTTTTGGGTCTCAACTGTGTCGCGACGAACGTGGACTGTCAGCACACCCCAGGTCTGATCTCGAGTTGGGTCCTGAAGGCAACACCTAGTTCGAGCAGTCTGCGGTGTGGATTTGGTTGCCCTCCTGCTCGCCTATCGCACTGGAGCGGAGCCTGCACATGACGGATGACCCGCCAGGATTGATCATGGCGCCCCTGGTGCGGTGGCTTGGGACACACGTGACCGATTTCAACCTGTCCGAGTACCCCACGGTTGAACTGTTGGCGGGCGGCCGCTCGAATCTGACATATCGACTCGTCGATGCCAGCGGCAAGAAATGGGCAATCCGTCGCCCCCCGCTCGGACACATCATGCCGAGCGCTCACGATCTTGGGCGCGAATGCACGGTGATGAGCGCCCTGAGCGCTCACGGGTATCCGACGCCTCGAATCTGGGCACTCTGCGGTGACGAGTCGGTGATCGGCGCGCGCTTCCTGATCATGGATTTCGTCGATGGCGTCGTGATTTCTGATGAAAATGATGCCCTGCAGCTGGATATGAACTCGGCCGACCGAGTCTCCCAAATCCTCGTCGAGGGCCTCGTGAATCTCCACAAAATCGATCCCGCCGCCGTCGGGCTCGCCAACTTTGGAAAACCGGACGGCTATCTCGAGCGTCAGGTGCGACGTTGGGGTCATCAGTGGGAGTTGACCAAGACCCGAGATCTTCCCCTTCTGGACAAACTCGGCGCATGGCTGACCACCGAAGTGCAGACTCTTCCTTCGGACTTGCCAACTTCCATCGTGCACGGCGATTATCGAATCGACAATGCGATCCTTGATGCAGATTTCACCGAGCTTCAGGCCGTTTTGGATTGGGAAATGTCGACTTTGGGAGACCCTATTTCCGATCTCGCTGTCACCCTGGTCTATTGGACACAGGCGAATGACCATCTGCGGCGCGATCTTCCGGTGGCACAGGATGTGACCTCAGGGCCAGGGTTCTGGACCCGCAATCGCATAGTAGAGAGTTACACGGCCATGTCCGGTCGGGATCCTGGACACCTTGGCTTTTGCCTCGTACTCGCGTGCTACAAGCTCGCGGTGATTATGGAGTCCCTGCACATGCGGGCACTCCGCCGAACGAGGCGAGAATATGGGGAAGGCTACCGAGGCGCTTGCTGCGATCGGCGAGCGTTTACTCGACTTTCCGTCAGTGGAAGCCCTAGAAAGCTAGCAGTGGGTAGCGCAAGGGTCCAGGCCTGCCGCACGCGCGCTTCCCTTCGCATAATGCGAGAGAGCGACCACGGGTTTCACCCTATGGCCGCCCTCTCGAGGTACTGCTGATGACAAGGTCTAAGCCTTAGTCATGATCTCCCGCATGAGCTGCGCGGTAGCCGATGGAGTTTTGCCGACCTTGACGCCCACGGCCTCGAGTGCTTCCTGCTTCGCAGCGGCGGTGCCTGCGGAGCCGGAGACGATGGCACCTGCGTGGCCCATGGTCTTGCCCTCGGGTGCCGTGAAGCCTGCGACGTAACCGACGACCGGCTTGGTGATGTGCTTGCCGATGTATGCAGCGGCGCGCTCCTCGGCGTCGCCGCCGATCTCGCCGATCATGACGATGGCATCGGTGTTCGGGTCATCCTGGAATGCCTGAAGCGCATCGATGTGCGTGGTCCCGATGATCGGGTCACCGCCGATACCGACGCAGGTGGAGAAACCGAAGTCACGAAGCTCGTACATCATCTGGTAGGTCAGCGTGCCCGACTTCGAGACGAGACCGATACGACCCGACTTCGTGATGTCCGAGGGAATGATGCCTGCGTTCGAGACACCGGGAGTGATGATGCCCGGGCAGTTCGGGCCAATGATGCGAGTCTTGCCCGAGTTCTGCGCGTACTGGAAGAAAGCAGCGGTGTCGTGAACCGGGATGCCCTCGGTGATCACCACGGCGAGCGGGATCTGGGCATCGACTGCCTCGATCACTGCGGCCTTGGCGAACTTCGGAGGCACGAACACGACGGTGACATTGGCACCGGTCGCGGCCATCGCATCTTGCACATTGTTGAAGACCGGAATGCCATCGACTTCCTGGCCGGCCTTGCCCGGGGTGACGCCACCGACAACATTGGCGCCGGAAGCAACCATGCGACGGGTGTGCTTGGTGCCCTCCGAACCGGTCATGCCCTGAACGATGATCTTGCTGTTCTCATCAAGCCAAATAGCCATTGCGCTCTACTTCCCGGCCTTGCGTGCAGCGGCCAGTTCGGCCACGCGACGCGCAGCATCGTCCATGGTGTCGACAATCTCGATCAGGGGGTGCTTCGCATCGGTGAGGATGCGGCGGCCCTCGATGGCGTTGTTGCCATCGATACGGCAAACGATCGGCTTGGTCGCCGGGGTGCCCTGCTTCTCGAGCAACTCGAGTGCCTGGATCACGCCGTTGGCCACTGCATCACACGAGGTGATGCCGCCGAAGACGTTCACGAACACGGCCTGGACCTCGGGATCGTTGAGAACGATGTCGAGGCCATTGGCCATGACGGTCGCGCTCGCGCCGCCGCCGATGTCGAGGAAGTTGGCGGGCTTCATGCCGCCGAACTCCTCGCCGGCGTAGGCCACGACGTCGAGGGTGCTCATGACGAGACCCGCGCCGTTGCCGATGATGCCAACATCGCCGGTGAGCTTGACGTAGTTGAGGTCGAACTCCTTCGCGCGCAGCTCGATCGGGTCAGTGCCCTCACGGTCGACCATGCCCTCGTATGACTCGAGGCGATAGGCCGCGTTGTCATCGATGGTGACCTTGCCGTCGAGTGCCAGGATCTGGCCCTCGGGGGTGAGTACCAGCGGGTTGACCTCGACCAGGGTCGCGTCTTCCTTCACCAGAACTGTCCAGAGCTTCATCAGCACGTTGACGACCTGATCGGCGATCTTCGCGTCGAACTTCGCAGCAGCAACGATCTCGCGGGCCTTCGCCTCGGTGCAGCCCTCGAGCGCATCGACGCGGATCATCGCGAGTGCATCGGGGTTGTTGGCCGCGACCTCCTCGATCTCGACACCACCCTCGACACTTGCCATGGCCAGGAAGCAGCGGTTGGCGCGATCGAGCATGAAGGAGACGTAGTACTCCTCCGCGATGTCGCTGGCCTGAGCGACGAGCACGCGGTGAACCGTGTGGCCCTTGATGTCGAGGCCGAGGATGTCGGTTGCACGGGCCTTGGCCTCAGCGGGATCCTCAGCGAGCTTCACGCCGCCTGCCTTGCCGCGACCGCCGACCTTGACCTGCGCCTTGACGACGACGGGCTTGCCGATGCGGGTGGCGATGGCCTCAGCGGCCTCGGGGGTGGTGCACACCTCCCCGGGCGTGGTCGGCACATCGTGCTTCAGGAAGAGTTCTTTTGCCTGGTATTCGTACAAGTCCACGTGGACAGCTCCTTCGCGGCTGCTCGGTGAGTGGGGAGAGTGCGGTCGTGCGGTGTTCGGTGAAACGTTGTGTAGCGGTTCGTGCGGTTAGTCGTTGTTCGTGTGAGCTACCACCCAGTCGACGATCGACTGCATGGATGTACCTGGGGTGAAGATCTCGGAGACTCCCATCTCCTTGAGCACCGGAATGTCGTCGTCGGGAATGATCCCGCCGCCGAAGACGAGGATGTCGGTCGCGCCGCGCTCCTTGAGCAGTTCCATCACCTCGGCAAAGAGGGTCAGGTGCGCTCCCGACAGGATCGACAGGCCGATGACATCGGCGTCCTCTTGAATCGCGGCGTCGACGACCTGGGCCGGGGTCTGGTGCAGTCCGGTGTAGATCACCTCGATGCCGGCATCGCGCAGGGCGCGTGCAACGACCTTGGCGCCACGGTCATGACCATCAAGGCCAGGCTTGGCGATGATCACGCGGGCAGGAGAGGTCATGGGCGTGACTTTAGCCCCCTGCCATGAGGGAAATCCGAGGTCTGGCCCCTAGGGGACTGCGACCTTGGTCACGATCTGCCAGGTGGCCTCACGCAGCCAGCGCGCGGGATCGGCCATCGCTTCGGACGCGGATCCCGCGAGGTCTTCCAGGCTGGTGACACCGAGGGCGTGGCGCCCAGAGATCAGTTCGATGGGCACCGAAGCAGCTCGAGCAGCCTCGATGACTCGAGCAGGCGCCTTGCCCGCTGAGGTCGAGGAATCGATGGCGCCCTCACCGGTGAGAACTAGGTCGGCCGCGGCTACCTGGTCATCGAGTTCGATGAGGTTGGCGATCGCCTCAGCTCCGGCTGAACGTCGAGCGCCGAGCACGGCCAAGGCCGCGAAGCCGACTCCCCCGGCAGCCCCCGCTCCCGGTGACGAGACGTGCACACCGGCGGGATCGACTATCTCGGCCCACCGAGAGAGCAGATCATCGGCCCAGGCGCACTGGTCAGGAGTGAGGCCTTTTTGTGGGCCGAACACGTGTGCCGCGCCACTCGGGCCGAGGAGCGGACTGTCGACGTCGGTGAGCAACGTGAGCGATTCGATTCGCGGATCGAGACCAGAGACATCGAGGGAGGCAATACGGCCGAGCCCCGCGAGGTCGGGTGACACCGGTTGACCGGCGACATCGGTGGCAGCCAACCCGAGCGCCATCAGCATGCCGAGACCGCCATCAGTGGAAGCGCTGCCGCCGATCGCCACGATCAAGTGCTGCGCACCGGCATCAAGGGCCGCGCGCATCGCGAGGCCGAGACCGCGACTGCTCGCCTGAATCGGTTCAAGCTCCGCGAGCTGCCCAATGCCGCACACCTCGGCGAGTTCGATCACTGCTTCGTTGCCTCGCATACCGATGCGCGAGGTTCGCGGACGCCCGAGAGCATCGACTGCCTCAATCAGCACCGGCGAGAAGCCGTGAGTGAGCATGACATCGAGAGTTCCGTCGCCGCCATCGGCCATAGGGAGCTCGATGATCTCGGCATCGGCCCGTGCATCGCGCACACCTTGCGCCATGGCGGCTGCCGCATCTCGAGCGCTCAGCGTTCCCTTGAACGCCGCAGGAGCAACCACGATGCGCATGACTACAGCTTCTCGACCGGCGCGTAACGCAGAAGAAGTCGCTTGATGCCCGAGCTACCGAAATCGATGGTGGCATCAGCCTTGTCGCCGACGCCGGCTGTCGAAACAACGGTGCCGAGGCCGAATTTCTGATGCGTAACTCGGTCACCCGCAGACAGCGAGACCACAGGGCCAGCACCGATCACGCGATCGCCCAGCTTGAGCGCAGCACTGCTGCTCGACGGAGATGAACCCCAGCCACCCGAGCTGATCGGAGTGTTCTCGGGCTCCTCCCGCTCCCACTGCATGACTTCGTCGGGAATTTCATCGAGGAAGCGTGACGGCGGATTGAAGGCGGGCGATCCCCAGGCCGAGCGCATCATCGAACGAGTCAGGTACAAGCGCTCTCGCGCACGCGTGACGCCGACGTAGGCAAGCCGGCGTTCTTCCTCGAGCTCTTTCGGATCACCGAGGGAACGCATGTGCGGGAAAACGCCGTCTTCCATGCCGGTGAGGAACACGACAGGGAACTCCAGGCCCTTGGCCGTGTGCAAGGTCATCAGCGTGACCACGCCGCCATCGGCGTCAGGGATCTGATCAGCATCGGCCACCAAGGAGATGCGCTCGAGGAAGTCGATCATCGTTCCCTCAGGGTTCTCAGTCGCGAACTCCTGGGCCACCGACTCAAACTCGGCAAGGTTCTCGACGCGAGCTTCATCCTGCGGATCTGAGGATGACTGGAGTTCCAGGAGATAGCCGCTCTGCTCGAGCACTGCCTGCAGAACGGTGGCCGGCGTGGCCCCCGATTCAAGAATGGTGCGCAGATCGCTCATCAAGGTGGTGAATGCCGTGATGCTCGTCAGCGAGCGAGTGGCGATGCCCGGTGCCTCAGCAGCGCGATCGAGTGCCTCGGCGAAGCTGATGCGCTCACGCTGGGCGAATGCCTCGACCATGGCCTCGGCACGATCACCAATCCCACGCTTGGGCGTGTTGAGAATGCGGCGCAGCGACACCTCATCGGCAGGGTTTGCAAGTGCGCGCAGATACGCGATGGCGTCGCGAACCTCCTTGCGCTCATAGAAGCGCACGCCGCCGACGACTCGGTACGGCATGCCGACGCGGACGAAGATGTCTTCGACCGATCGCGACTGGGCGTTGGTTCGATAGAACACCGCCATGTCAGAGGGCTTGTAGCCATCGTTGTCAGTGAGGGTGTCAATGGTGTTTGCGATGAACGAGGCCTCATCATGCTCGTCGTCGGCGACGTAGGCAACGATCGGGTGACCCTGACCTGAATCAGTCCAGAGATTCTTGGCACGACGGCCTTGGTTACGCGCAATGACGGCATTCGCGGCCGTCAGGATGGTCTGTGTGGAGCGGTAGTTCTGCTCGAGCATGATCGTGCGAGCGCTCGGGTAGTCGCGCTCGAACTCCTCGATATTGCGGATGGTCGCACCGCGGAAGGCATAGATCGACTGATCGGCATCACCCACCACGCACAGCTGACCTGCAGGCAGGGTCGGAGTATCAACACCGATGAGTTCCTTGATGAGCACGTACTGCGCATGGTTCGTGTCTTGATACTCGTCGACCATGATGTGCCGGAATCGGCGACGGTAGTGCTCGGCAACATCCGGGAAGAGCTGCAGCAGGGCAACCGTGCCGGAGATCAAATCGTCGAAGTCGAAGGCATTCGCGCGCTGCAGACGGCGCTGGTACTCGCCGTACGCCTCGGCGAGGGTCTGCTCCATCTGATTAGTGGTGCGAGTGGAGTAGGTCTCGTTATCGATGAGCTCGTTCTTCAGGTTCGACACCTGCGCGAGGAAACTGCGCGGGGTGAAGCGCTTGGGGTCGAGATCAAGGTCGCGAATGACCATGGTCATCAGACGCAAGGAATCCTGCTGGTCATAGATCGTGAAAGTGCTCGAGATACCGAGCCGTGAGGATTCGGCGCGCAGGATGCGCACGCAAGCACTGTGAAAGGTTGAGACCCACATCGACTTCGCGCGCGGGCCGACGAGCTCGGCCACGCGCTCCTTCATCTCCCCCGCGGCCTTGTTCGTGAAGGTGATTGCGAGGATCTCCCCCGGCTGCGCATCGCCAGTGGCGAGCAGATGGGCCACACGACGCGTGAGCACGCGAGTCTTGCCCGAGCCGGCGCCCGCCACGATCAGCAAGGGTGTGCCGCGGTGCTCAACGGCTGCGCGCTGGGAGTCGTTGAGATCGTCAACGAGCGAAGAAGTCACCTAGGCATCGTAGGCAACGGGCCTGACAGCTGGTTCAGGCAGTCACAGTGGCGCAGGAGTCAGTTACCTGACGTAACCAATGACCTCGATGATCACTCTTGCCCCGGCAGTCGCCGAAACCGTGATCTCGCCGTTGGCATTCGTCTGTGCCAGCACGATCTCTGAGCGCACCACATTCGGGACGATGGGCGCAGATCGCGTGCTCGGAGCAGTGCCGTTGCCGGCAAATGCGACGACCTTGCCGTCAACAGTGCCCTTCTTCGTGGTCACCTTGAGCAACACGGCACGCAACTTCTTCTTCCCCGGCAGCCCGTTCTTCTTCGAGACCACCAGAGTCTGGGATTCGCCAGCCTCGAACTTGCCACGCAGGATCTCCTTAGGCGAGATACCCACCGCCTTCGGCGGCACGATCGCCGCGGAGTACCCGAGCAACTCGACCTTGACGTCGACAGCACTCGCCTTCGAAGTCGTGAAGGTGAGCTTGCCGGAGCCAACCGGCACCAACATCACCGAAGACTTCACCCTCTCCTTCGGGAAGCTGAACTTGGCCACCGGTCCGGATGAGACGGTCGCAGTCTTGCCCGATCTGCTCATGAGCAGTGAGCCCTTGACCGTCGAGTTTCGCGTGGTCAGTACGACCAGGGCGGACGTCGCTTCCGGTGGAAGCCCCGCGAGATCGACCGTGCGTGCCTCCCCAGGCTGCAACGGACCTCCCGAGGCCACCGAGTCGTAAGCGACGTCCGACCCGATCGCGTTGAAGGACTCCTGACCTTCCGTCGGCTGCGACTGGGCGGCACCAGGTGCCGGGTCAGCCGTGGTCGGCGGAGCTGCAGGAGAGCTGCCGGAGCCCGTGAGCACCGGCTTATTCGAGCCATCACCCGGGCCGGCCTTGTAATAGCCGCGCACCTCGACGACGAGATCAGTGGCACCGAGGCTAGTAGCCATGGCGATGGTGCCGTCATTGGCGACCGGCACGATGACATCAGCCTGCGCATCGCCGTTCATCGCAACGTTGAGGGCAACCTTGCTGGAGTTCTGGCCGGGAGACCACACGCGAACTTCAGCATTCGCGTTCGAGCCGAGTGCGGTGATGTGCACGGCAACTGCGCCCACGCCCTCTGTCGGCACGCCGTTTTGGCCAAGCACCTTCGGGAACAGTCGACGACTGTCACCTGACCAGCGATCCTGCTGGAGACGGCATCGCTTGAGAACGCCCACCGAATTGCGCGTATCAAGCACCGTGTACGGGGTGACCGAGATCAGTTCGCCCTTTGCCGAGACATCAGGCGTGGTTGCTGCGGATGAGTGACGTGCGCAGAAGCCGCCATCGAACGGGACTCCGGACCAGAAGGACGAGCGGCCGCTCGCGCCGTCCCACGTGAGCGAGATGTGAATGTGATTGCGATGGCAGACAGTGTCGGCACCGGACTCAGGCTTGGAGAAGCAGCCCTTGAGCTCCGTCCATCCGCGGCTCATGTCATAACCGCGCCAGATGCGATCGTTCCAGCCGATGTACATCACGCCAAGGCGCGTGGCGTTGCCGTACTCAACACCGAACTGATCAGGACCAAGCAGCCAGTTGAGATAAGTCTCGGCATTCGCGCGCTGCTGCGCATCGCGCACGGAGGTCATCCAGTCGATTGCGCGACCTTCCTTGTGCTCGCTCTGCCCGCCGACATCGCAGGCGCGCGGGATCCACACGGTCTGGTCCTGGCCATAGGTGGCCTTGATGTGATCGGCCATCTTCTGGGCACCCGGCTTAGCCGCGGGGTCACATACGATCTGGCCCTCGTACTCAGCCTTGGTGTCGTAGGCGCCCTGGGGCTGTGCAGCTGCGAGCGGGGGTACCGCAGCCGGCGGAAGACCTTGACCGGGCTGGGGGGCTCCGGCCAGCACGCCTGTCCACTTACTCGGAGTCCAGTTGCCGGAGTTGCCGGCAGTGGCCCCCGGTGCCAGGGCCATAGTGCCTGCGATGAACCCGACCACGAGCACGCCCATGAGAGCCGGGCGGCGTGAAATGCGCGCGCGCAGGCGGGGCAGGAGGGCAGACTTGCGCCCTTGGTGGCGGGGAAGCACAGTCCTACTCTGTCACGGAAGTGACGGATGTTACGACTGGGAACAAGAACCTCACGGTTGTAATTCGCCACGCTAGGCTAGGTTCCGCCCGATTCCCGCAGGAATCCGCCCCGATCGTGAGGAAAATCCCCATGCCGACCCCGCTGGACGACACGCCGACTCCCGCCGTTCTGGTCGTCACGGCCCATCCCGATGACGTGGATTTCGGGGCCGCCGGCACCGTGGCCCAGTGGGTCCGTGAGGGCTTTCAGGTGACCTACTGCATCATCACCGACGGCGATGCGGGCGGATTCGACCCGGCTGTCCCCCGCTCCGAGATCCCCCGAATCCGCCGTGAGGAGCAAACAGCCGCCGGGGCGGCCATCGGGGTTCATGACGTGCGATTCCTGGGCTACCGCGACGGCGAGCTCGCCGTCAGCCACGAGCTGCGCCGCGATATCTGCCGAGTGATCCGCCAGGTGCGCCCGACTCGAATGCTCATCCAATCCCCCGATCGCAACTGGAGCAGGCTGCAGTCCTCGCACCCGGATCACCTCGCGGTAGGCGAAGCGGCAATCCAGGCGATCTACCCCGATGCCGAGAACCCCTTCGCGCATCCGAGCTTGCTCAATGATGAAGGACTTGAGGCCTGGAAGGTCACGGAGATCTGGGTGATGGCGTCACCGACTCCGAACACTTACGTCGACATCACCGACGACTTCGAGGCCAAGCTCGACGCAATCAATGCACACGCCAGTCAGCTGCCGCCCGATCTCGACGTGCGCGAACGCGTTGGCATGTGGATGTCAATGCAGGCTCAAGAAGGCGGGCTTGCAGAGGGTCGCCTGGCTGAGGCCTTTATGGTCGTAACGAAGTAAGACGATTGAGCGGGTCGTAACGAAGTAAGACGAGTGAACGGGTCGTAACGAAGTAACAGCTGCTAGCTGCTTGCTGCACCCGCGAAGACTGCGATGCAGATGTTCACGAAGGTCAGGAGTCCCACGGCCGCCCAGGCCTTCACCTGCGGTGCGGGCTTCTTGCGCGACCACACGGCAATAACCAGAATCACGATGAGGATCAGCAGCTTGGCGCCAACGACGCTGTGATTGATTGTTTCGTCAACCCAGCCTGTCTCGGCGAACAACACCAGGAGCACGCCGGTAATGAGCTGCAGCAGCGTGCCGTGGTACATCACCTTGGTCACGTGCTTGTCGGGCGACTTCATCTGCGCAGCGAAGCCACCGAGCAGCGCGGCGAGGCCGACGAAATGCAAAACCAGGATGACGTTGTACAGGAACTCCATGACGCTTACTCCCACTCGATAGTTCCAGGCGGCTTACTCGTGATATCCAACGTAACCCGATTGACCTCAGGAACCTCGTTAGTGATGCGTGTCGAAATGCGTGCGAGCAGGTCATAGGGCAGGCGCGACCAGTCGGCGGTCATGGCGTCCTCGCTAGAGACCGGGCGCAGCACTACGGGATGACCGTAAGTGCGGCCGTCGCCCTGCACGCCTACCGAGCGCACGTCAGCGAGCAGCACCACCGGGAACTGCCACACCTCACGGTCGAGGCCGGCCGCGGTGAGCTCCTCGCGGGCGATGGCATCGGCCTCGCGCAGGATTGCCAGGCGATCGGCGTCGATGGCGCCCACGATGCGAATGGCCAGGCCTGGGCCCGGGAAGGGCTGACGCCAGACAATCTCCTCGGGCAGGCCGAGATCAAGACCAACCTGTCGCACTTCGTCCTTGAACAATGCGCGCAGCGGCTCTACGAGGGCGAACTTCATGTCCTCCGGCAAGCCGCCAACATTGTGATGACTCTTGATGTTGGCCGTGCCCGAACCGCCACCGGATTCCACGACATCGGGGTAGAGCGTGCCCTGCACCAGGAAGTCGACGGTCTGCCCGTGCGCACCGGCATCGGCAATGACCTGCGAGGTCGCATCTTCGAATACTCGAATGAACTCGCGGCCGATGATCTTCCGCTTGGTCTCCGGGTCACTGACACCGGCGAGTGCGGTGAGGAAGCGCTCCTGCGCATCAACAACGACGAGCTTCACACCAGTGGCCGCAACGAAGTCGCGTTCGACCTGCTCAGCCTCGCCCTTGCGCAGCAGGCCGTGGTCGACGAACACGCAGGTGAGCTGATCGCCGACTGCACGCTGCACGAGTGCTGCAGCGACTGCGGAGTCAACGCCACCGGAGAGACCGCAGATCACAAGGCCGCTGCCGACCTGCTCCTTGATGCGCGCGACCTGCTCATCGATGACATTGGTCATTGTCCAGGTCGGTGCAATACCCGCGATGTCGTAGAGGAAGTGCACGAGAACGTCTTGACCGTGCGCGCTGTGCTTGACCTCAGGGTGGTACTGCACTCCAGCCATGCGGCGCTCGGCGTTCTCGAAAGCTGCGACAGGTGCACCAGCCGACGATGCTGAGACAGTAAAGCCGTCAGGCGCCACGGAGACACAGTCACCGTGTGACATCCAGACATTCTGCGAAGAGGGGAGTCCGGCGAAGAGTGCGCCAGGGGCTGCGACGGTGAGCTCGGTGCCACCGAATTCGCGCAGACCCGTCTTGGTGACGGTGCCGCCCAGTGCGTTGGCCATCGCCTGGAATCCGTAGCAGATGCCGAAGACCGGAATGCCGAGCTCAAGGACTGCCGGGTCGAGGGTGGGAGCGCCATCCTCGTAGACACTGGACGGGCCGCCGGAGAGCACGATCGCAGCAGGATTCTTCGCCGATACCTCGGCGGCAGTGATGGTGTGCGGGACTATCTCGGAGTAGACGCGCGCCTCACGCACTCGGCGGGCGATCAACTGGGCGTACTGCGCCCCGAAGTCAACGACGAGAACGGTCTGCGCATCAGTCACTGCGCAAGCCTACTCAGCCACCGAATGCACCCAGCACCATGAGGACGACCAGGAGCAGTAGCTCGAGGACCCCACCAATGATGACGGTGCCAAGGAACCAACGACGAGCGCGGCGGGCCAGAGCCCCGGCCGAATCGAGATCGCCCGCGACGAGCGACTGCTGGCTCTTCCAGGCGAAGTACACCGCGACCAGCCCGGTGGGCAGGAAGCACAGAACAGCCGAGGCGATCGCCCACCCGAGATAGGTGCGCAGGTCGTTCGGCGAGGCGGCCGGTGTTGTCGTGGACATCACTCGCACCCTAGCGCGGTCACTTGAGACCCAGCTTCTTCATGACACCGATCGCGGTGACCACGGTCTCGCCCCACTGCTCATCGCTGAGCCCGAACGGGGCACCGGATCCGATGAGTCGCGCCGTGGCGATCGTCTGCGACTCGGTGTACTTCAGCAAGCCTTCATCGCCGTGGCGACGACCGATCCCGCTGGCCCCCATGCCGCCCATAGGCGCACGAGTACTCCCCCAGGTCGCGGCGAAGCCCTCGTTGATGTTGACCGTGCCGGCGCGAAGCCGCGCACCGATGCGTGCGGCCTCACGAGTATCGCGTGAGAGCACCGACGCATTGAGACCGTACTCCGAGTCATTGGCGAGTGCGATGGCTTCCTCGTCACCTGACACGGCGGTGATCGCGACGACCGGTCCGAAGGTTTCGGCTGCGAAGCAGGCCATGTCAGGGGTCACGCCCGTGAGCACTGTCGGTTCGACGTAGTAGGGCCCGAGATCGGGCCGAGCTGTGCCGCCGGCGAGCACACGCGCGCCCTTGGCTACCGCATCAGCGATGTGATCGAGCACGCGATCGCGCTGATCGGCGGATACCAGGGTGCCCATCTGCACGCCCCACTCGAGACCAGGTCGCATGACGATCGCGTTCACGCGCTCGACAAAGGCTGCGGTGAACTCGTCGACAATGCCGGCATCGACATAGATGCGCTCTATCGACACGCACAACTGACCCGCATTCGCAAAGCACGCGCGCTCGGCGATTTCGACTGAGCGCGCGATGTCGGCGTCTGCGCGCACGATCATCGCGTTCTTTCCACCGAGCTCGAGTGAACAGTCGATCAGCCGCTCACCGCATCGCTTCGCAACAAGCCGCCCGGTAGCGGTCGAACCCGTGAACATCACGTAGTCGGCGCGATCGATCAGCATTCCGCCGACACCTGGGCCATCGCCGAGCACGATGCGCACCACTGACTCCGGCAGGCCGGCCTCGATCAGTAGATCAAGAACCCACAGGGCTGTCAGCGAGGTCTTCGTATCGGGCTTGATCACGACACAGTTGCCCGCGAGCAACGCCGGGATTGCATCGCCGGAGACCAAGGTCAGCGGGTAGTTCCACGGAGCGATGAGGCCGACAACACCGATGGGTTGACGCAGCTCGCGCACCTTGACTAGGCCCGGGAATACTCCCCGCCTGGCACGCGGACGCAGCAGCCGGGCCGCATCGCGTGAGTAATGGCGTGCCACGAGCGCAACGTCGAGAACCTCTTCGAGCGCATCGCGACGGCACTTGCCCGTCTCGGACTGCAGGAGATCGAGTACTTCAGTGCGACGCGCGAGAACCAGATCATGAAAGCGCAGGATTACACGGGCACGCTCCTGCACTGAAGTGCGCGCCCAGGACACCTGAGCCCGACGAGCGGAGTCGAAGGCGGCATCGACATCGGCTTCGACGGATAGCGGGAGCGAGTACGACACCTCACCCGTGAACGGGTCGAGGACCTCCAGGGAAGACGGGCTTGAACCAACCGACACTCGTGCGAGCAGTCGCTGGCGCAGCCCGCCATCGATCATGCGGTGATAACCATCTCGACGCGCTGGAATTCCTTGAGGTCGCTGTAGCCGGTGGTTGACATGGCCTTGCGAAGCGCGCCGGCGATGTTCATCGTGCCGTCAGCGGTGCGCGACGGACCATGCAGGATCTCGGCGAAGGTGCCCGACTGCTTCATCACATTGCGGTCGCCGCGCGGGAGATCGCCATGCCACGCCTCGGCGCCCCAGTGAGTGCCGCCGCCGGGTGCATCGGTGGCGCGAGCGAGCACTGAGCCGACCATGGCCGCATCTGCGCCGCAGGCGAAAGCCTTGACGATGTCGCCGCTACGACCAGTCGAGCCGTCGGCGATGACATGCACGTAACGGCCGCCCGACTCATCGAGGTAATCACGGCGAGCTGCTGCGACATCGGCGATGGCCGAGGCCATCGGCACCCGCACGCCGAGAACATCAGCGGTGGTGTGCGAGGAGCCGCCACCGAAACCGACAAGTACGCCCGCTGCTCCGGTGCGCATCAGGTGAAGTGCTGCCTGGTAGGTGGCGCAACCACCCACGATGACGGGAACGTCGAGCTCGTAGATGTATTGCTTGAGGTTCAGCGGGTTGTCGGATTCCGACACGTGCTCAGCCGACACCGTGGTGCCACGGATCACGATGAGGTCAGCACCGGCAGCAGCAGCGCGCGGTGCGAGTTCAGCGGTGGCCTGCGGGCTCATGCCCACGGCGAGGGTGATGCCGGTGGCCTTGATCTCAGCGATGCGCTGTGCCACGAGATCGGCGTTGACCGGAGCCGAGTAGATCTCCTGCATGCGCGGGGTGACCTTGCCCGGGTCGAGTGAAGCGATCTCGGCGAGCAGCGCAGTGGGATCCTCGTACCGGGCCCACAGACCCTCGGCATTGAGAGTTGGCAACGTGCCTTGCGCGGCGAGTACCTGAGCACTGGCCGGGCTGACGACGGAATCCATCGGGGCCGCGATGAACGGCAGATCGAAGCGGTACGCGTCGATGTTCCAGGCGGTCGAGACCTCAGCCTGATCGCGCGTGCGGCGACTGGGTGCGATTGCGATCTCATCGAAGGAGTACGCACGGCGGGCGCGCTTCGCCCCGCCAATCAAGATGTCAGACATTTGGTCCTATCGGCTGGAGTAGTTGGGGGCCTCGATGGTCATCTGCACATCATGCGGATGACTTTCGCGAAGACCGGCGGCGGTGATGCGCACGAATGCGCCCTTCTCATGAAGCTCAGGGATCGTGGCTGCACCGGAGTAGCCCATCGAGGCACGCAGGCCGCCGACCAGCTGATGCGCGACGTTATTCAGCGGGCCGCGGTAGGCCACGACACCCTCGATGCCCTCGGGCACGAGCTTGTCATCACTGAGGACGTCGTCTTGGAAGTAGCGATCCTTGCTGTACGAACGAGCCTGGCCACGTGACTGCATGGCACCCAGTGAGCCCATACCGCGGTACGACTTGAACTGCTTGCCGTTGACGAACACGACATCACCGGGTGCTTCCTCACAACCGGCGAGCAGTGAGCCGAGCATCACGGTGTCGGCGCCGGCCACGAGTGCCTTCGCGATATCGCCGGAGTACTGCAGACCGCCATCGCCGATGACCGGCACACCGGCCGGCCGTGCAGCGAGCGACGCCTCGTAGATGGCCGAGATCTGCGGAACGCCCACGCCGGCGACGATGCGCGTGGTGCAGATCGAGCCCGGGCCGACACCGACCTTGATGCCGTCAGCGCCTGCATCGACGAGTGCCTGTGCCGCAGCGCGAGTGGCAACGTTGCCGCCCACGATGTCGATCTTGGTGGTCTTCTTGAGCAGGCGGACCATCTCGATGACGGCGCGCGAGTGACCGTGCGCCGTGTCGACGATCAGGAAGTCGACGCCGGCCTCGACGAGTGCGTGCGCGCGGCGCTCGGAATCCTCACCGACACCGACTGCGGCGCCGACAACGAGACGACCCTCGGAATCCTTGGTGGCGTGCGGGTACTTGTCGCTCTTGACGAAGTCCTTGACGGTGAACAGACCACGAAGTCGGCCGTCGGCGTCGACGAGCGGAAGCTTCTCGACCTTCTTTTGAGCCAAGATCGCGAGTGCGTCGTCGGGCGCGATTCCCATCGGTGCGGTGACCAGCGGCATCGGGGTCATCACCTGTGACACCGGCACGCTCATGTCATCCTCGAAGCGCATGTCGCGGTTGGTGACGATGCCGACGAGCTTGCCGTCAGTGTCGATAACCGGGACGCCGGAGATTCGGTAGCGACCGCACAGACGATCGACATCGCCAAGGGTGTCGTTGGGCAGGCAGGTGACGGGGTTGTTCACCATGCCGGCCTCAGAGCGCTTGACGAGATCGACCTGGGCGGCTTGATCTTCAATCGGCAGGTTGCGGTGCAGAACACCGACGCCACCTTGACGTGCCATGGCGATGGCCATGCGCGCCTCGGTGACGGTATCCATCGCGCTGGAGACCAGCGGCATCTTCACGGAGATATTGCGAGTGACCTTCGAGGTGGTGTCGACCTCACTGGGCACGACATCGGATTCACCCGGAAGAAGCAGGACATCGTCGTAGGTCAGCCCCAGGTAGGCGAACTTCTCAGGCAGGCCTTGGCGGGGATCCATGCGACTCCGATGCAGATAGAGGTAATGCCCTAAGGCTATCGCCCTACGACCTGCGCGATTCGGTTGACCGTTTCGGCCAGACTGCAGACGCGTTCCACCCCAGCCGGCACCTCGCCCACCCAGCCTTTGCCTCCGATCAAAAGGGTCGGAGCCGGTCGCATATCGGGCAGCTGCGCGATATTGGAGGCATCAGCTGAGCCGGGAATCTGCGACCACATGAAGACCACGGCCGGGCCTGTGCGCTTCATCGCATCGCCCACGGCGGTGAAGGGAACTCGGCGGCCCAGCATGCGGGCGCCGATGCCACGCTCGGCCAGGCCGGCAGCGACCGCCCATAGGGCCAGCGTGTGATCGTCGCGATCGGTGCTGGCCAGAAGAACGCCGGTGATCTCTCGAGGTGATGCGATCTCGCGGGCGCGTGTGGCCAGAGTGAATTCGATGGAATCGCTGAGGATGTGCTCGACGTCAACGCCCTCGCCATTGGCCTCCCACGCATTGCCGATGCCAATCAACACGGGCGCCAGCAGGGATTCCCAGGTGACGATGACGCCGACGGAGTCGAGGGACTCGCGGATGATGCGCACGCAGGACTCACCGTCGAGGGCTCGGGCTGCCCGGGCCAGTCCGCGGGCCGCCGGTGAGGCGCCTGGCATGGCAATGACGGCGCCGCCGCCGGTCGAGGGCGCAGTCGGCTCACTCTCATTGAGGTTCAGGCAGGCCGCTGCTGCTTCGCTCGGGGTGACACCGCTGACTACGAGGCGGCGCATGTGCTCCAGTCGAGCGAGATCCGCGTGTGAGTAGCGACGATGCGAGCCGGCTGAATGCTCGGAGGGCCCCAGGCCGTAGCGGCGATCCCAGGTGCGCAAGGTGGCCGGGGCGATCCCCAGGCGTCGGGCAACCGCGGCAACGGTCAGGCCCGGCTCAACCAGGGATTCAGCGGTCATGGAGGCATTCTGCTGGTGAATCGACCGTTATGCATCCCGAGGAGTGGCCTAGTTCACACATTATTCGAGTCGAAACACTTGACCAACCTATGGCGCGGTTTGTACTGTGAGGGCACACGAACGGAACGCCTCACAAAACCGCAGGATCGACCCCCTGGAGGACGACATGGCAGACGTATCACGGCTCCCTGGCCCGAACGCAGATATCTGGGACTGGCAGATGGATGGCGTATGCCGCGGCGAGGATCCGAACATCTTCTTCCACCCCGAGGGTGAGCGAGGCTCTGCTCGCGAGAACCGCCAGAATGCGGCTAAGTCCCTGTGCAACCGCTGCCCGGTGATCACCGAGTGCGCGGCCCATGCCCTCTCGGTACGCGAGCCTTACGGAGTTTGGGGCGGCATGACCGAAGAAGAGCGCGAGGCCATCTACAGCCGTCGTCGCATCAGTGCCCAGACCTTCATCCCCGCGCCGGCAGCGAAGTCCGAGGACCGCGTTTCCGCATAGTTCATGCACTCAGCACTGCTGATAGCCCCGTCTCTCCGGAGATCGGGCTATCGCATTTTTCGGGGCTATCGCATTTATCGCCTTGGTTCGCACGGAGGAAAGGATGCCTACGAGCCGACCTCAAGCCTGCCGTTGATGTCCGCCTCAATGGCTGCAGCAGCGGACGCCAGCTTCGCTACCCATTCCGGCACCCCGGCTGGGTCAAAACGCACGCTCGGCAACGACATGGAAAGCCCGGCAATCGCTTCACCGGCCATGTTTCGCAGGGGCACTCCGATCGCAACGACGCCCGTCTCCGCCAGGCCCTGAGTCACCGCGAAGCCTTTCCTCCTAATCTTGAGTAGTTCGCGCTGCAGAAGTTCGACATCTGGTCGCTGATCGAGGCGATCGGTGTATCTCTCTTGGGAATACAGGGATTCAACTTGGTCATTGCTCAACTGGGCCAACAGAACAAGCCCTCCCGTGACCAGGTGCGCTGGGAAGGCCATTCCCTCGCGGTTTCCGACACGAAGTTGCTGAGTGCATTCCACCGAGGCGATAAACCGCGCAGTGTCACCCGTGCGAATAATGAGATTGAGGGACTCGTCGATGTCATCGACCATGATCGCCATGTGTGCAATTGCCACTGCTCTTAGGCGAGACGTCGCAGACTTCGAGTGGACAGCAATCTCGAGCACCGGCCCAGCGTGATACTCGCGCTGCTCGTCCTGCACCGCAAAGTCGCGATAGACGAGCATCGTCAGCAATCGGTGGGCTGTGGACCGCGCCACGTTGAGTCGTTCTGCTGCCTCGGTCACGGTGAGGCCGCCCTCGAGTTGGAGAATCGCAGCGAGGCGAAGAGCGTGATCGACACTGCTGATGGCGTACGGCGGACGCTCCTTGGGCTGGCGGTTCACGCTGGCAGCCTACCGATCCGTTCCTCAGTGCAGAATCAACTATTCTTGAAAGCAGAAAGGCGAAACACTTACCCGGTGACCCCAGATAAATCACCCGTTCGACTAACCGCCGTGGATGCACCAGGACAGCCACCCGTGACCGCTGAGCTCGAGGAGCTCTACCGCGGATTCGAGAAGGAGATGCTCGTTCCCCTGTGGACCGAGATAAGCGGGCTCATGCCCCAGCATCCTCAGTCGAAGGCCAGCCCGCACCTGTGGCGCTGGAGCGATCTCCTGCCGCTCGCCCAACGCGCAGGCGAGTTGGTCCCGGTCGGACGCGGTGGCGAGAGGCGCGCGATCGCTCTCGCAAATCCCTCCTTGGGCGGACGACCCTTCGTAAGCCCCACGTTATGGGCGGCCATTCAGTACTTGATGCCCGGGGAGAATGCGCCGGAGCATCGACACACCCAGCACGCATTCCGCTTTGTCGTCGAAGGCGAGGGGGTCTGGACTGTGGTGGGACGAGATCCGGTGCCGATGCGCCGCGGCGATTTCCTGCCGCAAGCGGGCTGGAACTGGCATGCGCATCACAATGCCACCGATCACCCCATGGCCTGGATCGATGGGCTCGACATCCCCTTCCAGTACGTAACGGAGTCGCAGTTCTTCGAGTTCGGGCGAGAGGAGATCAGCGACGCGGAGCGCACAACTCCGGAGCGCTCTCGTTCGCAGATGCTCTGGGGCCATCCGGGGCTGTCACCGATCGGTACCCGCCCGGAGACTCCCGGGACGCCACTGCTCTCGTACCGCTGGGAGCACACCGACAGCGCATTGTCCGATCAGCTCGAACTCGAACGACTCGGTTTCGACGGCGTGACCGAACCAGGTCACGCTGCGGTTCGGTTCACCAATCCGATCAACGGGGGCGACGTACTACCGACCATTCGGGCTGAGTTCCATCGCCTTCGGCGAGGCGCCGAGTCTGCTCCTCGTCGCGAGGTCGGGTCGTCCGTGTACCAGGTATTCGATGGATCCGGAAGCGTCTCAGTCGGCACCGAGACCTGGAGCGTCAGCCGCGGTGACATGTTTGTGGTGCCCTCCTGGAAGGACTTCAGCGCAAAGTCAGAAGCCGGTACCACGGACTCCGATTCAGGTGGCCTCGATCTCTTCCGCTTCAGCGACGCCCCGATCTTCGAGGCCCTCGCACTCCACCGCTCAGGCGCCTAAACCACACGCTCATCCGCCACATCCACCCAAAAGAAGAGGAATCCCGCATGAAGCTCGCCACCGCTCGCATTCAGGGCTCGACCCGCGCAGTTCGCGTCGAAGCTGACTCGCTCATCGATCTCGGTCACGCAGATCTCGGCGAGCTGCTCGCGCGTCCGGACTGGAAGAATCACGCGGCGACCAGCCAGGGAGCCAGCTACCCCATAGAAGGCACTGAGTTCGCGACCCTCATCACCCGTCCGTCAAAGGTGGTCTGCGTTGGGCTGAACTACCGCACTCACATCACCGAGATGGGCCGGGATCTTCCCGAGCATCCGACCTTGTTCTCGAAGTTCTCCGACACCCTCATCGGCGCTACCGACGACATCATGCGACCAGCCGAGACCGAGGCATTCGACTGGGAGGTCGAGCTCGCGGTGGTTATCGGCACCACCGTGCGACGTGCGAGCACGAAGCAAGCAGAGGAAGCAATCGCCGGATTCAGCGTACTCAACGACATCACCTGTCGCGACTGGCAGTTTCGCACCCGCGAATGGCTACAAGGCAAGAACTGGGACTCTTCGACTCCGGTGGGCCCGTACCTCGTCACCCCCGACGACCTTCCCGGCGGAGTGCGACCGACGGTTGACGTAAAGCTCACAGTCGACGGCGCTGTGATGCAATCGGATAACACCAGTGACCTGCTCTTCGATCCTGTCTACCTCGTCGAGTACATCTCCACCATGATCCGACTCAATCCCGGAGACATCATCGCCACGGGCACCCCGGGCGGAGTCGGGCACGCCCGTAAGCCCGAGGTCTACCTGCACGGCGGCGAGTTCGTCGTGGCCGAGATCGCGGGCATCGGCGCGCTGGCCAATCACGTCAGGGCGGATGCCTCCTGATGGCACGCACTCTTGAACAGTCCCGTCAGTGGATGCAGCTCGGTGCCGATCTCGTGAATAACGCCATTGCGAATTTCGACGAACGGGATCTCGCAGTAGATACCCAGCTGCCCGGGTGGACACGAAAGCACGTGATCGCACACCTGGCAGCCAACGGCGATGCCATCGGAAATCTCGTTCACTGGGCTGCGACAGGCCAGGTCACGCCGATGTACTCCTCCCCGGAGGCACGTGCCGCCGATATCGAGATCGGAAGTCGCAAGTCCGGCAGCGAACTCGTACTCTGGTTCGGCGAGTCGGCCGCCAAGCTCAATGCAGGAATGAGCGCACTCACGGCTGAGCAGTGGGGACACGAAATCGTCACTGCGCAAGGCCGAACCGTCCCGGCATCCGAGACGCCGTGGATGCGATCACGCGAGGTCATGATTCATGCAGTCGATCTTGACTCAGGTATTGAGTTCGACGATCTCCCGGAGGAATTCCTGCGCGCTCTCTGCGACGACATCGTCAACAAGCGAGCAAGTGTCGATGGCCCCGCGGCCATTGTTCTCATCAGTGACACCTCTGATGAATGGACACTTCCCGGTGCTGGCGATCCAGTACAGGTCACCGGTTCACTTGCGGCAATTACCGCGTACTTGGCCGGGCGTCAGTACTCCGGGCTCACCACGTCGGGCAACGACAAAATTCCCGCCCTCTCCGCCTGGCTGTGATTCGTGCATCATTCCTGCGCAGAATCACGCAGTCCAAGCCAGGAATGACCAAGTACGGACGGTAGGCGAACAACGCGCTAGGTTCGATATCACAGACGCCCTACTGTCAACTCACTCACATGATTGCGGATGCCATGACACAGTCACTTGAGGAAGTCCCCCTCATCCCAGACATGCCCCATCCGGTTTCAGAGTGGAGCGAGTTCATCGCACGCGCGTCAACCTGCGGCCCCATGTTTCGGTTTCTGCTCAACGGTGAGGTTGCCCTGTGGCTCAATGATGCGACCTTGATGCGAATGCTCCTAAAGGCGCCCTTCTCGGAGGTCGGAGTCGGCCCGCTCATGAGGGAAGCCGAATCCGCGGGAGGCCTCGGCTTCGCGATCACCTTGAACTACAGCGATTCCTGGCGGCCGCGGCATCGGGTTCTACAACGTCCTCTCTCTCATCGAGGCGTCAGGGAACTGGGTCCTCTTCTTCAGGACTCCCTGCGCACGTCAATTGCGGCGTGGAGACCGTCGAATGACTTCGACCCGGACACGATGATGACCGATCTCATTCTCGATGCCCTGGGCGCGACTCTTTTCTCCGGCGATCACCGAGAATTCATCGACGTTATTCATACATTCGATGCGGAGCGTAATGCCGCCTTTGTCATGATCAGCCAGGACCCCGCATACATCCCCTCAGACCGCCCCGAGTTCGCGCAGGCGCTTGGAGCACTCGATGCATTCATGTATTCGATGATCTCCGCTCGTCGAGCGGCACCGCGCGAGGATCTCTTGAGCCGCATCGTGACATCCGCCCTGCAAGGTGATGAGCCGATGAGCGACCAAGAACTGCGCGATGAGTTGGTGGGGCTGATCTATGCCGGCCACAAGACCACGGCGAACACCTTGGCGTTCGCGGCCTGCATCCTTGCCACGCACCCCGATATCCAGGAGGCACTAGCAGCTCAGGTGGCGGCTATAGCTGGCGCACCGGACTTCCACGAGCGCTGGGAGGAAGCAGTTCCGCTGGCCTCCGAAATCGTCACTGAGACACTTCGCCTCTATCCAGTGGGCGACCTCATTGACCGCACCGTGGTGGGCACCTTCGACATGAACGGCGTGGTCCTGCCCGAGGGCCTACCCGTTCTTTTCAGCACGTGGATACCCCATCACAACCCCGAGGCATTCGAGGCGCCTGAGGAATTCTCCACATCACACTGCCCGGCCGGCCGCATGACGGACATGCAGAAGGACAGCTACCTTCCGTTCAGCACCGGGCCCAAGGTGTGTACCGGCATCCATCTCGCAACATACGAAGCCGGGCTTGCCCTCGCCCTCCTTGCGGAACGCTGGTCTCTCGTGTCACAAGACCACGAGGCCCTCTCACTGGCACGTGACATGTTGCTCCACGCCAGGCCCTGGCCGAGGTTGTCCCTAGTCGCTCGCTAGTTCGCGAAGACTCGCTTACTCGGCTTACGAGCCGGACGCGAGCGGGGCGATGATCGACGGTGTATCGCGGATCAGAGTCTGCGTGTACTCGTGGCGCGGATGCTGGAGGGTATCGGCGGCGGACCCCTCCTCGACGACATGCCCTGCGCGGAGCACGATCACTCGATGGGCGATCGTGCGCACCAAGGCGAGATTGTGCGTGACGAAGAGCACAGAGAGCCCCTGCTCGCGCTGGAGTCCCTCCAGTAGTTCGATGATGGCCGCCTGCACAGATACATCGAGGGCCGAGGTGATCTCATCGCAGATCAGGACTTCGGGCTCGCAGACGAGTGCACGGGCAATTCCCACGCGCTGACGCTCACCACCGGAGAGCTGATCGGGGAACCGTGGTCCAAATGATGGGCCCAGGCCCACCTGCTCGAGTGCCTCGAATACCCGCTCGCGCCGAGCGGCGGCGGCGGTCTTCGGTGCGCCCAGTAGTGGGGCTTCAACTGATTCGAAGATCGTCCGCCGCGGGTTGAGGGACGACCTGGGGCTCTGGAAGACGTACTGCAGTGCATGACGCTGGGCCAGTGAGCGTGCGTGAATATCCAGCGGCATCTCCTCGCCATTGAGGCGCAGTCGCCCGGTGACCTGAGCCGAGAGACCGATCAGTGATCGGGCGAGCGTGGTCTTCCCGGATCCACTCTCTCCGACGAGCGCCAGGCACTCACCTCGACCAATGCTGAGGGAGGTGCCGTGCACGACCTCGCGGCCGTTGTAGCCGGCCCTGATGTCCTCCGCCTGGAGGATCGGCACATCGTTCGCGAGCACCAGCTCGGAGCGCACAGTGAGCGGGCTGCGCTCGGTCGTGACGTCAGCAGCGAACCAGCAGGCTGCCTCGTGCTCCGGCCCGACTACTACCTGCGCGGGAATCTCCTCGCGGCATCGGTCCCCTGCCTGCGAGCAACGGTCGGCGAAGGCGCACCCGTGCGGGCGGTGACCGACGCGTGGAGCCACGCCGGGGATCGGCTGCAGCTCAAGGCGGGTGCGGACATCGGGTGTTGTCGCCATCAGTGCGCGCGAGTACGGATGCGCTGAATTGTGGAACACCGTCCGCACAGGCCCCTGCTCCACAATGCGACCTGCATACATGACGATGAGCCGGTCAGCGAGATCCTCCACGACGGCAAGGTCATGAGTGACATAGAGCATGGCGACGTCATGCTCCTTGGCAAGTCGGCGCACGGAGGCAAGGATGTGAGCCTGCGTCGTGACATCGAGGCCGGTCGTCGGTTCATCGAGAACGACGCAAGCGGGCTTGCAGGCGAATGCCATGGCGATGCACACCCGCTGCCGCTGACCACCGGAGAGCTCATGCGGGTACCGGTCCAGAAGTCCGTCGATGTCGTCTAGTCCGGCATCGCGAAGCAACTCCGCAAGTCGCGCAGCCCAATCAATATCGGCTGTCGACTCATGTGCCTTCACGGCCTCGCGCAGATGCCGACCGACGGTCATGCATGGGTCGAGTGCGGCGGCGGGATCCTGCGGAACATAGGAAATCACCCGGCCTCGCGCGGAGCGGAGCGCTCCCCCGGATAGGCCCAGAATGTCAACGCCGTCGATGGTGACACTGCCCTGAACGATCTCGGCACCCTTGCGCGTGTGTCCGAGCATCGCGGTGGCCACCGTGGTCTTGCCCGAGCCTGACTCACCCACCAGGCCCACGATCTCACCTGAGCCGATGATGAAATTCGCGTCCGTGACGACATCAGCTTTCGAGCTGGTGAGCGCCACTTGAAGTCCGCTGACGACGACCCGACTCATTGGCCCACCCGCTCATCGACGCCGGAGACTGCGCGAGCAATGCCGTCGCCGACCAAGCTGACGCCCACGGCCAGGATCGCCACGAGGAATACAGGTGCGAGCACCGACCATGGCTGAACCACCAATCCGATCCGGTTCTCATTGATCATCAGGCCCCAGTCCGGGAATGGCGGTTGCACGCCAAAGCCCACGAAGGACAGGGCCGCGATGATGGCGACGGACCAGGCAAGTCGAATCGTGGCCTCGACCGCCAGCGGAGTCGTGAGGTTTGGCAGTACCTCGCGCATCAGGATCCGAGATTTCGGAGTAGCGATCGCCTCGGCGGCCTCGATGTATTCCTGGCGTACGCAGTCTGCGGTGAGACTACGTGTCAGTCTCGCGACGCGAGGGATGTGCGTGAGCGCGACGACAAGGACGATCAGCCAGGGAAGAGGTCCGAGCATGGACACGAACACGACAGCGAGAACGATCTGCGGGAAAGCGAGGATGACATCCATCAGCCACATCAGCGAACCGTCGACGCGGCGACGGCTATAGCCGGCAATCATTCCGATAGCGAGTCCGATCAACACGCCAAGGATCGTGGCGGTCAAGGACATCCACAGCAGGGTGCGGCCGCCGTGCAGCACTCGCTGAAGAACGTCCTGTCCGAGGAAGTCGGTGCCCAGAAGAGCCTCTCCGGTGGGGCCGATGAAGGGTGCGCCGACAAATTCATTGGGGTCACCGCGGCTGAGGAGCGGTCCGAAGAGCGCTAATGCGATGACGAACCCACTAAGGACGAGGCCTACACGCGTTCGGGGCTGCCGAAGAGCAGTGCGCCAGGTAACCGACCATGCGGAACGGGGCCGTTGCTCGGCCTGCGCATTCGTCTGTGCGGATGTCATGCTCCCACCCCCCTCAGACGTGGCGTAAGGCGTACGACGAGGAGGTCAGCGAGCAGATTCACCACGACGTACACCGCAGCAAGGAACAGCGCAGTCGCCTGGATCAGCGGAAGATCGCGGGCCGACACCGCTTCAAGTAGAAGCCCGCCGAGTCCGGGGAAGCGGAAGACGTACTCGATAACCACGATGCCGCCGGCGAGATAGGCGAGCATCAGTGCGGTGCCATGCACCACAGGAACCATGGAGTTGCGCAGTGCGTGATTGACCAGGATGCGTCGCTCGGGTATTCCGCGAAGGCGGGCGGTCAGCACATACTCGGAGTCCAGGGCATCAATAAGCGAGGCTCGGACCAGCCTGATGAGGTAAGGCGAGATTGCCAGTACAAGAGCAAGGGTCGGGAGGACCAGCGCTGCGGGATTGGAGAAGGCAGACTCCTCCGGCGGGAATATGGACACCGCCGGGAGGATCTTCATCACACCGGTGGCGAAGAGCACGACCAGGCCCAGGCCGATTACGAACTCTGGCAACGCATTAAAGGTCAAGCTCGTGACCGAGATCCCCTGGTCGAGGGGTCCGTCACGCCGGGCGGCAGAGATGCTGCCGAGCAGGATGCTGATTGGCAGGGCGACGACGATGGCGCAGAGAGCGAGCGCAATGGTGTTCATGGCACGCGGAACGAGAAGTTCTTCGACCGATCGATTGTTCACGAGCGACAGTCCAAAGTCACCGGTCACGAAGTTGCGCGCCCAGTCCAGGTACTGCTCGAGCGCAGGGCGGTCGAGCCCGAGCTGGGCCCGCAGTGCCTCGAGTTTTTCCGGTGTCGCATCGCGCCCGAGGATTGACTTCGCCGCATCACCTGGAAGTACCTGGGTTGCCAGGAAGATCAGGATTGACACCGCGAACAACGTGAGGAACCCCCCGCCGATGCGCCGTACCCACCAGGGAACGACGCGACGGCGAGGGGATCCCTCGACTGGATTCGAGATTGAGTCCGTACGTTCGGAAAGGCCAGATTCAGCAGATGTCACGACATCCAGGCCCGCGCGAAGTCGTACGAGGTGAGCGGCAGTCCGTACTTGTCAGGCACGAAGCCATTCACGCCGGGCGCCACCGCGTCGACGACTGTTGCGTAGGTCCAGATGAGATTGCCACCGCGGTCAAACTCGATCTTCTGCATCTGATCTGCGATGTCCTTGCGCTTTGCCTCGTCAAGCTCGGCAACACCCTTCTTGTACAGGGAGTTGTACTCCGCATCGTTGAAATGCGTGATGTTGTAGGTGCTGGTCGGGAGCTGGTTGAGGCCGACCTGAATGAAGTACTCATTCGCGTTGAAGAAGTCGCCGGAGAAGGGCCACTTGCCGTAGCCCTCGAAGTAGGCGGGGAGATCCATCTTCTTGAGATTGACCGTGACGCCTGCCTCCTTGGCCTGCTGGACAAGAACCTGCGACGCCTCGACGGTGCCAGCGATGTAAGGCGCGGTGGCCAACTCGACAGTGAGGTCGGACTTTCCGGCCGACTTCAGCAAGCTCTTCGCCTCCTCGATGTTCTGCTCGCGGACAAGCGCCGAGTCGTACATCGGGTCGTACTTGTTGAACAGGTCGTTGCCGACCTGCCCGTATCCGGCAAGTGCCTGGTCGATCATCTGCTGGCGATCGACCAGCAGGCGCATGGCCTGGCGAACACGGACATCGGTGAAGGGCTCCTCGTCGACCGCCATGGCGAAGAATCGGGTAGCGCCGCTCAGCGACTCGATGATCTGCATCATGCCGTCTGCCTGCACCGCTGCGATCTGTCCGGGCGGGAGCGCCTCGGTGGCCTGGATCTGACCTGCGAGAAGTGCATTGATGCGCGGTGCATCGTCGTTGAAGGAGACGAAGTCCAACTCGTCGAGCCACACGTCGCCGAAGTAGTTCTCGAATCGCTTCATCGAGGTGAGCTCGCCTGGAGTGAAGGCCTTGAGCTCGAACGGACCGGAACCGACCGGCTTCGCCGGGTCGTAGCCCATCGGGACAATGCCCGAGGCGATCATCGCGAAGGGCTCAGTGAAGATGGCCGTAGGCGACTTCAGGTTGAACTGGACAGTGCGCGCATCGAGCGCCTTCATTCCGGCCGGATCCACCCAAGGCATGAGCTCGGCAACGGCGCCCTTCAGTTCGAAGATGCGCTGCACGGTGAAGATGAGATCCTCTGCGGTAATGGACTTTCCGTTGTGGAACTCGGCACCATCAACGAGACGAACCGTCCAGGTCTTGCCCGTACTGTCCGGCTCGGCTGACTCGGCGAGACTCGGGAAAAGGTCGAGGGTCTCGGGGTCGCGCTTGAAGAGGGTGGCGTAGAGATTCAGCGAGCGTGCGAGATCAGAGTTTGCGAGGATGCCCACGTGCGCATCGGCCGTTTCCATCGGACCGCCGCCTCCAAGGCCGACGCGCAGGAGTCCACCGCGCTTCGGGGTCCCGGCTGCCAGGGTCGCGCTTGCGATCGCGCTCGCGCCCGCAGTTGCACTTCCCGAGGAGCCACCGCAGGCTGCGAGCAGCGGCACGGCTGCCGCAGCGCCACCGACGGCGGCTGATGCCGCGAGGAATGATCGACGGTTCAGTGGAAGCTTGCTCATGAGCAACTCGCCTTCTCTTGGGGTACATACGGTTGGTAGCCGGTGAATACTTCGAGTGATGCCTTCGACGCGCTAGCGCCGATCACCACCCATCGTGTTACTGCAAGTTACTCAAGTTTTCTCTCTCTCACACCCGATTCCTCACCGCGGGGAGCATTCCGTCAATGCCTATTTGGTTGCGTGTGATTCTGCACATGCATGACTGAATTCAGATTCAGCGCAGCGGCGAGAATGCCCTCAACTCAGCACCAGAAGTCCGACCGGCGACCTGCTCCGCCAGGACTCGTCCTGTGATCGGGCCAAGGGTAATTCCCCACATTCCGTGACCACCCGCGACAAAGACGCCGGGCGTGGCAGTCCCACCAATGATGGGCAAACCATCGGCCGACACGGGCCGCGGCCCAATCCAGACATCGTCCACCGAATTGGCATCAATCGAGTCGATGTAGGGCGCAAGAGTCGTGAGGAGGAGGTCCCATCGACGCTGCGTTCCGGGGGCATCCGGTCGGCCGAATTCCATCATGCCGGCAACCCGCATGCGTCCGTCGGGCACCGGAGTGCACGCCAGCCTGGCCTTCGGGAAGTACAGGGGACCTTGTGGCTGGGTCGCCACGGGAACTGTCAAGCTGTAACCGCGGCCGGCTTGCACTCGAACCTTCACGCCATGCGGACGTACAAGTTCAGGCAGCCAGGCACCCGTAGCGATCACGACCGCGTCGGTGTCGAACTCTGCGGCCTCACCCTTGATGACGACTCGATCTCCACGACGGGCCACTCCCGTGACCGGCCAGTCCTTAACAAGGGTGCCTCCACGTCGAACTACTGCCTCGGCAAGGGCATGAGTGAACCTCGCAGGGTCCACGTAGCGCTGACCATGAATCCTCACGCCGAACCGCAATCCTTGAGACAGGAGAGGCTCCGCTGCAGATAGCTCACTCGACGTCAGGAAGTCGGCATGGACTTCCTGCCCAGAACCCACCATGAGGCGCAGCTCTTCGAGCAACGGATGGGCATCATCCTCGTGAAGAAATCCGCACACGACAGGCGCCGACACCGTCTCAGCCTGCACATCACCGGCAATCATCTGGTCGTAGGCACTGAGTGAGGGTTCATTCAACTTACGCATGCTCGCCATCGACGTAGACCACGTCTTCGCACGACAGTTCTTAGCGAACTCGAGAAGGAAGGCAGAAAGGGATCCGCTTGGCCTCAGCGGTACAACAAGAGGAGACGATCGGTTAGTAATTGCCTTAATGCCGTATCGAAGAACGGCCGGTTCCGGAAGCGGGGCTGAGAGCGACGGAGTGAGCCACCCTGCATTCCCCCAGGATGCGCCCGCAGCGACACCCTCTCTATCTACAACAGTGACCTCGCAACCGAGCTCTTGCAGATACCAAGCACAGGAAAGACCTACCAGGCCAGCACCCACCACAGTGACCTTGCGATATGCGGAAGCGCTCACTCAAGCCCCGCACATGTTGGCAACGAGTACGTTCACGATTCGGACACGTGAAGAACGGTCTTGAGGGTATGGAGATCCCCACCGGCCAAGGAGGCGAACGCGGCAGGACCGTCAGCGAACGGAATCACCTTCACATGCGATGAGATTCCGAAAGCATCGCCCTCAAGCGCCGAGAGTGCACTGTCAAAGTCCTCCGGGGCATATCCGAACGATCCGTGGAGCTCTAGCTCCCGGAGAATCGCCGGCATGAACGGGAACTCCCCCATGGGATCAGCAAGGCCATCGAGCACCACGCGTCCACCTCGCCGAACCAACTCGACCGCCAGTGATCGGGTAGCAGAGCTTCCGACGGCATCGAAGATGACATCAGGCGCACCGAGATAGGCGCGCACATCGTCCACCGATTCGAATGCTGCCAGCCCGAGACTCTCTGCAGTACGACGACGATGACTGTCGCGCTCCAGGACGCAGATGCGCGTGATGCCAAGTTGAGATGCAGCAAGCGCTGCAAAGAGCCCTACCGGCCCTGCGCCGATCACCAGCATGGATCCCTGAATGCCACCGCGAGTAGCCACTCGCGCACCGTGAAAGCCATGGGCTACCGGTTCCACGAGTGCAGCGAGGGTTTCCGTATGCGAATCAGGGAGTCGGAGCAGATTCGATACGGGCACGGCGACACTCTCCGCGAAGCCTCCTGGTCGTTGGACTCCGATCAAGGCCCATGTGTCGCAACGTTGTGGCATTCCCGAGGTGCATGCCTCGCATGTTCCGCAGCTCACCAATGGATTCACCGTGACACGTTGGCCTGCCCAATGGTCTGCGGAGGGATCTCCGACGGCCTGGACAACACCGGCGAACTCATGTCCCATGATCTGACCGGGAGTTCGATTGCCCATCTTTCCGGTGTAGCCGGAAACATCGGACCCGCAGATCGATGCCGATGTCACATGCACCAGGGCATAGCCAGGAGAAAGGGCAGGTTCGTTAACCGACTCTAAGGTCAGGTCAGACGGACCATGCCACACAAGGGCCTTCACTCAGATTCCCCTTATGCCCCGGCCACCAGTGCGGGCTCGCCGAGCTTCCGCACGTGCGGCAGCACGCTCTCGGCGAATCGGGTGAGGCTGGCCTGGAACAACTCGTCGGGAAGGGTTCCGAAATGGAAGATACCGCTGAAGTTGCCGAACTGGAATTGGCGCTGACGCTCCTCGATCGTTTCACGGACGGTATCCGCGCTGCCGACGATGATGATGCCTGCCTCCATGAGCTCCTCGCATGTCTTGCGCCCGATCCCCAGGCCCTTCGACCTGGACGACATGACGCGAGCAGTGGATTCGACCGTGAGGTACCCGGCAGGGAACAACTGATCTCGTCGCATGCGCAGGAGATCATTGAAGAGGTGCTCGATGTGCGGCTTGGCTTCACGCAGAGCGGATTCATCCGTGTCACCGACGTAGATCGGAACCGACCAACCCGCGCACTCTGGCATGGCCCGACCATGGTGACGCTCCTGAGCTTCGCGCAACTCACCAAAGATCTTGTCGCAGCTCTTGATGTCGCTGAAAGTCTGGAGATAGACGTACTTATTGCGCGCAGCCCACTCCACTGTCTCGGCACTGCCCTGAGATGGACTCCAGATGGGCGGATGCGGCTGCTGATACGGCCGCGGCCAGGGGTTGACGTAGCGGAACTTGTAGTGCTTTCCGTACCACTCGAACGGGCCCGGATCTGTCCATGCCTTGATGATGAGGTCATGTGCCTCATAGAACCGTTCGCGACTGGTGCTCGGATCCATCGAGAACGAGTGATACTCCGCGCCGATACCCCGGACGAATCCGCTGATGATCCGGCCCCCGGAGACTACGTCCAGATAGGCAACCTCTTCGGCAATCTTGAGGGGATGGTCACTGAGTGAGAGCGCATTACCCAGGAGGGCAACTGTTCCCTTGACCTGGGAGAGAAGCATCGCGGCAGTCATATTCGCCGACGGCATCAGACCGTAGGCCGTCTGATGGTGTTCGTTGACAGAGATGCCGTCAAAGCCCACCTCGTCATACATGACCAGCTGCTTGAAGTAGGTGTCGTAGAGCTGATGACCCTTCACCGGATCGTAGAGAGCATTCGACATCGTGACCCAAGATGAGTCACTGCTGCTGATGTCCTCCGGCTTCAGGTAGGGCCAGGGCATGAGGTGAAATCCGAAAATCTTCATTGATTCGATTCCTTGCCTAGAGGTGAGTTCAGATTCCGAGGAATGGGGATACTGCTGCGAGGAAACGTTCGCGCTGCTCGATGTGCGGGAGATGTCCGGCCTCATCGATGACAATTCGCTTCGCTGCGGGGATGGCCTGGAGCCAGGCATCGGAAGTCTCCAGCGGAAGAATTCCGTCCTTCGCACCCCACACGACCAGAGTTTCGGCCTTGACTCGGTGCAAGCGGGTCGGCAGCTGTGTGTCGTGCATGTAAGGGTTGAAGGCCAGGTGCGCGGTGGAGGCACGATTGCGGTGATAGGTACCGAAGATCTCGGAATCACTCTCCATATCCGCCATGAAGGCCACCATTGATTCGCGCATGATGTCAGTTGCGTAGACCCGCTCAGCGAGTTCCACGGGCGTGAGCATGAAGTAGTCGGGGTACTCGCCTCGCGGACGCAACCCCGCCGCATCGACGAGAACGATGCGATCAAACCTGCTCGGCTCGGTTGCAGCCATATCTGCGGCGATCCAACCACCGAGACTAACTCCCACGAGAGTGGCCTTGTCTATCCCCAGCTGATCCATGAGCGTGAGATACACGAATGAGATGTCGTGCACGCTGTTGATGTGCTCGCCATCGTCGCTTCCGGTGAAGCCCGGGTGATCCGGCCGGATCACGGTGAAGTGGCGGCTGAGATCCGTGAGGATCTCGGGCCAACTTCCGAGGTCGCCGCTTCCGTGGAGGAAGAGCAGGGGCGGACCCTGTCCTTCTGAGAGGACACGAAGGCGGATTCCCGAGACCTCAACATCTCTCACGCTCTGACCTACGACAGTCACGGTCGCCTCCTTAGATGTTTCATTACAAGCGTTGTATCGCGGCACTTGAGTCACTCACGCGACGTCACTGCATATTGTCTAGACAAATCCGCACCCTAGGGGCGATTTACTCGGCTTTGCCAATACACCTGTTGGGCTCTGTGATACCCGCCAGTGATCTATTGACGCTCTCAGGTCGCAATCACCACGGCGCGAGGCTGGACATACTCCTCGACTCCTGAGCGACCGCCTTCGATACCTAAGCCTGATTGCTTCCAGCCGGCAAACGGTTGAGACTCGTCAAGTACGACATTGCAGTTCACCCACACCGTGCCCGCTTCAATCGCCGAGGCGAGGGTATGCGCGCGCGCCAGGTCTTGGGTCCACAGGCTCGCCGCAAGACCATATTCAGTGCCGTTCGCCAGCTCGATGGCCTCTTCCTCCGTCTCGAAGGTGCTGACCGCGAGTACCGGCCCGAACACCTCTTCCTGCATGATCCTCGCGGACGGATCCTTGACTGCGAGAACCGTGGGCGCAACGAAGAATCCGCTACCGGGCACCGGACCGCCGCCAACGAGCATCTCTGCGCCCGACTGCACGGCATCGTCGATGTAAGACAGGACTCGAGCTCGCTGGCGCTCCGAGATCACCGGTCCCAGCTCAACCTCGGAATCAAGACCCGAGCCGATCTTGAGCTCGCGAGCAATCTCGCACACGCGAGCAGTCACGAGCTCCTTGACATCCTTCTGAACAAGCAGGCGCGAGGTCGCGAAGCACATCTGACCAGCATTGAGGAAGATGCTCCAGGCTGCAGATTGTGCCGCCTGCTCGAGATCCGCATCGTTGAAGACAATCAGCGGGGACTTGCCCCCTAGCTCGAGTGTCACGCGCTTGAGGCTTTGTCCGGCTGTTGCCGCGATGGCTCGGCCTGTTGCCGTAGAGCCCGTGAAAGCAACCTTGTCGATCCCAGGGTGCCCGACAAGTGCCGCACCCACGTCTCCCCCACCGGTGACAATGTTGACCACTCCGGGAGGAAAACCCGCTTCCAGGATGAGTTGGCCAAGCCGCAGCGTGGTCAACGGCGTCTCCACAGCCGGCTTGAGAACCACCGTGCATCCGGCGACAAGTGCGGGGCCGAGCTTGGAGATCGCCATCACTAACGGGACATTCCATGGCACCACTGCAGCGACGACACCGACGGGCTCCAGCGTGCTGAACGCGTGATACGCCTCACCGACAGATCCCGCGGGCCTTTCATCGGGGGCAGAGATGCGAGATGTCGTGCCGTTGAGCTTCGTTGCCCAACCCGAGTAGTAGCGGAGTGTCTCCACCGACCCCATGACATCAAGGCCGCGGGCCAGATCGAGTGTCTTGCCCTGATTAAGCACCTCGAGGACGGAGAGATACTCAATGTCGTTCTCGAGGAGTTCAGAGAGCTTCCACAACAGGTGGGTCCGTTGCGCGGGCGCGACTCGGCGCCAGGACTCTCGTGCCGAACGCGCCGCCTTCACGGCCGCATCGACGTCAGCGACGGATGCGTTCGCGATATTCGCCAAGGCGAGTCCGGTGGCCGGATTGACCACGTCTGATGTGGAATCCCCGGTGGCCTCGACCCACTTTCCATCAATCAGCAACCCCAGGTGCCCGGCCAGCCGGTACTCCTCGAGAGTGCGAGTCGTGGAATCGGAAGGGTGAACGGTCACGGAGAACTCCTCGTAGTGGTGTGTTTCAGGGCATGAGTAGAACAGGCTTGATGGTCTCGCCGGCGGCCGACTGCGCAAAGGCGATCTCTATGTCTTCGAACGCATACGTGCGCACGATGTCGTCGACCGGGAATTCTCCCTGGCGGTACCACTCGAAAAGTGTCGTGAGCGTGTCTTGCGCATTCGCGCCGCCGAGCAGGACAGTGTGAAAGCTTCCGCACTTGAGAAAGAGCTGAAAAGGCGGGAATCCGTATGTCTCCACCGGTTCAGGTGTCGTCACGAAGGCGAAGTCACCGCCACGCTGAAGGTAGGCCACGGCGTCACTCCAGGATGACTGCCTTCCCGTTGTGTCGAGCACTGCTCGGATGCCTTCGGGGAACAGCTGGAGTATTGCATCGGGGACGTCCTGCTCAACCGCCGAGATTGCATGGGTGGCACCGAGTTGGCGACTGAGTTCCAGGCGGCCGGGATGCACATCGATAGCAACAATCGTCGTAGCGCCAAGGATTTTGGCCGCCATGATCGCGGCAAGGCCCACCGCCCCGGTGCCGATGACAGCAAGTGAATCTCCGGGGGCAACTTTCAGGACATTAAGAACCGCGCCCACGCCAGTCAAGACCCCGCACGGCAAGGCAGCGAGGACGGGCAACGGGATGTCCGCTGGTGCAAGCACGAGCGAACGGGCAGGTACTACTGCTCGGGTCGAGAATGAGGACTGCTGGAAGTAGGCAGAGGAGATGGGCACGCCGTCACGATGAACCGGCTGGGAGCCGTCACCGCGCTTGCCGTCAAAGCTCAGACTCCAGTTGTGCTCGCACAGCCACCGCGTACCTCGAAGGCAGCCCGCACAAGCCCCGCAACTGGGGTACGACATCACGACGAGATCCCCGGGTGCCACGCCCGTGACGTCGGGGCCGAGCTCTTCGACAATCCCGACACCCTCATGGCCGAGCACGGACGGGGTGGGCGTGAGCTCGCGAGCCTCTGTGTCGGTACCGCACACGCCCGAAGCCAGCACTCGAACAAGAACCTCGCCGCTGGCCAAGGGGCCCAAGTCAACGGGCTGGAGTGCGAAACTCGCGTCAGGTGACTCCAGGACTGCCGCTACTGCCGGCCACGTCTTCATAGGGGGAACTCCATTGCCGCATTCTTCTTGATTTCCTGGATTGTTCGCCAATATCAATGCAGCCCCCTGTGATTCCCTAGAGGCCTCACACGAAGCGGGTGATAACCAATCAGGGGGCCAGTCCCCGCGGTTAGGATGACGGCGATTCACATACGCCAGGGGGTGCCGCGCGATTCTCGCGGGTTCCCACACTGAGTTCGGAGGTTTCGGTGGAGCTCCGGCATCTTCGATATTTCGCCGTCCTCGCAGATGAACTGCACTTCGGCAGGGCTGCTGAGCGGCTCTTCATCGTCCAGCCTGCATTGAGCAAGCAGATCGCCTCCTTCGAGCGAGAGCTCGGCGTGCAGTTGTTCACGCGTAACCGCAGAACAGTCGAGCTCACCCCGGCCGGGGAAACCCTTTTGCCAAAGGCTCGTGAAATCCTGCACGATGCCTCCGAGATGATGGAAACCGCCCGGCGAGTCGCAGCAGGTGATTCTGGAACCGTCGAGTTCGGCTTCATCGCTCCCGCCTGCCTCGCCTACGTGGCCCGAGTACTCAGAATTCACGGCCAGTCCCACCCGTCGGTCACCGTCGGGTTGACTGAGGCCGGCACGAGTCGGCTCCTGGAAGAACTGGAACAGGGCAGGATAGACGTAGCCATTTGCCGGACTCCGAAAAACATGCCGCCATGGCTGACGAGTCACGTCACCATCGAGGAGCCGGTTCTCTTGGCCCTACCCGAGGATCATCCCTTCGCTACTGAACTCGAGATACCGTTCGCCCGCCTCGAGGGTGAACCCGTGATTCAAATTGCCCAACGCACGGATGCGGACAACGGCGACTACTACGCCACTCTCGCGCGTGAAGCCGGATTCGACTTATGCGTGACTCAGGAGGCAGACCACCTGCACATGGCCTTGGCCCTCGTGGCCTCCGGCCTTGGAGCTACGTTCGTGCCCTCATTCGCCAATAGCCTCGTCCCGCATGGCGTAATCACCATCGGTATTTCAGATCCGGCCCCGGTGCTGCAGATGTCCGTGCTCACGCGTCAGGCACGCGTGACCCCGGTACTCAGCGAGTTCGTGAACAGCGTGCAGCAGGCGTTGAAAAATCAGGCACGCCCTGGCGATACAGCGGCACGCAGCATGGCCCTGTGACTCAGCCTTAATGAGGCTCGGCCACCGATGCCCTTCAGTGCGACCAGTTACCCGCGACGGTGCCGCCATCGATGGAGATAAGCGATCCAGTCATGAACCCGTTGTCCGGACTCGCAAGCAGCAGTGCGACCGGGCCTATCTCCGAAGGGTCAGCGATTCTTCCGAGCGGCACGCTCTTGGCCACCTGCTCGGCAATGTCGGGTTGCTTGAGCCTTCCCGAAGCAATGTTCGTCTCGAACGGGCCCGGGGCCAGGCAATTGACCAGCACCTTGTACTCAGCAAGCTCCATTGCCAGGTACTGAGTCAGGTGATGGACGGCAGCCTTACTCGCTGCATAGGCATGTCCGACGAACAGCGTCGGCATGATCGCCGCGGACGATGAGGTGATGATGAGTCTTCCGGATCCGGACTCGATCAAATAAGGCAGCGCTGCGCGCGCCGTGCGAATCACGCCGGAGAGATTCACCGCCAATACTCGGTCCCAGTTATCGTCATCGAGCTCCAGCAGTGACTTTCCGCCCGAGCCCGGCCCAGGACCTGCGGAGATTCCGGCATTCGCGAACACAACCCGAATTCCGCCGAATCGATCAGCAGCAATTCGCATGGCTGCAGTCAGGGAATCGGGAACCGTGACATCGCACTGCAAGCCGACGACGTCACAGCCTGATTCGACAAGCTCAGCGGCCACGGATTGTGCTGCAGGTCCGTCGGCGTCCAGCAGCGCAACACTCGCACCTGCCTTCGCGAGTGCCTCGGTGATCGCGCGCCCGAGACCTGATGCTCCACCCGTCACGACAGCACCGGTGCCCGTCAATGACTGCGTTGCGGATGACATCAGCGCCCGCTCAGGGCAGCGTAGTCACCACGGAAGTACACCAATGGTTCTCCTTCGCCGAAGTTGATCGTGGACACAGTGCCGAGAACGATCATGTGGTCTCCTCCTTCATACACGGTCGACACTTCGCACTCCGCATGTCCGAGAGCACCGGCCAGCCACGGTATTCCCCTCGGGCTCTCGAGAAGGCCGGTGTCGGAGAACTTCGCACCCCCACCCTTGCCCGCAAAGCGTATTGACAGGTCACGCTGTGCGTCGGAGAGGAATGAGATTCCGAAACGAGAATGCTGCAGCAGTGAAGGTAGCGTTCCGGAATCGCGAGCCACGCACACGAGAAACATGGGTGGGTCCAGGGATAGCGAGGTGAGACTGTTCGCCGTGAACCCGACCGGAGTGCCGCTTTCGTCGAGCGTGGTGATGATGGCCACGCCTGTCGCAAAATGACCGGCGAATGAGCGAAACTCACGTGAATCGAGCTCGTGCACCGACATTCCATCTCCCTGGACTCATCGCAGCTGAATGACTCAAGCCTAGGCGTGAGCCGAGTGAAAGATCCAAGACTTCTACTCCAGCCTGTGATGTTCGGCGGTTATCACCGAGCTCATGCACGAGAAAGGCCCCGGGATGAAATCCCGGGGCCCACACTCTGGTAATCGCTATCGCTAGTGACTATGACCGTGATGCGAGTGGCCGTGGCCACCTGCCTGAGCCGGCTCCTCTTCCTTCTTCTCGACCACAAGTGCTTCGGTGGTCAGCAGCATTGCCGCGATGGACGCAGCGTTCTGCAGAGCCGACCGAGTGACCTTGACCGGGTCAATGACGCCGGCAGCAATGAGATCGACGTACTCGCCGGTGGCTGCATTGAGGCCCTGACCTGCCGGAAGCTCGGCAACCTTGGAGACCACGACATAGCCCTGCTCGCCCGCGTTCTCGGCGATCCAGCGCAGCGGCTCGACAGCCGAGCGACGAACAATGCCGACGCCGGTTGCTTCATCACCGGTGAGACCGAGGTCGTCCTTGAGAACTACGACAGCCTGCACGAGTGCACTGCCACCGCCGGAGACGATGCCCTCTTCGATTGCGGCGCGCGTCGCGGAGACGGCGTCCTCAATACGGTGCTTCTTCTCCTTGAGCTCAACCTCGGTGTGTGCGCCAACCTTGATGACGACAACGCCACCACTGAGCTTGGCCAGGCGCTCGGCGAGCTTCTCGCGATCCCAATCGGAATCGGTGCGCTCGACCTCGCTCTTGAGCTGGGCCACGCGGTCTGCGACAGCAGCGTGATCGCCACCGCCGTCGACGATCGTGGTGTTGTCCTTGGTGACGACAACGCGACGTGCGGAGCCGAGAACCTCGAGTCCGACCTGGTCGAGCTTGAGGCCGACCTCTGCGGAGACGACGGTGGCGCCGGTCAGGATCGCGATGTCCTGCAGCACTGCTTTACGGCGATCGCCGAAGGCCGGGGCCTTCACTGCGACTGACGGGAAGGTGCCGCGAATGCGGTTGACGACGAGAGTCGACAGTGCCTCGCCGTCGATGTCTTCGGCGATGATCGTCAGCGGCTTGCTGGTGGCCATGACCTTCTCGAGCAAGGGCAGGAGCTCCTGAACGCTGCTGACCTTGTTCTGCACCAGCAGGATGTGGGAATCCTCGAGCACGGCTTCCATGCGCTCGGCGTCGGTGACGAAGTACGGCGAGATGTAGCCCTTGTCGAACTGCATGCCCTCGGTGAACTCGAGCTCCATCGACGTGGTGCTGGACTCTTCGACGGAGATAACACCATCTTTGCCGACCTTGTCGAATGCATCAGCGATCAGGCCGCCGATCTCGGAATCCTGTGAGGAAATGGTCGCGACCTGCGCGATTTCATCCTTGCCGGCAACCGGGCGGGCCATGTCGTGCAGCTTCTCGGTGACAGCAATAACAGCCTTGTCGATGCCGCGCTTGATGCCAATGGGCGATGCGCCGGCCGTGACCTGGCGAAGACCCTCGTGCACCATCGCCTGTGCGAGCACGGTGGCGGTGGTGGTGCCATCGCCTGCGACGTCATTGGTCTTGGTGGCAACTTCCTTGGCCAGCTGGGCGCCGAGGTTCTCGTAGGGGTTCTCGAGCTCGATCTCCTTGGCGATGGTCACGCCATCGTTGGTGATCGTGGGCGCACCCCACTTCTTGTCGATGACCACGTTGCGGCCCTTAGGGCCGAGGGTCACCTTGACGGCATCAGCGAGTGCATCGACACCGCGCTGAAGGCTGTGACGTGCGTCTTCGTTGAATTCGAGAATCTTTGCCATTGCGTGTCTCCCAAGAAAAGCGTTGCTGTGTCAGCGGACGATCATGTGAATGGCCCGCGTGGAGGCGCGTTGCGCTAATCCACAGCGGGCCATTCGAAACCGAGATGAACCGAAGGTTCTTACTTCTCGACGATTGCGAGGATGTCGCGAGCCGACAGGAGCAGGTACTCCTGGCCGTTGTACTTGACCTCGGTTCCGCCGTACTTGCTGTAGATGACGATGTCGCCGACCTTGACGTCGAGCGGAATGCGCTTCTCGCCAGCCTCATCGAAACGGCCGGGGCCGGTCGCGATAACGGTGCCCTCCTGGGGCTTCTCCTTGGCGGTGTCCGGGATGACCAGGCCGGAAGCGGTGGTCTGCTCGGCTTCGAGGGTCTGGACCAGGATGCGGTCCTCGAGGGGCTTGATGTTGACCGACACGATGTCGTCCTTTCGGATCTGTCTATGCCCATGGTGGGCGAAGCTGTTAGCAGTCCCAGGTGGGGAGTGCTAGGCACAAATCTACGTTCCGATTAGCACTCCGTCAAGTTGAGTGCCAGCCGGTGTCAGGTGGGACGATGCGCCCGTGGACCTCGACCTTGCCTCCTGGCTGGCCTCCCCCTCGGGATCGGCAGCAGTGACCGCGGCCCAGGCCGAGTGGCAGACCGGCGCCGACTCGCTGGCGGCCGGTTCCCGGCTTCGGCGCGAGCTTCCTGATCTGGATTCCGCCCAGGTCGCCGCTGCGCTGAGCCAGGCCGAACTGCGCGCCCTGGCCGCCGACCGATACGGGATCACCGGTTCACCGCTGCTGACCCGTGAGGGGCTCGAGCAGGCCACCCGACCCGCGGTAGCCGACCGCCGAGCCCGATTACTCACTGCCGCAGGCATCACGCACGTGATCGACCTGACCGCGGGCCTGGGCTTCGATTCGGCGGCCTTCGCCAGGGCCGGGCTGACGGTGACCTCGATCGAGCGCTCCCCCGAGATCGCCACCCTGCTGGCCGCGAACCTGCCGGGCGCCACCGTGATCACCGGCGACAGCACCGATCCGGGCCTCCTCGACCCACTTCTCACCGCACTCCCTGAGAGTTCAGTCGTATTCGTCGACCCCGCTCGGCGCACCGGCCGTCGCACTTCAGACGGATCGCGCGCCCAATCCGAGCGCGACCCCGAGCGCTGGTCTCCCCCGCTCTCCTTTGTCATCGCTCTTGCCGCGCGCGGTCTTCGCGTGCTGGTCAAAACCACGCCTGGCTTCTCCGCCGATTCGATCCCGATCGGCTGGTCGGCCGAATGGGTGAGCAGTGATCGCACTGTGGTCGAGTGCACGCTCGCGAGTTGGCCCCTCTTCGGCGTTCGACGTGCTGTCGGTGTCGACCGCGCGGAATTTGTCGTCGAGGCCACACCTGAACTCGGCTCGGTCAGCGAGGTTGCACGTTTTCTCCACGAGCCCGACCCCGCGGTAGTGAGCGCCAGTGTCGTCGATGCGTTATGCCTGGATGGAGTAGCGAGAGTCGACCCGGCATCACACTGGCTGACCTCGCAGTCTGCGATCGAGCACCCGGCTCTGCGCGGCTTCCGCGTCGATCAGCAGGTCACCGCAGACGCCCGCGCACTACGGCCGATCCTGCGTGACCTCGGTATCGGTGATCTCACGGTCAAGACTCGCGGCGCAGGGGTCGACGCCGAGAAGTTCCGGGCCTCGTTGAAGTTGAGCGGCCCGAAGTCAGGTGTTCTGGTGATTCTCGTGCGCGAGGGTAAGCAGGAGGCCTATCTCGTCACGCCACTGCCGAGCGAATAGCGGCGATCGCCTCCGCATCGGTGCCACAGCATCCGCCCACCCAGGTCGCACCATGCTCGACCCACTCGACCGCGTTACGCGCGATGTCGTCAATCGTCACGCCATTCCATAGACCTGTCGATGCATCCCAGGTGCCACCGGCATTCGGGTAGACGATTACCGGAAGTGACGTGGTGACACGAATGCGATCGATCAGCTCGGGTACGAATACCGGATCAGTGCAGTTGATTCCGATACGGGTGATACCCGAGATCTCTTCGGCGGCACGCACGGCATCTTCGATTGACTGTCCGGCACACGTATGGGCACCGTCCTTAGCACTGAACGTGATCCACGCAAGAATTACGTTGCCCTCGAGCGCATCAGCGAGGGCCTGCACCTCGAGTACATCGGGGATCGTCTCGATCGCTAGATAGTCAGGCCCTGCGCTCGCAAGGAAAGAGATTCGCTCACGATGAAAGTCGGCAAGCTGCTCGCGAGTGAGTCCGTAATTCCCGCGATACTCGGATCCGTCATGCAAGATCGCGCCATACGGGCCGATGCTCGCCGCCACCTTGCCTGTACTGCTCGCCTGGCGTGCCAGCTCGACACTACGCACGAGTGATTCATCAGCCTGCTGCGCGGTCAAGCCTGCTTCGACGAAACCCTGACGCGACACCTGGTAACTCGCGGTGATCAGCACATCAGCACCCGCATCAGCGAATGCGCGATGCGCATCGACGATGGCCTCAGGTGACTCGAACAAAGCGCGGGCTGTCCAGAGATTGCCGCTGATGTCATGGCCCATCGACTCCAGCTGGGTCGACATGCCGCCATCAATGATGAACTCAGCCGGCATCGTGCACCACCACGGTTGACACCGGCAATACCGAAGTGGTCGGGAAATCCAGGGTGGAGGGCAGTGCGCCCTGGCGCACCAACTTGGCTCCCACGGCAGCGATCATGGCGCCATTGTCGGTGCACAGTTTCGGACTCGGTACACGCAGGGTGATGCCGGCAGCATCGCAACGCTCCTGAGCGAGTGCGCGTAACCGGCTGTTGGCCGCGACCCCGCCACCGATCACGAGATGCTGCGCATCATGAGCGAGGCAAGCGGCAATCGCCTTGCGTGTGAGCACGTCGACCACGGCTTCTTGGAACGAGGCCGCAACATCGGCGACATTGATCGAGGTCCCGGCCGCCTTCTCCTTTGCGATCCAGCGCGCAACCGAGGTCTTCAGGCCCGAGAACGAGAAGTCGAACTCGTGCTCCTCCATGTCATGAGACGCAGTCAGCCCGCGCGGGAATGCAATCGCCGAGCCATCCCCATCACGTGCGACGCGGTCGATATGCGGGCCGCCAGGGAAAGGCAGGTCGAGCAGTCGCGCGACCTTGTCGAAGGCCTCACCCGCCGCATCGTCAAGAGTGGCGCCTAGCGGAGTGATGTCTTGGGCGTCGTCGCGCACGAGCAGCAGGGACGAGTGCCCTCCGGAGACCAGCAGGCCAATCGCCGATTCGGGCAGCGGGCCATGTTCGAGTTCATCGACCACCACGTGCCCAGCCAGGTGATTGACCGCGTAAATCGGGATGCCGAGTGCAACGGCCAGCGCTTTTGCCGAGGCCGTGCCGACAAGCAGTGCACCCGCGAGCCCCGGCCCTGCCGTGACTGCGAGAGCATCGATGTCATTCAGACGGACACCCGCCTCAGCGCAGGCACGCTCGATAGTCGGCACCATCGCCTCAAGGTGAGCGCGGCTCGCGACCTCAGGAACGACGCCACCGAAGCGGGCATGCTCCTCGACACTCGACGCCACGGCATCAACCAGCAGTGTGGAGCCACGCACAATGCCGACCCCCGTCTCGTCGCAGGAGGTCTCGATGCCGAGAACCAACGGCTCACTGCTCATGACTCACCTCGCTCCCGGGCAGCGGGCGAAGACGCATGATCAATGCATCGATACCACTCGCGTAGTAGTCGCGGCGCTTGCTGATCGACTCGAAGCCAAAGCGCTCGTACATGCCAAGTGCACTCGCATTGTCAGAGCGCACCTCAAGCAGAAGTTGCGAGCATTTGTTCCGAACGGCGATGGTGATGAGTTCCTCGAGTAACAGGCGGCCCACTCCCCTGCCCTGCGCAGCACCTGACACGGCAATGGTCTGCACATCTGCATCAGGCGGCAGCAAGTACGCGCCCGCGTAGCCGATGATCACACCCGAGTCCTCGGCCACGACGTATTCACGAGTCGGCTGGGCAAGCTCGCCCCAGAACTGCTCCGCGCTCCACGGATCAACCTCGAAGACCGCCGCCTCGATCGCATGCACGGCCTCGATATCGGGCCAGCGCATTGGGCGCAGAGTGATATCGCTCATGACTTCACGCCAGGGGCCACGGCATCGGGGCGCCGAATGTAGAGCGGCACCGGGGCGAGAAGTCGGGAGCCACTTACCGAGTCAGCGGTGGCACCTGAGTCACCGCCGTGAACCGAGAGATCGATGTCAGAGGTCGCCATGGATTCACCCGCGTCGCGATACGAGCCAGCAAGTCGGGCAATCACCGAGGCGCGTGGGCGGATCGGCTCCCCTACTTCACCGGACAGCTCACCGAATCGAGGGAGTGATGCGACCTCGTCATCAAGCTCATCAATGCGGCTGACCCTCGGCCCATCAGTGCGGCGTCTACTGCGGTCATAGCGAGCCCAGTAGGCCTCCTTGCGCCGCGCATCTGCGGTGACCAGGAAGTCACCTGCGCACGAGACCTGCGCGGCGATCGCGTCGAGGGAACAGATACCGACAACAGGCACCGACCACGCGAGCCCCAGCACCTGCGCAGTCGTGACACCCACGCGAAGTCCGGTGTACGGGCCAGGGCCGACTCCGCAGGCAATGAGCTCGGGCCGCAGCCCCTCGTCGAGCACCTCGCGCAGCAGTACGGCTAGCACCTCAGCGTGACGGCGTCCATCGAGTACTTCGCGTGTGATGACCGAATCACCATCAACGAGCGCAACCGAGGACAACTCAGAAGAGGTATCGATACCGAGGATCCTCATGCGAGCAACTCCTGCAGTGCGGCGTCATCCCACCGCGCGCCGAAGCCCGCAACACTCATCACGCGAGTCTCGTCGTCATCGGAGTCCGATCGAGTAATCGTGATGACGACGCGATCCTCGGAGAGCTGCTCGACCTTGCCCTCTCCCCATTCGACCACGGTGATCGCCGAGTCGAGATCGGAATCCAGGTCGAGATCATCAAGTTCAAGTGACGAGCCGAGTCGATAGGCATCCACATGAACGAGATCAGTGCCTGCTGGCGTGGGATACACGCGAGCGATGACGAAGGTCGGGCTGGTGATCTGCTCAACCACTCCCAAGCCTGAGCCCATGCCCTGCACGAAGGTGGTCTTGCCCGCCCCGAGATTACCGCTCAAGATCACGAGATCACCGGGGCGACAGCAGCGCGCGATGTGGGCTCCGCGGTCACGCATTGCAGAGCCAGTGGGGATGGAGATCGAGCTCATGCGACCGGATGCGCCGACATCTCGATATCGCGCTGCACGCGATCGAGCAGTTCGATCAGCAGGTCGTCGACCTGATCGGGGTGCTCCAGGGTGAGCATGTGGCCGGCGTTCGGAAGGATCACAAACTCTGCGCCCGGGATGCCCTCGACAATCTGCGCGCTGTTCTCCAACGGCACGAGCCGATCGGCATCGCCCGCGATGACCAGCACCTCGGCACTCTGAAATACCTGAAGCACGTGGCGCTTATCGTGATCCTGCAAGGCGGGAAGGAACTCGGCGAGCACGTCGATCGGAGTGCCCGCGATCATCTCGGCCACGAACTTGCCGGCAGCATCCGGCGCAGTCGAACCGAAGGAATACAGACGCGTCACGAGCAGTGCGAGATCACTGCCGCCGCGCACGGCCTTCTCGACGACCTCCTTGCGCTTGGCGAGTGAAGCGAACACGTGCGGCGCTACGCGATGCAGCATCGGGCCGACAAGCGGCAGGCCCAGGGATCCGTTCTCAATCGAGGTGGGAGTCGTCGCGATGAAGGCGACACCGTACACGCGTTCCTCGATGATGTCGGGGCGCAGGTCAGCAAAGGCCATGAGAGTCATGCCGCCCATGGAATGGCCGATCAGCATGAGCGGGCCGCTGGGGGCGAGTGTCTCGATCACCGTCTCGAGATCACGACCGAGCTGATCGATGTGATGAGAGTCGAAGTCAGCACGACCGGAGCGGCCGTGACTGCGCTGGTCATAGAACACGAGACGGGCGCGGCCGCGCAGGGCCTGCCTTTGGTAATGCCAGGAATCGAGGCTGAGGCCGTAACCGTGTGCGAAGACGATCGTGAGTCCGGTGTCAGTCGCGGGATCAGCCTCATCGACTTCAGCGTGCAAGATCACGTCATCGTCGGCCGTGATCTCGTAGACGGTGCCCCGCAATGAGCCGAGCTCACTGTCGTCGACATCAGGCCTAGCCGAGCGAGCGAGCACCGCGCGTTCGACCACGGCGCCGACCGCCGCACCGGCGGCAAGCACGCCCGCGGCAAGCAGGCCACCGCCTGCCATGCGCAGTGCGCTCCCGAAATCGTTACCCATAGCGCCGACTCACGACTCGTAGATTCGCGGGACCCGAGGAGTGATCCGCGTGACGACCTCGTAACCGATCGTCTCGGCTTGCTCGGCCCACACCTCAACCGGGTCTGCGTCGCGGCCGAAGAGCACGACGTTGTCACCGACGACCAGACCATCGGGGTTCTCGCCGAGATTTACCATGAATTGATCCATGGCGACGGTGCCGACGATGGGATAGGAGCGACCGTTGACGCTCACATGCGCTCGATTGCTCGCGCTGCGCGGCACGCCGTCGGCGTAGCCAATCGGGATGAGGCCGATCAGTGTCGATTCGGACGCAGTCCACGTCTCGCCGTACGACACCGACACCCCCGCCTCGATGCGCTTGATGCTCGCGATCTTGACTCGCAGGGTCATCACCGGGCGCAGGCCGAAATCCGCAGCCGTGCCCATCTGTGGGCTCGGCGAGATGCCGTAGATTCCGATGCCCGCTCGCACCATGTCGTACTGGCAGTCCGGATACGCAAGAGCGGCAGCCGTGTTGCTCAGGTGACGAAGCAGGCCGGTGAGCCCTGCTCCCTCGGCCAATGCGATCGCGCGCTCGAATGCGGCCCGCTGTTTCTCAACCGAGGTCGCACCGATGACATCAGCGCTCGCAAGATGCGACCAGATGCCAACAACCTCGAGATCTTCGGCTGACACGAGTGCCTCGATCACCGATGCCCAGTCGCACTCGGGGACACCATTGCGCGAGAGACCGGTATCCACCTTCAGATGCACGCGCGCCCGACGACCTTGAGCCCTCGCTGCCGCGGCGATTTCGTCGAGGGCAGCAAGACTCGAGATCGACAGATCAATGTCAGCGGCTACGCATGCCGCGATATCCAGGTCACCGACCGCCCAGAGCCAGGCGAGAATCCGACCGGTGTCACCTGCCGCACGAAGTGTGAGGGCCTCACTCGGGAGTGCCACGCCCAGCCAAGTCGCGCCGGCTTCGCGAGCCACGCGAGCCACGGGCACCATCCCATGCCCATAGGCCTCCGCCTTCACCACTGCCATGAGTTCGGCGTCGCCGGCACGGGCAGCCATCACGCCGAGGTTGTGACGTGCCGCCGCGAGATCGATGACAGCAGCGGCGCGGGGCATGTTTCTATTGTCTCTCCCCGCCACCCGCTACCTGGATGAAGGGCAGGGAAACGCCGAATGGCGGCGAAATGGAGAAGAAATGGCACGCCATCTCGACTTCATCAAGCCTCACCCGGCACTGCACTCCACTGATCCTCGCGCGCATTGTTGCGTTGACGGATCGTCAGGGGTCGGAGAGGCTAGCGGCATAAAACGCAACCGCCACCCTCGCCAGCCAACTAAGCGGCCCCAGAACTCCTTCCGGAGTTCTGGGGCCGCTTAGAGGCTGTCGCGAGCCTGAGTATCAACTCACCCAGAAGAACCGACTGTTCACCGTTGGCGCGTAACGCGCGTCGCTGGAGGAAACCGTGGGCGAACCGTTCACCGACGGGAAGGTGTTCAGATAATCGACGAGGGTCTGCTCGTAGGAGATTCCAAAGTTCACCTTGAGCGGGGCACTCTCAAATGCTGCGTAATTGTCGCCGCCAGATGCCGTGAACGAGTTCGTGACAACATCGACCACTGGTGCGGTAGCAACCGGAACACCGTTTGTCACCAATGCTGTGCCGTCGTCCAAGACGATCGAACGAACGCGCGTTCCCTCGGTAGTGATCGTGCCAGCGGTGGCATTACCAACCGGAGTGGAGATAACCTGCGCCGTTCCGCTTCGAGAACAGGTGACCTTCATTCCGGCGATTTGCAGGAACTGGCCGCCACCCGACGTACCGATCGAGCAGGAGCGCTCGAAGATACTCTTCAGCTGAGTCGCCGTGAGGTCTTGCACAACCGTCAGACGGTTGTCGAAGGGCAGCAGGCTGAAAGTCATCGCGCGGGAGATAGGGCCTGCAACGCCCGTCTCAGGCAATGAGTTGATGCGGATGCCGCCGCCGTTGGTCACAGCTACCACGCGGTTGGTTGCTGAGACTCCGGGCAAGCCGGCAGCCGCTGCCCGCTGGCCATAGGAGTTCATGAATGAATCGGCTACCAAGTTGCCGCCATTGGTTTCACGAGTGCGAACACCCGGTGTGGTGGCGCTACCGCGCTGCGTGTTGAAAACAATCTGCGAGGCGGCGAACGGTACTTTCTGCCCGGCTAAGCAGCCGGTCTCAAGCGGGCTTTGAACTTCCTTAACGATCTCGGAGTTCGGGACAACCGCATCGGTGAAACCCATAGCTGCAGATGCGTCACTCTTGATCACGACTCGGCGAGGGAACGAAGTTTTCTGGTTGTAACTGACAAGCCGCCCGGCCTTGTCAAAGGTCACGTCGAGCCGACCTAGATATTGATAGTTGCCGGCCGTGGTAACCATCGGGACCTCAACGGAATTCCTTGATGTGACCATCGTCGGGTAGGTACCAACAGGTACGCCTGCCCCTGGAAGAAGTTGGACCCCGTTGGGGATGTTCGGGTTAGCAAGGAGGTCATCTCCACCTCCGGCGACTGCGATGTCTACGCCTCGAAGCCTCTGAATCAGTGAAGTGTCGACCAAGATGCTCTGCATATGGCTGACCAGAATGATTCGGTTAATGCCCTTCTTCTCGAACGCATTGATCTGCCCTTGCAGACTAGCTGCCAGAGTGTCAAGGTCTGCAGTTGTGACCTGAACCGGAAGCGGCGAGGAAATGGACTGCAGGGTCGGCGTGATAGCCGAAACGATGCCGAACTTCTTGCCAGTCTTCGGGTCCGTGAAAATCGCACTTGAACCGACAACCTTTTGCTTCGCGACGGCAGTGGTGTCGACGACACCGCCCTTGGCAAGAAGTGGCGCAAGAGCATTTGATGGAGCGAAATTCAGATTGCCTGAGATGAACGGCTGGTCCACCACGCCTGAAGGCGAGCGATAGGCCTTGATGTACCGGGCCAGGAAAGCGGGGCCGTAGTCGAACTCGTGGTTGCCCAGTGCGTGAACGTCGTAGCCCATCTTCTCCTGTGCGACCGCATCCCACACGGGAGCGGTTGACGTCGGATTTGAGGGTTCTGAACAAATAAGAATGTTCGAGGCCAAGAATGAGTCGCCCGCGTATGTCGCGAAAACGCTGTTGCCGCGGATCGCCTTAGCTCTTGCGCGCTCCCGATCTAGAACGGTCTTGAATGCCGCGGCACTACCGGTCGCAAGTGGAGTCCCGTTCACCGAAATGCTCTGGGGAAGAAGCGCGGACTCTCCGTCATTGTTATGTAAAAGCGTCAACGTCACGTTACCTTCGGACGCTGAAGCGGTATTCACGATGGCACCGGAAGCGACGAGTGCTCCTGCCGATAGTGCGACAACACCTAGTACCGAAACTCGCTTCATCTTCACAAACACTCCTTAGGAAACAGCGGAATCCGACCGCCGAAAAGTACTGTTTGACGATGAATATCCGAGCATTCCTTGGAGTACGAATAGTGAACTGTTGAAGAATCACGGATTCACTTCCTTGGATGGGGTTACATCCGTAATCGGAGTTTGTGTCTAGAGATATAGGTGCCACAAGCGGGAGCGGGTCGATGTGAATTGCCCCGTGTTACGTGGATTCCAGTTGCGGAAATCTCAGGCCTCGTGGATTCGTGATCTCGCGTTTTCGTACTAGTTCGGCGTGAGTGCACGCGGGGCTGCTTTGCGTCTGCGCCGAAAGGGGCGAATGCTTGGGTTCTTGGGGTCGATGCAGGACCTGAGTCGTTCAGGAGCTGCGGCCTAGAGCAGTTCGGCCAGCGCAGGCTCAAGGCAGTCGGCGATGTCTGACGCTGTCACGGTGCCGAGTGCTTCGCCGGCAATTCGACCTGCGCGGCCATGAATGAAAACTGCCGCCGAGACGAGCGCTGCAGCCGAGTGATCATCCGGCTGCCTCGAGGCCAGTAGACCCCCCATCAAACCGGCCAGGACATCACCCGAGCCAGCGGTGGCCAGGGCCGATGTGCCCTCGGAATCGATAAACACCTCACCAAGGTGATCAGCGATGACGGTGCCAGCCCCCTTGAGCACCACGATGGCGTTCAGGGCTGCGGCAAGGCCCAGCGCTGCGGCACGGCGATCGTCACCGACGGGGTCGAAGCGACTGAACTCGCCGTCATGCGGAGTCAGCACAGTGATGCCACCGGCAGCGCCACGCGCCGAGACGAGATCGCGAAGCTCGGGGTCAGCCGCAAGCAAGGTGAGCGCTCCCGCGTCGATTACCAACGCAGCGTCACTCGCGCAGGCCGTCACCAAGAGGGCTCGCTGATCGGTGGAGCCATCGAAACCCGGGCCGATCACGCGAGCCCGAATGCGTGCATCAGGCTCACTGCTGATGACGACATCGGGGAATGCTGTGACGAGCGCCGTGGTGTCAATGCCCGGGCGCTCGAAGTAGCGCACCATGCCCGCGCCTGCGGAGCGAGCACCATCAACAGCAAGGAGCGCTGCTCCCGGGTACTGCGCACTCCCCGCGATGATCTCGACCACCCCGCGCGAGTACTTGTGATCGGCCGCCGAGGGAGTACGCAACAGCTCTGCGACATCGTCATCTTCGAGCAGTGAAGCGATCGGTTCACCCAAGGTCGAATCGAGATCGATATCGACGAAGTGAATGGCTCCCACGAACTCCTTGCCCGGCATCAGCAGCAGCCCAGGCTTCAACGCTCCAAAGGTAACGGTGAGATCGGCATCGATGGCTTCCCCCTCGACAGCCCCAGTATTGGCATTGACTCCGCTGGGGATATCAACGGCGATGATCGCATTCGCCAGTGCATTGACGACTCGAACGCATTCGGCCATCGGCTCGCGCAATGCGCCCGAACCGCCGATACCGACGAGCCCGTCAATCACGAGATCGGCATCCCCAACATCGGCAAGGCAATCATCACTCCAGGAGATGAACGAACCACCAGCACGTCGAAAGGCTGCAGAGCCATCAGCATGCGGATTCTCAGTGAGCAGGAGCGCAGACACGGCCGCGCCACGATCGCGCAGGTAGGCACCAGCGAACAGCGCATCGCCACCGTTATTGCCGCCGCCGATCAGCAACAGCACCTGGGCGCCAGCCACCCGACCCGCGACTTCGGTCAGCACGCGCGAGCAGATGACCGAGAGTCCGAAGGACGCCCGCTGCATGAGGGCGCCCTCGGGAAGGGTTGCCATTAACTCCGACTCGGCCGCCCTGACCTGATCAGCGGTATAGATCTCACGCATGTGAATCACCTTCCGCGACGACGAACGCAATGGCATGACCGCCATCGTGGCTCAGCGACAGGTGCCACGACGAGATACCGCGAGCCAGCGCCGCCTGGGCAACGGTTCCGGAAATGCGCAGTGACGGCTTGCCGAGGGAATCGGTTACGACCTCGCAGTGATGCCATTCCAGCCCCTGGGTGTCACCGAGAACCTTGGCTACGGCTTCTTTTGCTGCGAAGCGGGCAGCGAGCGATACGGCCGAGCGGTCAGCTCCATCAGAGTTAAGCGACTCAGCTTCGGTGAATAGGCGCGTGACGATGCGCGGAGTACGAGCAATCACCGCGGCAAAGCGCTCGGTGTCGACGATGTCGACGCCGATGCCGATCACGGAAGCCGGCAGGCCCCCCGTGAACTCGTCATTCAACAGTGACCGACTTCGCCAGGTTGCGCGGCTGATCGACGTCGTGGCCCTTGGCGGTGGCCATCTCGCAGGCGAAGACCTGCAGCGGCACCGTGGAAACCAGCGGCTGCATGAGCGAGGGGGTGACCGGAACGCGAATGACGTGATCACTGAACTGCAGGATCTTCTCGTCGCCTTCCTCGGCGATGGCGATGATGACGGCGCCACGTGCGCGCACTTCCTGGATAGCGGAGATCATCTTGTCGTGCAGGCGATCACTCGGTGACGGCAGAACCACGACGACGGGCACGCCATCTTCGATGAGTGCGATCGGGCCATGCTTCAGTTCGCCGGCCGCGAAGCCTTCGGCGTGCATGTATGCAAGCTCCTTGAGCTTGAGTGCTCCCTCGAGTGCCACCGGGTAACCGACATGGCGGCCGATGAAGAGCACCGAGTTCGAGTTCGCGAAGGTACGAGCGATCGCACGCACGGGCTCGACAGTGTCGAGAACGAGGTCGACCTTTTGCGGCATGCCCTTGAGGTCTTCCATGACGTCGGAGATATCGGCGGCTGACATCTGCTCGCGTACCTGCGCGAGATACAGACCGACGAGATAGGCCGCGACGATCTGGGTGAGGAATGCCTTGGTTGACGCGACAGCAATCTCCGGGCCGGCATAGGTGTAGAGCACCGCATCGCATTCGCGAGGAATCGTGGAACCCACCGTGTTGCAGATGGCAAGGGTGCGTGCACCCTGGGCCTTGGCATGACGCAGGGCCATCAAGGTGTCCATGGTCTCGCCCGACTGCGAGATCGCGATGACGAGAGAGTCGGGGCCGACGATCGGGTCGCGGTAGCGGAACTCGCTGGCGAGCTCGACCTCGACAGGAATGCGTGTCCAGTGCTCAACGGCGTACTTCGCGACCATGCCGGCATGGAAGGCCGTGCCGCAGGCGACGACGACGACCTTGGTGACGCCGCGTAGATCAGCATCCGAGAGGCGCATCTCATCGAGCTGCAGGCGATTGTCGGCATCGAAGCGACCGCGCAGCGAATCGGCAACGGCCTTGGGCTGCTCTGCGATCTCCTTGAGCATGAAGAGGTCGTAGCCCCCCTTCTCCGCTGCCGAGGCATCCCAGTCGACGGTGAAGGGCGTGACCTCAGCGGGCCCACCCTCGAAGGTGATGACCTCAACACTCGAGGGCGTGATGGTCACGATTTGATCTTGACCGAGCTCGAGGGCATTGCGGGTGTGGTCGACGAATGCCGACACATCAGAGGCGACGAAGTTCTCGCCCTCCCCCAGGCCGACGACCAGCGGTGAGTTGCGGCGGGCTGCGACGACGAGATCTGGCTGGGCCTTGTCGATCGCGACGAGAGTGAAAGCGCCTTCAAGTCGGCTGCAGACCATGCGCATCGCGTCAGTGAGATTCCCGCCCGCAGCGGACATCGTGGCCGCGAGCAAATGGGCGGCGACCTCGGTGTCAGTCTCCGACGAAAGCGTGACTCCTGCAGCGGTCAGCTCAGCGCGCAGTTCGGCGAAGTTCTCGATGATGCCGTTATGGATCACAGCGATCGAGGCATCCTCGCTGACATGCGGGTGGGCATTGGAGTCGGTGGGGCCGCCATGGGTGGCCCAGCGGGTGTGGCCGATGCCGGTGGTCGACTGGGGCAGCGGATCGGTACCGATCAGGCTCTCGAGATTGGCCAGCTTGCCGGCCTTCTTGCGTACTTCGAGGGCACCATCAGCGATGACGGCGACGCCGGCCGAGTCGTATCCGCGGTACTCGAGGCGGCGAAGACCTGCGACCACGACCTCGAGGGCCTGCTTCTGGCCGACATAACCCACGATTCCGCACATACTCAAACCCTATTCGGTCGTGGTCTCTTACTCGGGAAGCCCGACGGTAGAGGGGTCTAGAGCGCGAGCTGGGCGAGAACCACAGCGGCGAGCTCATCGGTAAGTCGCTGCGCCTGCTCGAGACTCGTAGCCTCGACCATCACGCGAATCACGGGCTCAGTGCCTGACTGACGCAGCAGCACGCGGCCTGACTCACCGAGTTCCGCTTCAGCTGCAGCAACTGCCGCGGCGACCACCGGGTCGGTCTCGGCGCGAGACTTATCGACGCCCTTGACGTTGACGAGCACCTGAGGCAGCTTCTCGACGCGTGCAGCGAGTTCAGCAAGCGAGGTGCCGGTCTGCGCGACGCGGGCGAGAAGGTGGAGTGCAGTGAGCAAGCCATCGCCGGTCGTGGCGTATTCGGTCATCACGACGTGGCCACTCTGCTCGCCGCCGAGCACGTAGCCGTTGGCCTTCATCTCTTCCAGCACATAGCGATCGCCAACACCGGTCTCGACAACGGTGATCTCTGCCTTGCGCATCGCGATCTTGAAGCCGAGGTTGGCCATGACTGTTGCCACGACAGTGTTGTTCACGAGCTTGCCAGCATCGCGCATACCCTCAGCGAGGATTGCGAGGATGTGATCGCCATCAACCACGTTGCCATTGCCATCAACCGCGAGGCAGCGATCGGCATCGCCGTCATGAGCGATGCCCGCATCAGCGCCGTGTTCCTTGACTGCTGCAATGAGATCCTCGAGATGCGTGCTGCCGCAGTTCTCGTTGATGTTGTTGCCGTCAGGCGTGTGATGAATCGCGATGACTGTTGCCCCGGCGCTCGCATAGAGCTCAGGGGCAATGAATGATGACGCGCCATTGGCGCAATCGACGACGATGGTCAGGCCATCGAGCGGGTGCGGCAGGGTCGAGAGCAGGAACTTCTCATACATCTGCGGGGCGAAGTCGTCGGAGTGAACACGACCCACCGCGGCGCCGACTGGGCGCTCCCACGGCTCGCCCATGCGAGCCTCAATGGCATCTTCGATCGCATCGTCGAGCTTGTGCCCGCCGCGGGCGAAGAACTTGATGCCGTTGTCAGGCATCGCGTTGTGCGATGCCGAGAGCATCACGCCGAGATCGGCACCAAGCGCATCGGTCAGATATGCGACCGCGGGGGTGGGCACGACGCCCAGGAGGATGACATCAACGCCGGCGCTAGCCAGGCCTGCGACTACTGCCGCTTCGAGGAATTCACCGCTGGCACGACCGTCGCGTGCGACGACTGCCTTGGGTCGATGCCCGTCGAATGCGCCCACGTCCGCGAGGAGGTGGGCAGCAGCGACGGACAGATCGAGTGCAAGCTCTGCGGTGAGCTCGCGATTAGCGAGCCCCCGCACTCCATCGGTACCGAAAAGTCGGCCCAACGGATTAGCGCTTGCTGTACTGCGAAGCCTTACGGGCCTTCTTGAGACCGTACTTCTTACGCTCCTTGGCGCGCGGATCACGCGTCAAGAAGCCGGCCTTCTTCAGGCTCGGGCGGTTGCCCTCGGTGTCAATGCCGTTGAGCGAGCGAGCAACGCCGAGGCGAAGTGCGCCGGCCTGGCCGGACACGCCGCCACCGCTCATGCGTGCGATGACATCGAACTTGCCCTCTGCCCCGAGGGTCACGAACGGCTCGTTGACGAGCTGCTGGTGAACCTTGTTCGGGAAGTAGGTTTCGAGGTCGCGACCGTTGATGGTCCACTTGCCGGTGCCGGGCACCAGGCGAACGCGTGCGATGGCCTGCTTGCGACGACCGGTTGCTGCGCCCGGTGCGACAACAACGTCGCGCTGAACGACGGCACGTGCTGCCGGGGTCTCGCTGGTGTACTCCGAGGGAATGTCCTCGTCGATGTCTGTGTCAATCTCGATTACTGCGTCAGTCATGAGAAATCCTTATTCTGAAAGTCGAGGGCGCTTACTGCGCAACCTGGCTGATGGTGAACGGCTTGGGCTGCTGAGCCTCGTGGGGATGCTCAGTGCCTGCGTAGACCTTCAGCTTCTTAATCTGCTGACGACCCAACTTGTTGTGCGGAAGCATGCCCTTGACGGCCTTCTCGACTGCACGACGCGGATTGTTTGCCATCAGGTCGGAGTACGGGGTGGCCGAAAGACCGCCCGGACGACCGGAGTGACGGTAGTCGAACTTCTGCTTGAGCTTGGAGCCCGAGAGAGCGACCTTGTCGGCGTTGATGATGATCACGAAGTCACCCATGTCCATGTGCGGAGCGAAGGTGGGCTTGTGCTTGCCGCGCAGCAGTGCTGCAGCTTGTGTTGCGAGACGGCCGAGGACTACGTCGCTCGCGTCGATGACATGCCAGACGGGGTTAGCGTCGCCCGGCTTGGGGCTGTAAGTGCGCACGGCACTTCCTTCCACTCGATGGACCTGGTTTCTGCGCACCTCCGAGGAGGTGCCGTACTGCCCGGCATCCCTGCCGATCAGTCTGCTCTGAAAGCAGCCTGCCGAGGATACCCGCGTGAGGCCAACGAGGCCAAATCCGTCTGGGGTCAGCGGATCTGGCGAATCGGGGCCTCATCGCCCCAGGCTCGGTCGGCGGTCAGGACCTCGGACTCCAGCCGTTCCGCGGTCGCCAGGCATAGGCGATCACCCAGGGACAGACTCGGGCGTGATCGACGCATCAGGCCAGCTCGGGCACCGTCTTCCGCTGTCACGGGCACCACCGTGACGCCGTGGTGGATCAGGACAGCTGACACCATGGCCCAGCTCGCGGGCTCCTTGCAGTAGTAGGACGCGACTTCTGCCCATTGGGCGGTGCTCATGAAGCAGTCGGAATCCCAGACGTCTGCGACTTCCTCATGGCCCCGCTCACGCCTGAAGTAGGCGATTACGGCCGAGGTGTCGAGGACGAGGCGCCCCATTCGACCATTTCCTTCTCCTCAGCCACCTGCTCGGCCCGACGACCGGCAAGGAATTCATCAACGCTGACGGTCGAGGCATTCCGGATGCGTTCTAGTGCTTCCTCAAGGGTGAGCAGGAGGACGCCGCCGGGCGCATCAACGGCGATGACTGCGGTGCCCGACTCCCAGCCATGGGCCGCACGGATCTCGGCCGGGATCACGAGGCGACCCTTGTCGCCCACGGTCAGCGAGTAGGAACGTGGCTCAAGAACGGGTGCGCTCATAAAGCCAAGGTACCACTTAGCTCTGAAGCGTGGGAAGTGCGTTTTCTAATTCCCACCGCCTTGATCACCAGGTCGGTTAGCCCAGAACCTAGACAAGACTGAGGGCCTGCCGGAGCAATCGCTCTGGCAGGCCCTCAGCGCGAGATTAGGCAGACCAGATCGGGAACAGGTTGTTCGAGCCTGAGACGAAGGTGGCCATGCCGGCTGGGATGAAGATCATCCGGACGCCGTTGATCTCCTCGTCGATGACTCCCCACTTCTTGTCGATCTGGGCCTGGGCCCGGGCGATCGGGAAGCTGGAGCTCGTCGCCCAGCCCAGGAGCTTGGCGCCGGGCTTGGCATTCGGGCCGGTCTGGGTGCACGTGTCTGCCGAGGGCAGGGTCAGCCAAGAGCCTGAGAATCCGGTCGGATTGCCGCCGGTGCAGGTAGCGCCGCTGGCCGCGACTGACAGAGACAGCGTCTCCACGGGTGCCGATGCACTGGACGACGACGACCCGCCCCCACCGCTGCCGCCCACATCGACCGTGAACGAGCCAAAGTAGGAACTCGGAGCGCTCGTGTAATAGGCGAAGTAGACGGTGTAGGTGCCATTAACAATGTTTCCTGGGCCACCTCCCTTCATGCCTGAAATCGATGCATTCGCCTGGCTTGTGTCCACATTCAGCATCAATTGGCCTGACACGTTGAAGTCGGAAGTGTTGTTGCCGCCACCCGGCTGAAGCGGGCTGGCCGTATTGGAAAGAATAAAGTTCGGGTTGGTCTGAGCCGCCCCCGAACCAGCTGCGGGCGTTGTTGCCGCGCACGAGGTGAAACTGATGGTCATGTTGCTAGTCCCCGCAGGCACCGTGACGGTCTGCCCATCCAGCGCTGCCTGACAGTTCGAAAAAGTGAACACGGAGACCGCATTTGCAGGAGCAGCGGCTACCACCCCCGCACCGAGAATGACGACTGACGAAGCACCAATGGCAGTGAGTTTGCGGCGCACGGAAACTCCAGTAGGGAAAAAGTTTAGGAGGACGCTACACGAAATCGGTATGTACGTCGATTCAGGCTCGCCGGGCTTGAATTGCTCAGGACGTCATCTAGAAGCAAAACGGGGCGACTAGTCGCCACTTCCATCGGGCGATCCTTCAGCGGATTCCTCGCCCAATGAGCGGCGCGAGCGGGTGAGGTCCTGACGGGCCTGCAGCTCGTCGTCAGCCGGGTAGCCGACCTCCTCGAGCACGAGGGGGTGCGGGGCCATGGACGCCACGGCCGCGTTCTTACGCCGGCTGGCCAGGATCTCCCCCACCCAGCTGACCTCGCGGCGGCGATCACCCACCGGCAGCAGGGCTCCGACAAGGTGCCTGACCATGGAGTGACAGAAGGCATCGGCCTGGATCGTCATGATGGCGTCGCCCTCGGGACTGCGATCCCAGCGCAGAATCTGCAGCTCGCGAATGTTGGTGGCCCGCTCGCGCGGCTTGCAGAAGGCGGTGAAGTCCTGCTGGCCCAGCAGCGGCAGGGCTGCCTCGTTCATGCGATCGAGATCCAGGGCTCGGTACCAGGGCAGGGTCACATCGCGCATGAGCGGAGTCGGGCCAAGCGGGTTATCGCAGACCCGGTACGAGTAACGACGCCACAGCGCAGAGAAGCGAGCGTCGAATCCTTCGGGCGCGATCTCGAGTGACGTGACGCGGATGTCGTCAGAGATGGCCCGATTGATGCGTGCGGCATTTACCGGCTCGCGGCAGGTGAGCATGCGCTCGTAGCGCTCGGGCGTGACATCGAAGTGACTGACTTGGCCGCGGGCATGAACCCCGGCATCAGTGCGACCTGCGCAGGTGAGATCAACGTGGCCGTAAGTGAGGTAACCGAGCATGAGCTCGAGGTCGCCTTGCACGGTGCGGGCATGAGACTGCTTGGCCCAGCCGGCAAACTCGCGGCCGTCGTACTCCAGGCCCATACGCAAACGGATCAGCCCGTCACCGGTGATTCCGGTGGCGGGCTGATCGATGTTCGTGTTCGAAGCCAGGACTACGCCTTGGCCTCGGGTGCCTCGTCGGCAGGTGCCTCATCTGCTGCAACCTCTTCAACAACGGTCTCCTCGACCACTGCCTCGGGGGCCTCATCAGCGGCGGCCTCGACGACTGCGGTCTCTTCCACCACGGTCTCCTCGACAACGGGAGCTACGGCTGCCGGAGCAGCTGCCTTCTCCTTGGCTGCACGCTTGGTGGCACCGGTGGCCTCGGCAATGACTGCCTCGGTCATCGGCTCGACGAGCTCGATCACTGCCATGGGTGCGTTGTCACCCTTGCGCGGACCGATCTTCGTGATGCGGGTGTAGCCACCGGGACGGGCCGAGAAGTTCGGGCCGATCTCGGTGAACAGCGCATGCACGACTGACTTGTCATGAATGACAGTCATGACACGACGACGAGCGTGCAGGTCACCGCGCTTGGCGAAGGTGATCAGACGCTCGGCCAGCGGACGGAGCCGCTTTGCCTTCGCCTCGGTCGTGGTGATGCGGCCATGCTCGAACAGCGCAGTGGCCAAGTTGGCCAGCATGAGCCGCTCGTGCGCCGGGCTGCCGCCGAGGCGGGGACCCTTAGTAGGCGTAGGCATTGGGGTTCTCCTGTCGAACGTTCAGTAGTGCGAAGTGTGGGTTAGAGCTTCTCGTCCTCGGCGAATGCCAGGTCGTCATCGTCTTCATCATCGAAGTAGATGGCTGCACCGGGATCGAAACCGGGCGGGCTGTCCTTGAGTGCCAAGCCCAGGCTTGCGAGCTTGACCTTGACCTCGTCGATCGACTTCGCACCGAAGTTACGAATGTCGAGCAGGTCAGCCTCACTGCGGGTGATGAGCTCGCCCACGGTGTGAATGCCCTCGCGCTTGAGGCAGTTGTACGAACGGACAGTCATGTCGAGCTGCTCGATCGGGGTCGACAGCTGCTCGGCAACGAAGGCGTCGGTCGGCGACGGGCCGATGTCGATGCCCTCGGCGTCGACGTTCAGCTCGCGAGCCAGGCCGAAGAGCTCGACCAGGGTCTTGCCGGCAGATGCAACTGCATCGCGCGGACGCATCGAGTTCTTGGTCTCAACGTCGAGAACAAGCTTGTCGAAGTCGGTGCGCTGCTCAACACGGGTGGCCTCGACCTTGTAGGTGACCTTGAGGACCGGTGAGTAGATGGAGTCGACCGGGATGCGGCCGATCTCCTGGCCCACGGCCTTGTTCAGGTCAGCCGAGACGTAGCCGCGACCGCGCTCGACGACGAGCTCGATCTCGAGCTTGCCCGAGCCGTTGAGGGTGGCGATGTGCAGATCGGGGTTGTGAACCTCGACGCCAGCCGGGGGCTGGATATCGGCGGCGACAACGGTGCCCGGGCCCTGCTTGCGCAGGTACATGACCACGGGCTCATCGTGCTCGGAGGAGACGACGAGCTGCTTGATGTTGAGGATCAGCTCGGTGACATCTTCCTTGACACCCGGGATCGTGGTGAACTCGTGGAGCACGCCATCGATACGGATGCTGGTGACTGCTGCACCCGGGATCGACGACAGCAGCGTGCGACGTAGCGAGTTGCCGAGGGTGTAGCCGAAACCGGGCTCGAGGGGCTCAAGCACGAACCGCGAACGGTTCTCGCTGATGACCTCTTCGGTGAGCAAGGGGCGCTGGCTGATAAGCACAGTTGTCTTTCCTTCCCGCGACGACCGCTATTTGAAGTCGCGTATCTGCCGAACGATGGATTACTTGGAGTAGAGCTCGACGATCAGCTGCTCGTTGACCTGCGTATCGATGATCGCGCGAGCCGGAACTGAGTGAACGAGGATGCGCATCTTCGAGGGAATGACCTCGAGCCATGCGGGAACCGGCTTCTCGCCGATCTCTGCGTGGGCGATGACGAAGGGGGTCATCTCGCGTGAACCGACGCGAACCTCAACGATGTCGTTGGGCGAGACGCGGTAGGACGGGATGTTCACCTTCTTGCCATTGACCAGGAAGTGACCGTGCGTCACCAGCTGGCGGGCCATGTCGCGGGACTTGGCGAAGCCTGCGCGGTACACCACGTTGTCGAGGCGTGACTCAAGGATCTGCAGCAGGTTCTCACCGGTCTTGCCGGCCTGGCGCTGTGCTTCCTTGTAGTAGTTCGAGAACTGCTTCTCGAGCACGCCGTACATACGGGTGGCCTTCTGCTTCTCACGAAGCTGCAGCAGGTACTCGCTGTCCTTCGAACGACCACGGCCGTGCTGGCCCGGGGGGTAGGGGCGCTTCTCGAAGGGGCACTTCGGCGATTCGCACTTGGCGCCCTTGAGGAACAACTTCATCTTCTCGCGACGGCAACGCTTGCAGTCGGCGGCAACGTAACGTGCCATTAGTCAGTATCTCCTGTACTTCTGCGCGCGATCAGACGCGACGACGCTTGGACGGGCGGGTTCCGTTATGCGGCACCGGAGTGACGTCGGCAATGGAGCCAACCTCAAGGCCCGTGGCCTGCAGCGAACGGATTGCGGTCTCGCGGCCGGAGCCCGGACCCTTCACGAACACGTCGACCTTGCGCATGCCGTGCTCCATTGCGCGACGAGCAGCAGCCTCGGCTGCGAGCTGCGCGGCGAACGGAGTGGACTTGCGGCTTCCCTTGAAGCCCACCTGTCCGGCACTCGCCCACGAGATGACTGCTCCAGTGGAGTCAGTGATCGAGACGATGGTGTTGTTGAACGTGCTCTTGATGTGAGCGTGGCCGTGGGCCACGTTCTTCTTCTCCTTGCGGCGGAGCTTCTTTGCCGCAGGCTTGTTACCTGACTTCGGGGCCATGTGTGATGTCTCCTGGTTTCTGGGAAGTAGCCGGACGGCTTACTTGCCGACCTTCTTCTTGCCTGCGACGGTCTTACGCGGACCCTTGCGGGTACGAGCGTTGGTGTGGGTGCGCTGACCGCGGACCGGGAGGCCCTTGCGGTGGCGAATACCCTGGTAGCAGCCGATTTCGACCTTGCGTCGAACGTCTGCAGCAACCTCGCGTCGCAGGTCGCCTTCGACCTTGAGGTTCTGATCGATCCAGTCGCGCAGAGCAAGGACCTGATCATCAGTGAGGTCCTTGGAGCGCAGATCGGGGCTAATGCCGGTGGCCTCAAGCGCATGCGCAGCTTGTGAGCGACCGATGCCGTAGATGTAGGTGAGCGCGATTGCCATGCGCTTATCGCGCGGCAGATCAACTCCTACTAGACGTGCCATAGGGGCGTTCTCTTTTCTTTACCAAGCACGAGGTTTGGGAGCAGAACCAGTCCTGACGCCAATCAGGTCCTCGGCCTCGTGACCGGGGGTGTCGTCCTGAAGTTACGCACGCGCCGCTTCAGGGGTCGGGTTCTGCTTATGAGTCGATGCCTGGGTTGTCTCCCCTGACATCGTTCGTACACGCTCGGGCTGTTTAGCCCTGGCGCTGCTTGTGGCGAGGGTTCTCGCAGATCACCATGACGCGACTATGCCGACGGATGACCTTGCACTTGTCGCAGATCTTCTTAACGCTCGGCTTAACCTTCATGATGACTCTTTCGTGAAGTATTCGGGTGTTGTGGGCAGTGCTGGCTTACTTGTAGCGGTAGACGATCCGGCCACGCGTGAGGTCATAGGGCGAAAGCTCCACGACTACGCGGTCGTCCGGAAGGATTCGGATGTAGTGCATCCGCATCTTGCCGCTGATATGTGCGAGCACTTTGTGCCCGTTATCAAGTTCAACCCGGAACATCGCATTGGGCAATGATTCGGTGATCGTGCCCTCGAGCTCGATCGCACCGTCTTTCTTGCCCATATCCTCCGCTTTCATCCAGGTTGCTGAGCGCTATCTCGCACACGCCAACGACGCCCGTTTCCGGGTGAATGTTGGTGAGAGGCGGGGAAGCCGCGTCAGCCAGCCGAGTCTAGGGGCAAGCCCCCGAGAAACTGAAATCGGGTCCCCTGCTGTATCCGAAATGACCGTTTCGCTAGAAGTGTCACGTTTAGAGACGGATGTCCTCGAGCGCTGTCAGCACCCAGGGCCCGTCATCGGTAATCGCCACGGTGTGCTCCCAGTGACAGGCGATCGAGGAATCCTCGGTGACGACGGTCCAGTTATCGTCCAGCACCATGACCTCGGGCTCCCCCAGGGTCAGCATCGGCTCGATGGCCAAGGCCATGCCGGCCTTGAGCACCGGGCCGCGGCCAGGCTTGCCGTAGTTCAGGATGTGCGGATCCATGTGCATGGCCGTACCGATGCCGTGGCCCCCGTAGTCGGCGACGATGCCGTAGATGCGGCCGTCAACTGCTCCGGATGCCAGGGCCGACTGCTCGACCGCATGGCTGATGTCAGTCAGGTGATTGCCCACGCGGGCCTGGGCCAGGCCGGCCCACAGCGAGGCCTCGGTGGCCTTCGAGAGCGCGGCGATATCGGCCGGAACCTCGCCGACCATAACGGTGATGGCGGCATCGCCATGCCAGCCGTCGACGATGGCTCCGAAGTCGAGCGAGATGAGGTCGCCCTCGGCGAGCGTGCGCGACCCCGGGATGCCGTGAACGACCTCAGAGTTCACCGAGGCGCACAGCACAGCCGGATAGCCGTGATAGCCGAGGAAGGAACTCGTGGCACCCATGGTCGACAGGCAGTCGCGAGCGATGGAGTCGAGATCAGCGGTAGTGACGCCTGGCTTAGTGGCCTCGGCCATGGCCTGCAGGGTCTTTGCGACCACGAGTCCGGCCTGGCGCATCACGGCAAGTTGATCTGCCGACTTGATCTGGATGCCGCCCTTGCGAAAGGCCATGGTGAGTAATGCCTGCGATCAGGCGTTAAGAACGGCGTGAATACGCGCGGCGACGTCGTCGACTGAGCCCATGCCGTCAACCTGCACGAGTTGGCCGCGCTGCGCGTAGAGCGCAGTCAGCGGAGCGGTCTGCTCGAAGAAGACCTCGAGGCGGCGACGGATGACGTCTTCAGTGTCATCGGCGCGACCCTGCTCGGCGGCACGCTTGACGAGTCGTTCCACGACTTCGTCGACATCGACAGTGAGTTCAATAGCCTTATCGAGCTTGGCGCCGGCTGCACTGAGCATCGAGTCAAGTTCACCGACCTGCTCGATGGTGCGCGGGTAACCGTCGAGGAGAAAGCCCGGCTTGCAGTCTTCCTGCGCGAGACGATCGCGGACCATGGAGTTAGTGACGGAGTCAGGCACGTACTCGCCGGCATCCATGTAGCGCTTGGCCTCAATGCCGAGCGGAGTGCCCTGCGAGACGTTCGCACGGAAGATGTCACCGGTGGAGATGTGCGGGATACCGAGATCGGCCGAAATACCTACGGCCTGGGTGCCCTTGCCAGCGCCCGGGGGGCCCATCAGGATCAGTCGCATGTCGTACTCCCTTAACCGAGGAAGCCCTCGTAGTTGCGCTGCTGCAACTGCGACTGGATCTGCTTCACGGTGTCGAGGCCGACGCCGACCATGATCAGCAAGCTAGTGCCGCCGAAGATGAAGTCATTCGCAACGCCGAGATAGCCGAAGGCGAACACAGGAACGATCGCGATCAGGCCCAGGTAAAGCGAGCCCGGTGCGGTCAGGCGGGTCAGCACGTAATCGAGGTACTGGGCCGTCGGCTTGCCGGCGCGAATACCCGGGATGAAGCCGCCGTACTTCTTCATGTTGTCGGCCACCTCAACGGGGTTGAAGGTGATCGAGACATAGAAGTAGCAGAAGAAGACGATCAGCAGGAAGTAGAAGAGCAGGTACCAGGTACCAGTGCCCGAACCGAAGTTCTGTTGAATCCACTGAGCGAATGAGCCGTCAGCACCCGAGAGTTGCACGAGCAGAGTCGGCAGGAAGAGCAGGGACGAGGCGAAGATGACCGGGATAACGCCGGCCATGTTGACCTTGAGCGGGATGTAGGTCGAGGTTCCGCCATACATTTTTCGCCCGACCATGCGCTTGGCGTACTGCACCGGAATACGACGCTGAGCCTGCTCGACGAAGACCACCAGTGCTACGACCACGAGTCCGACAGCCAAGGTCAGCACGAAGGCGAAGGCGCCCTTGGAGACCAGGATGCTCAGGAACTGCGAGGGGATGGTCGCGATGATCGAGGTGAAGATCAGCAGCGACATGCCGTTGCCGATGCCGCGCTCGGTGATGAGCTCACCGAACCACATGACGATCGCGGTACCGGCGGTCATGACCGTGACCATGACGAGCATGACCCACAGGCCCTGGTTGGGCAGGATCTCTTCCTGGCAACCCTGGAAGAGTGCTCCCGGGCTGCGGGCAAGCGACAAGATCGCCGTCGACTGCAAGATTGCCAGGCCGATGGTGAGGTAACGCGTGTACTGGGTGATCTTCGCCTGGCCCGCGGTGCCGTCAGCCTTCAAGGTCTCCAGACGCGGGATAACCACGGTCAAGAGTTGAAGGATGATGCTCGCGGTGATGTACGGCATGATGCCGAGCGCGAAGACCGACAGTCGCAGGAGCGCACCGCCGCTGAACAGGTTGACCAGGGCGTACACCGAGTTGTCCTGGACCTGAGTGATACAGGTCTGGATCGCGGTGTAGTCGATACCCGGGGTCGGCACCACAGAGCCCAACCGGAACAGCGCGAGAAGACCCAAGGTGAAGAGAATCTTCTTGCGCAGATCCGGTGTACGCAGGGCTGCCCCAAACGCACTGATGTGCATTGTGCCTCCTGCTCAGAACTCGGTGGACATGACGGACGGCCTACAGTTCGTGAACTGAGCCGCCCGCAGCAACGATCTTGTCACGGGCTGCGGTGGAGAACTTGTCAGCACTCACCGAGACCTTGACACTGATGTCGCCCTGGCCGAGAACCTTGACGAGCTCGCCCTTGCGGACGGCGCCACGAGCAACGAGGTCAGCAACAGTGATCTCGCCACCCTCAGGGAACAGCTTGTTGATCATTGCGACGTTGACAACCTGGAACTCGACCTTGTTCGGGTTCTTGAAGCCCTTGAGCTTCGGCAGACGCATGTGCAACGGCATCTGGCCGCCCTCAAAGCGAGCGGGAACCTGGTAGCGAGCCTTCGTACCCTTGGTACCGCGGCCCGCGGTCTTGCCCTTGGATGCCTCGCCACGACCCTTACGGGTCTTGGCGGTCTTGGCGCCCGGTGCGGGACGCAGGTGATGGACCTTGAGCGTCATAGTTACTTGACCTCCTCAACTGAGACGAGGTGGATCACGGCGTTGACCATGCCACGAATTTCGGGACGGTCTTCCTTGACCACCGTGTGGCCGATGCGCTTGAGGCCCAACGAACGAAGGGTATTGCGCTGCACCGAGGTGCCGCCGATCTTGGACTTTGTCTGAGTGACCTTGATCTGTGCCATTACGCACTCATCCCTGCCGCGCGTGCGCGCAATAGAGCTGCCGGAGCGACAGCCTCGAGCGGGAGGCCACGGCGAGCCGCAACGGCCTCCGGGGACTCGAGCGCACGAAGTGCGGCGACCGTGGCGTGAACAACGTTAATCGCGTTGTCGGAACCCATGGACTTGCTCAGGATGTCGTGGATACCAGCACACTCCAGCACGGCGCGAACCGGGCCACCGGCGATAACGCCGGTACCAGGTGCTGCCGGACGGAGCATGACGACACCGGCCGCTGCCTCACCCGTGATGGGGTGGGGAATCGTGCCCTGGATGCGCGGGACCTTGAAGAATGACTTCTTCGCCTCTTCGACACCCTTGGCAATGGCGGCGGGAACTTCCTTCGCCTTGCCGTAGCCGACGCCAACGTTGCCGTCACCGTCACCGACGACGACAAGTGCGGTGAAGCTGAAGCGACGACCACCCTTGACGACCTTGGAGACGCGGTTGATCGCGACTACGCGCTCGATGAAGGCCGACTTCTCCTCGCGAGGACCACGCTCCTTGCGATCCTTGCGCTCGCCTGCGCCACCACCGCGGCGCTGCGTTTCTGACATGAGATACCTCTTTGCTTGAAGGGTGAATACGTCTTAGAAGGTCAGACCAGCTTCGCGGGCGCCCTCAGCGAGAGCAGCAACGCGACCGTGGTACTTGTTGCCGCCGCGGTCGAAGACGACGGCGTCGATGCCGGCCTTCTTCGCACGCTCTGCGACCAGCTGTCCGACCTGGCGTGCCTTGGCACTCTTGTCGGACGATGCGCCACGCAGGTCGGCCTCCATGGTCGACGCCGATGCGAGGGTGACACCCTGCGTATCGTCGATGACCTGGGCGACAACGTGGCGAGCGGAACGGGTGACCACCAGACGCGGACGCGCCGGGGTACCCGAGACCTTCTTGCGAACGCGGACGTGACGACGCTTGCGTGCGGTAACGGTCTTGGTGCCCGTACCCAGCTTGACTCCGAAGGAACTCACTTCTTGCCCGCCTTTCCGGCCTTGCGGCGAACAACTTCACCCTCGTAGCGAACGCCCTTGCCCTTGTAGGGCTCCGGCTTCCGCAGCTTGCGGATGTTCGCGGCGACTTCGCCAACCTGCTGCTTGTCGATGCCCTGAACCTTGAACTTAACCGCGCTCTCGACCGCGAAGGAGATGCCCTCGGGTGCGGTGACAACCACGGGGTGGCTGAAGCCGAGCTGGAATTCAAGACCAGAGCCAGTAGCTGCAACGCGGTAGCCGGTGCCGACGATCTCGAGAGTCTTCTCGAAGCCCGTCGTGACACCGATGACCATGTTGGAGATCAGAGTGCGAGTCAATCCGTGCAGTGCACGGGAATCGCGCTCATCGTCGGGACGAGTGACAACGAGGTTGCCCTCTTCTTCCTTGACCTCGATCGGCGCGGCGACCTTCAGGTTCAGGGCGCCCTTGGGGCCCGTAACCGTGATGGCATCGCCGGCAATATCGACCTTGACTCCGGAGGGAACCGGAATCGGCATACGCCCGATACGTGACATGCGCTAACCCCTTTCCGGTTACCAGACGTAGGCGAGAACTTCTCCGCCTACACCCTTGCTCTGAGCCTGGCGGTCAGTGAGCAGACCGTTCGACGTGGACAAGATCGCGATGCCAAGGCCGCCGAGCACGCGCGGAAGAGCAGTGCTCTTTGCGTAGACGCGCAGGCCGGGCTTGGAGACGCGGCGAAGTCCGGCGATCGAACGCTCACGCGACGGGCCGTACTTCAGGTTGAGGGTCAAGGTCTTGCCGACGGTTGCGTCAGCGACCTCGAAGCCGGCGATGTAGCCCTCGCGCTGCAGGATCTCGGCAAGGTGCGCCTTGATCTTGGAGTGAGGCATCGCCACGGTGTCGTGGTACGCGGAGTTAGCGTTGCGCAGTCGCGCAAGCATGTCCGCAATCGGGTCAGTCATTGTCATGTCTTTGGCCTACGGCCTTCCTCGCTGTGGTTTCCCGCCCCGGTGGGCTGGACCTGCAGCGTCGTGGTTTACCAGCTGCTCTTAGTCACACCCGGCAGTTCGCCGGCATGTGCCATCTCACGGACGCAAATACGGCAGAGGCCGAACTTGCGGTAGACCGCGTGCGGACGACCGCACTTGTTGCAGCGCGTGTAACCGCGGACCTTGAACTTCGGGGTCTTCTGCTGCTTTTGGATCAGTGCTTTCTTCGCCATGTGGATCAGGCCTCCTTGAAGGGGAATCCGAGTTGGCGGAGCAGCGCTCGGCCTTCGTCATCAGTCTTGGCGGTCGTGACGATGGTGATGTCCATGCCGCGAACGCGATCGATCTTGTCCTGGTCGATCTCGTGGAACATCGACTGCTCGTTCAGACCGAAGGTGTAGTTGCCATTGCCGTCGAACTGCTTCGGCGACAGACCGCGGAAGTCACGGATGCGCGGCAGCGCAACCGAGAGCAGGCGGTCGAGGAACTCCCACATGCGATCGCCGCGGAGGGTGACGTGGGCGCCAATCGGCTGGCCCTCGCGAAGCTTGAACTGCGCGATGGACTTGCGGGCCTTGGTGACCTGGGGCTTTTGGCCGGTGATCTCCGTGAGGTCGCGAATCGCGCCCTCGATCAGCTTGGAGTCACGAGCTGCCTCGCCAACACCCATGTTCACGACGACCTTGGTCAGGCCGGGGATCTGCATGACATTGTCGAAGGAGAACTCCGCCAGCAGTGCCGGGGCGATCTCCGCGCGGTAACGCGCCTTCAGACGCGGCTGCGTCTTTGCTTCGGTTGCGGTGCTCATCAGATGTCCTTACCAGTGCGACGTGAGATGCGAACGCTGCGCTCGGCCTCGTAGGTGGAGCCGTCGGGACGACGCTTCTCGACCTTTTCCTTGCGGAAGCCGATACGAGTCGGGCGGCCGTCCTCGGGATCAATGATCATCACGTTCGACACGTGGATCGGTGCCTCGGTGGTGATGATGCCGCCGGTCTTGGCGCCACGGGCGTCCTGGCCGATCTTGGCATGCTTCTTGATGCGGTTGACGCCCTCGACGAGGATGCGCTCGGACTCGGGCATGACCTCGATGACCTTGCCCTTGACGCCGCGATCCTTGCCAGAGATGACCTGCACGAGGTCACCCTTACGGATACTCAGGGTTGCCATGATTACAACACCTCCGGAGCGAGCGAAATGATCTTCATGAACTTCTTCTCGCGAAGCTCACGACCCACCGGACCGAAGATGCGCGTGCCGCGGGGCTCGCCATCAGCCTTGATGATGACCGCTGCGTTCTCGTCGAAACGGATGTACGAACCGTCGGGACGGCGGCGCTCCTTGCGGGTGCGCACGATGACCGCCTTAACGACCTCGCCCTTCTTCACGCCTCCACCGGGGATGGCGTCCTTCACCGTCGCAACGATGATGTCGCCGATGCCGGCGTAGCGTCGACCTGAACCGCCGAGAACACGGATGCAAAGGAGTTCCTTTGCACCTGTGTTGTCAGCGACACGAAGTCGCGACTCCTGCTGAATCACTGCATTCTCCTGATCGTCTGCCGGTTCTCGGGTAGAGCCTGGCGGAACTTACTTACTTGGCCTTTTCGAGGATCTCCACCACACGCCAGCGCTTAGTCGCTGAGGTGGGGCGGGTCTCCATGAGCAGCACGCGGTCACCGATGCCGGCGGCATTGGCCTCGTCGTGCGCCTTGAGCTTGCTCGTGCGACGGACAACCTTGCCGTACATCGGGTGCTTGAAGCGATCCTCGACTGCCACGACCACGGTCTTGTCCATCTTGTCGCTGACTACAAGGCCCTCACGGGTCTTGCGGTCGCCACGCTTGTCTTCAGTCACTACGCCCTCTTTCGCGCTCATGCGGCACCACCTTGGACGGGCGTAATGCCCAGTTCACGCTCACGGAGGATCGTGTAGATACGCGCGATGTCCTTGCGGACCGCACGCAGACGACCATGATTCTCGAGCTGTCCGGTCGCGCCCTGGAAGCGGAGGTTGAAGAGCTCCTCCTTCGCCTCGCGAAGCTTGGTCACGAGTTCTGCGTCATCGAGATTACGCAGTTCGCCGGCCTGAGTTCCTGCTGCCATTTACATCTCACCTGCTTCATCGCGCCGAACAATGCGGCACTTCATCGGAAGCTTGTGCGCGGCACGGGTGAGTGCAGCGTGCGCAACCTTCTCATCGGGGAACGACAGCTCGAACATGACGCGTCCGGGCTTGACGTTGGCGATCCACCACTCGGGCGAACCCTTACCGGAACCCATGCGGGTCTCAGCAGGCTTCTTGGTGAGCGGACGATCGGGGTAAATGTTGATCCACACCTTGCCGCCACGACGGATATGACGCGTGATGGCAATACGAGCGGACTCAATCTGGCGGTTGGTGACGTATGCGGGCTCGAGAGCCTGCAGGCCATAGGTACCGAAGGTCACCTCGGTGCCGCCCTTGGCAACGCCACGCCGCGTGGGGTGGTGCTGCTTACGGTGCTTGACCCTACGGGGAATCAGCATGGATCAGCCCTCCACAGTCTCTGCCGGAGCGGCAACGGTCTCGACCGCAACCTCGGCGACGGATGCAGCCTCATCGCGGCCGCCTGCACGACGCGGACGAGCCGGAGCGGCAGCGCGCTGGCCGAGGCGAACTGCAGCAGCTGCTGCTTCACGCTCGGTGCGGGTGCCGAGTGCATCGCCCTTGTAGATCCAGACCTTGACGCCAATGCGACCGAAGGTGGTACGTGCCTCGTAGAAGCCGTAGTCGATGTCGGCGCGCAGGGTGTGCAGGGGAACGCGGCCCTCGCGGTAGAACTCAGTGCGGGACATTTCCGCGCCACCGAGACGACCCGAGACCTGAACGCGGATGCCCTTGGCGCCGCTCTTCATGGTGCTCTGCATGCCCTTGCGCATTGCGCGACGGAACGACACGCGGCTCGAGAGCTGCTCGGCGATGCCCTGGGCAACCAGCTGGGAATCCATCTCGGGGTTCTTGACCTCGAGGATGTTCAGCTGGACCTGCTTGCCGGTGAGCTTCTCGAGATCGCCACGGATGCGATCGGCCTCGGCGCCACGGCGACCGATGACGATGCCCGGACGAGCAGTGTGGATGTCGATGCGAACACGCTCACGGGTGCGCTCGATCTCGACCTTGGAGATGCCTGCGCGCTCCATGCCCGTGGACAGCAGCTTGCGGATCTTGACGTCCTCCTGGACGTAATCGCGGTAGCGCTGGCCGGTCTTGGACGAGTCGGCGAACCAACGCGACGCGAAGTCGGTGGTGATGCCGAGGCGGAAGCCGTGCGGATTTACTTTCTGGCCCACGGTACTAGTCCTTCTTCTCGGGCTTGGTGGATGACGACTTCTTGGCAGCGCTTGCTGTCGAAGATGCCTTCTTGGCCGGCGCCTTGGTGGCGCTTGCCTTCTTCGCGGGCGCCTTAGTTGCAGCTGCCTTCTTCGCTGCCGGAGCAGTGGTCTCCTCGGCGGCAACCTTGGCGGCAGCCTTCTTGGCAGCGGCAACCTTGGGGGCCGGTGCGGCGGCAATGCCGTCGGACACGATCACCGTGATGTGGCTGCTGCGCTTACGGATCTTGTAGGCACGACCTTGAGCGCGAGGACGGATGCGCTTCATGGTGGGGCCTTCATCGACGAATGCCGCCGAGATGACCAACGAGCGCGTGTCCATGGCGTGGTTGTTAGCGGCGTTGGCAATAGCGCTATCGAGCACCTTGCCAATCGGCTCGCTGGCCGCCTGCGGCGCAAACTTCAACACCGCCTGGGCGTCGCCTGCGTTCATACCCCGAATGAGGTCGATAACGCGGCGCGCCTTCATGGGCGTGACGCGGACGTACCGCGCTTGGGCCCTGGCTTCCATGTCTATCCCCTTGCTGCTCGTTAGTGCGTGAATTAAGTGCGTAGCTGTGGCGAAGCGACTAGCGCTTCTTGCTCTTACGGTCGTCCTTGATGTGTCCCTTGAAGGTACGCGTCGGGGCGAACTCGCCGAGCTTGTGACCGACCATGTTCTCGGAGACGAACACCGGCACATGCTTGCGGCCGTCGTGCACCGCAATCGTGTGACCGAGCATCGCCGGGATGATCATCGAACGACGCGACCAGGTCTTGATCACGTTCTTGGAACCGGTCTCGTTGGCCGAGTCCACCTTCTTGAGCAGGTGGCCGTCGATGAACGGGCCCTTCTTGAGGCTGCGAGGCATGTCAGATTCCCTTAGCGCTTCTTGCCGGTCTTGCGGCGGCGGACGATGAACTTATCGCTGGCCTTGTTGGCCTTGCGGGTACGGCCCTCGGGCTTGCCGTTCGGGTTGACCGGGTGACGACCACCCGAGGTCTTGCCCTCACCGCCACCATGCGGGTGATCGACCGGGTTCATGGCGACACCACGGACGGTCGGGCGCTTGCCCTTCCAGCGCATACGGCCGGCCTTACCCCAGTTGATGTTGGACTGCTCGGCGTTGCCGACCTCGCCGATGGTTGCGCGCGAGCGCAGGTCGACGTTGCGGATTTCACCGGACGGCATACGCAGCTGGGCGTAGGGGCCGTCCTTGGCGACGAGCTGAACCGATGCGCCTGCGGAACGGGCGATCTTCGCGCCGCCGCCAGGCTTGATCTCGACGGCGTGGATCACGGTACCGACGGGGATGTTGCGCAGCGGCAGGTTGTTGCCCGGCTTGATATCGGCACTGGGGCCGGTCTCGATCGGGTCGCCTTGCTTCAGCTTGGTCGGCGCGATGATGTAGCGCTTCTCGCCATCGGCGTAGTGAAGGAGCGCAATGCGCGCGGTGCGGTTGGGGTCGTACTCAATATGAGCGACCTTTGCCGGCACGCCGTCCTTGTCAGCACGCTTGAAGTCGATGATGCGGTACGCACGCTTGTGACCGCCACCTTGGTGACGAGTCGTGATCTTGCCCGAGTTGTTGCGGCCGCCCTTCTTGGGCAGCGGACGCACCAGCGACTTCTCAGGCGTAGACCGCGTGATCTCGACGAAGTCGGCCACGCTCGAGCCACGACGGCCCGGTGTGGTCGGCTTGTACTTGCGGATTCCCATAGCTGTTCCTCTTCAGTCAGAAGGCCGGTCAGGAGACCGGGCCTCCGAAGATGTCGATGCGGTCACCGGCGGCGACGGAGACGATGGCGCGCTTTGAATCAGCGCGCTTTCCGACGCCGAAGCGGGTGCGAACCCGCTTGCCCTGGCGGTTGGCGGTGTTGACTGCGGTCACCTTGACACCGAATACCTGCTCGACCGCGATCTTGATCTGGGTCTTGTTGGCATCGGGGGAAACGATGAACGTGTACTTGTTCTCCTCGAGAAGGCCGTAGCTCTTCTCGGAGATCACCGGGGCGAGCAAGATGTCGCGGGGGTCTGCGATTCTCATGCCTGCACCTCGCTTTCCTTGGCCGTGGCCTTGACAGCCTTACCCGTCGCCGGTCCGGCGAGGAAGTTCTCGAGCGCAGCCGACGTGAAGAGCACATGGTCGCAGACGAGGACGTCGTAGGTGTTGAGCTGATCGGGCGAGAGCACGTGCACGGTGGGCACGTTGCGCAAGCTCAGCCAACTCACGGACTCGTCACGGCTGAGGACAACGAGAATGCCGCCCTCGAGGTTTAGGGCCTCAATCGCCTTGACTGCCGCCTTCGTGGAAGGAGCGTCGCCGGTGACCAGCTCGGAGATGACATGGATACGGCCGTCGCGGGCCCGATCGGAGAGGGCACCGCGCAGTGCGGCAGCCTTCATCTTCTTGGGGGTGCGCTGGCTGTAGTCGCGAGGGTGGGGGCCGTGAACGACGCCGCCGCCGACGAACTGCGGTGCACGAGTCGAACCCTGGCGTGCGCGGCCGGTGCCCTTCTGCTTGTAGGGCTTGCGTCCGCCACCACTGACCTCTGCACGGGTCTTGGTGTCGTGCGTGCCCTGGCGCGCTGCGGCCAGCTGAGCGACGACGACCTGGTGCATCAACGGAATGTTGACCTGGACGTCGAAGATCTCGGCGGGAAGCTCAGCCTTGCCCGCTGCCTTGCCGGCAGGGGTCTGGATGTCTACAGAGCTCATGGTTATGCCTCCTTCGCGGCGGTGCGCAGGAACACGAGGCCGCCCTTGGGACCGGGAACGGCACCCTTGACGAGCAGTAGACCGCGCTCAGCGTCGACACTTTGGATGACCAGGTTCTGCGTGGTCTGGCGTTCGCCACCCATGCGTCCGGCCATCTTCATGCCCTTGAACACGCGACCGGGGGTCGCGCAGCCGCCGATGGAGCCCGGCGAGCGGTGCTTGCGGTGCACACCGTGGGAGGCGCGCAGGCCGTGGAAGCCGTGACGCTTCATGACGCCGGCAAAGCCCTTGCCCTTAGTGGTGCCGACAGCGTCGATCTTTTGACCGACCTCGAAGGTCTCCACGCCGATCTCCTGGCCGAGGATGTACTCGGTGGCATCTTCGGTGCGAATCTCGACCAGGTGGCGGCGCGGGGTCACGCCAGCCTTCGCGAAGTGACCGGCCTGAGGCTTGGTCACCTTGCGGGGGTCGATCGCGCCAAAGGCGATCTGCACGGCGGAGTATCCGTCGTTCTCGGGGGTGCGAACCTGGGTGACAACACAAGGTCCGGCCTGAACCACAGTGACGGGGATGACCTTGTTGTTCTCATCCCAGACCTGCGTCATGCCGAGCTTGGTGCCCAGTACGCCCTTAACGTTGGTGCCCATTCGTCTGTCGTCCTTACAGCTTGATCTCGATGTCGACGCCAGCCGGAAGATCGAGACGCATCAGCGAGTCAACGGTCTTCGGGGTGGGATCGAGAATGTCAATAAGACGCTTGTGCGTGCGCATCTCAAAGTGCTCGCGGCTGTCCTTGTACTTGTGCGGCGAACGGATGACGCAGTACACGTTCTTCTCCGTCGGCAGCGGCACGGGGCCTGCAACCTGCGCGCCAGTACGGGTCACGGTCTCGACGATCTTGCGCGCCGATGAATCGATGACCTCATGGTCGTAGGCCTTGAGCCTGATGCGGATCTTTTGTCCCGCCATGGTGGCTTGCGTCCTTACTTCTCGTGTGCCGATGCTTCTAGTTGTCAAATCCCTTGCACCACTCCCCGGGGGGTGTGGTGCCCGGTGGCGGCCTTTCAGCCGCCACCGGGTCAAACCGGTTGTCCTGAGAGTTACTTCAGGATCTTGGTGACGCGGCCTGCGCCGACCGTGCGGCCACCCTCACGGATGGCGAACTTGAGGCCGTCCTCCATGGCGATGGGCTGAATGAGCTCAACGCGCATGTCGGTGTTGTCGCCCGGCATGACCATGTCCTTGCCCTCAGGCAGGTAGACAACGCCAGTCACGTCCGTGGTACGGAAGTAGAACTGCGGGCGGTAGTTGTTGAAGAACGGGGTGTGACGGCCGCCTTCATCCTTGGACAGGATGTACGACTGTGCCTCGAACTCCGTGTGCGGGGTGATCGAGCCCGGCTTGCAGCAGACCTGTCCGCGCTCGACGTCCTCGCGCTTGGTGCCACGAAGGAGCAGACCGACGTTCTCGCCTGCGCGGCCCTCGTCGAGCAACTTGCGGAACATCTCGACGCCGGTGACGGTCGTCTTGGTGGGCGGGCCGGTGTGGATGCCGACGATCTCGATTTCCTCGTTGACCTTGACCATGCCGCGCTCAATACGACCGGTCACGACGGTGCCACGACCGGTGATCGTGAAGACGTCCTCGACGGGCATGAGGAAGGGCTTATCGATGTCACGCTCGGGGGTAACGATGTAATCGTCGACCGCGGTCATGAGCTCGAGGATGGTGTTTCCCCACTTCTCGTCACCCTGGAGTGCCGGGAAGGCTGCGACGCGAACCACGGGGATGTCATCGCCCGGGAACTCGTAAGCACTGAGAAGCTCGCGAACCTCCATCTCGACCAGCTCGAGGAGATCCTCGTCATCGACCATGTCGCACTTGTTCAGCGCAACGACGATGGCGGGAACGCCGACCTGGCGAGCAAGGAGGACATGCTCCTTGGTCTGCGGCATCGGGCCGTCGGTGGCGGCAACGACGAGAATCGCACCGTCCATCTGGGCTGCGCCGGTGATCATGTTCTTGATGTAGTCAGCGTGACCGGGGCAGTCGACGTGTGCGTAGTGACGCGCCTCGGTCTGGTATTCGACGTGTGCGATCGAGATCGTGATACCACGCTGGCGCTCTTCAGGCGCCTTATCGATCATGTCGAACGGCGTGAAGGGGTTCACGTCCGGGTACTTGTCATGCAGCACCTTGGTGATTGCAGCAGTCAGCGTGGTCTTGCCATGGTCAATATGACCAATGGTGCCGATGTTGACGTGCGGCTTGGTGCGCTCAAACTTGGCCTTCGCCACCTGAGTTCTCCCTTTTCGTATTGCCGTCCGGCGTTTTCGCGGATCGGTTGGTTTCTTTGGTTATGGGATGGTGCTGTGATCCGCGGTTATTCGCCGCGAGACTTTGCGATGATTTCCGTCGACACGTGCGCCGGAACCTGTGCGTATGAATCGAACTGCATGCTGTAGCTCGCACGGCCCTGTGTGCGGCTGCGCAGATCTCCCACGTAGCCGAACATCTCGGACAGCGGAACCAGTGCCGCAACGACACGGGCTCCTGAGCGCTCCTCCATGGACTGGATCTGTCCGCGGCGGGAGTTCAGATCGCCGATGACATCACCCATGTAATCCTCAGGGGTGGTGACTTCGACGGCCATCATCGGCTCGAGCAGGACAGGGCCTGCCTTGCGAGCCGCATCCTTGAACGCCATCGAGCCGGCGATCTTGAATGCGAGTTCTGAGGAGTCGACATCGTGGTAGGCACCGTCGGTGAGGGTGACCTTGACGTCGACCATGGGGTAACCGGCGAGCACGCCGTTTTGCATGGCATCTTGGCAGCCTGCGTCGACCGAGGGGATGTACTCGCGGGGAACGCGGCCACCAGTGACCTTGTTCTCGAATGAGTAGCCCTCGTCATTCGAGCCCTCTGCGCCAGCATTTGGCCCGAGGTTGATAATGACACGAGCGAACTGACCCGAACCGCCGGTCTGCTTCTTGTGCGTGTAATCGATCTTTTCGACGGCCTTGGTGATGGTCTCGCGGTAAGCAACCTGCGGCTTGCCGACATTGGCCTCGACATTGAACTCTCGACGCATGCGATCGACGAGAACCTCGAGGTGGAGCTCGCCCATGCCACCGATGATGGTCTGGCCGGTCTCATCGTCGGTACGGACATGGAAAGTCGGATCCTCTTCGGCGAGACGCTGAATTGCAACGCCGAGCTTGTCCTGGTCGCTCTTGGTCTTCGGCTCGATTGCCACCGAGATAACCGGTGCAGGGAAGGTCATCGACTCAAGCACGATCGGGTTGGCCGGATCGCACAAGGTCTCGCCGGTGGTGGTGTCCTTGAGGCCCATCACTGCGACGATGTCGCCAGCGCCCACGGCGTCGATCTCTTCACGCTTATTAGCGTGCATTCGGTAGATCTTTCCGATGCGCTCCTTGCGATCCTTGACGCTATTGAGCACGGCCGTGCCGGTCTCAAGGCGACCGGAGTACACGCGCACGTAAGTGAGCTTGCCCAGGTGCGGATCGGTCATGATCTTGAAGGCCAGAGCCGCGAAGGGCTCCTTGTCATTGGGCTGGCGCTCGATGACGACATCTTCGTTGCCCTGCTTGTGACCGGTAATCGCAGTGATGTCGAGCGGGCACGGCAGGTACGCGACAACGGCGTCAAGCATCGGCTGAACGCCCTTGTTCTTAAACGCCGAGCCGGTCAGGATCGGGGTGAGCTTGTACGCGAGGGTCGCGCGACGGATCGCAGCCTGGATCTCTTCGACTGTGAACTCGCCGCCATCAAGGAACTTCACCATGATCTCGTCGTCAGCCTCGGAGAGAGTCTCGAGCAGCTTCTCGCGGTACTCCGCTGCCTTCTCCGCGAGATCGGCGGGGATGTCCTCGATTGCGTAATCCTCGCCCTTTTGGGTCTCGCCGCGCCAGGTGAGTGCGCGCATCGTGATGAGATCAACGACGCCCAGGAAGTCGGACTCATTGCCGATGGGGATCTGAAGAACCAGAGGGGTCGCACCGAGGCGCGAAACGATCATGTCAACGCAGCGGTAGAAGTCAGCGCCCGTGCGATCGAGCTTATTGATGAAGCAAATGCGCGGGACGCTGTACTTATCAGCCTGGCGCCAGACGGTCTCGGACTGGGGCTCAACACCGGCAACACCGTCGAACACAGTGACGGCGCCATCGAGAACACGCAGCGAGCGCTCGACCTCGACGGTGAAGTCGACGTGGCCGGGGGTATCGATGATGTTGATGGTGTGGTCTTTCCATACACAGGTGGTCGCGGCCGACGTGATGGTGATGCCGCGCTCTTGCTCCTGCTCCATCCAGTCCATCGTTGCTGCACCCTCGTGGACTTCACCGATCTTGTAGTTGATACCGGTGTAAAAGAGGATGCGCTCGGTGGTCGTGGTCTTGCCCGCGTCGATATGCGCCATGATCCCGATGTTTCGGGTCTTGGCGAGATCGAGACTCGTCGAGGTAGACACGCGATGTTCTCCGTTTGCTTTCGAGGGCTGTCAGATAAGTGGTGGGGATTACCAGCGGTAGTGAGCGAAGGCCTTGTTGGACTCCGCCATTTTGTGAGTGTCTTCGCGCTTCTTCACTGCTGCGCCAAGACCGTTGGATGCGTCGAGGATTTCGTTCATGAGGCGCTCGGTCATGGTCTTCTCGCGACGCTGGCGCGAGTAACCGATGAGCCAACGCAGTGCGAGGGTGGTGCTGCGGTTCGGCTTGACCTCAACCGGAACCTGGTAGGTCGCGCCACCGACACGGCGGGAGCGAACCTCGAGGGTCGGCTTGATGTTGTCGAGTGCACGCTTGAGCGTGGCGACGGGATCAGTGCCGGTCTTTTCGCGGCAGCCTTCGAGGGCGCCGTAGACGATGCGCTCTGCGGTCGAGCGCTTGCCATCAAGAAGAACCTTGTTGATCAGCTGTGTGACGAGCGGCGACGCGAAGACCGGATCGATAACGATCGGGCGCTTGGCAGCGGGACCCTTGCGAGGCATTAGGCCTTCTCCTTCTTCGCGCCGTAGCGGCTACGTGCCTGCTTGCGGTTCTTGACACCTTGGGTATCGAGTGCACCGCGAATGACCTTGTAACGAACACCGGGCAGATCGCGAACGCGGCCGCCACGCACGAGCACGATCGAGTGCTCCTGCAGGTTGTGACCGACGCCCGGGATGTAGGCGGTGATCTCGACACCAGAGGTCAGGCGAACACGGGCCACCTTGCGCAGAGCCGAGTTCGGCTTCTTCGGGGTGGTCGTGTACACGCGAGTGCACACCCCACGCCGCTGCGGGCTGCCCTTAAGGGCCGGGGCCTTGTTCTTTGAGACCTTGTCCTGCCGGCCCTTACGGACCAGCTGCTGGATAGTGGGCACTCGGTAGCCTCTTTCACTGTGTAGAGAGTTCGTCTCGTGCTTTTCCCTCAGGGATTCTCGGCCCACGCGGTCGGGTGTGTCGCGCAGCCCGCGGGGGCTTGCGACATCCAATTCACGGAAGGAGCGCTGAGCGCTCTATGCACATCTTCGGGGGAAGTCATGCACATCGATGTACCTGAGGTCAGGCACGAGGAGTGAGGCTACAGGGGTGAGTGCGGCAGAGTCAAAACGGGGTACTTCCGAGGAGTGAGCCGAAGGCGAGCCCCGCAGGAATACCCCCATAAACCCGGTCAGCACAACCCCACTTTTAGGCGGAAACGGACCCGAATCCCCCGGCGGCGAGAAACACGAGTCCGAAGATGACAGCCAGCACGATCAAGGCCACGCTGACGCCGATATTGATCCAGGCAATGATCTTGGCCGCGAAGCTCAGACCCTGGCCGGTGACCTTCCCGCCGGAGTTCCGGATCTCCTTGTCAGCCTGGTACGCCAGAACAATTGCGACAATTGCGGTGATAAGGGGGCAGACAGTCCAGGAGACGATCGAGAGGATCAGGGCGACGATCGCGTTGGTGGATGTCTGCGGCCTCAGCGGGTCGCCCGCAGGCGCGGCCGGCATCGGCGTGAACTCACCGGCGCCAGCCGGCGAGGCCTGAGTCGGAGCCTGCTCCCCCGACGTAGCGGGGCCTGACGGCCAGACGGGCGTTCCCTCAGAGGATTGATCTGTCATGCCATCAGGGTATGCCACCAGCGCGGCCGAAGCCGAGGCATCCTCCCCCGCGCTCAGTGCACGTGCGCTAATCGAGAGCGGAGAACAACTGGGCGCGACGGGCCGCTTGGCGGCGCCGGGCCTGACCCGAGTTGGCAACCTGCCTGACCTGCTCCGCAATCGCGAGCACGATCGAGCTGACTTGCTCAGTAGCGAACTTCCAGGATGCAGTGTCGAGTTCACCATCGGCTAGCCATTGCGCGACGAGCACGTCGCCGCAGTCCGCATCACCAGGCTCGAAAGCCCGCAGTTGCGGGATGAAGGCCCCGAAGGCAAGGCCGATCTCAGTCAGGCCGGCTCCGACAGATTGAAGCGCCGGTTGGTTCGCCGGCAGCCTTACTTGAACGTGCTCGGCTCCAGATCGCCGCAGATCGTCAATTGAGGAGTCAAGGCAGTCGATGAGGTTCAGGCCGACCGTCGTGACATCGATGATGCCGAGGCGGTTGCCTGAGTCGTAATTCATCGCTAACACGGTGTCCTCAGGAATCTGGATTCCGCGGTGACCCGAACCGAATTCCCGCGGCCAGTGTGACTGGGCGAGAACCATCTGGGCGAGTGGCTCGTAGGGGTTCGGGATCCACACGGTCGCGGGCACAAGCGGCTGAAGAGGGCCGTAGGCGACGCTGAGGGAATTGCGCTCGACGCCGACACCGTCGGTGATGCCTACCTGCTGCATCGGATGCGCGTAGTGGAGGTATGCCCCGACAATCGATGCGCCATCGTCCAGCGCGATTTGCTGGGTAGCCGTGTGCGTAAGCACCGGTTCGCGAAGACGCCCGATGATGCCGGCTTCGGTGATCCGTTCAAGCAGTCGATCACCGAGCTGCTTAGCCAGCCCCCTACGCCGAAATCGGGGATCAGTAACTGTTCCGCCGGTCTCGACCGCCGTCGGTGATAAGTGCACAGCACCCCAGTGCGCCGCGACCTCGCCGGACTCCGTGACCGCAACCTCGCCGATACGACTGCCATTTTCGATTGACGCAGCAATGCGCTCCGGGAAATAGAGGTCCTGCAAGGGATAGGTCCAGCCGTAGCATCGATAGATCGTGCGGGTAAGCGCCGCGGCATCTTGCGGAAGAAGTGCACGAATTGTGACCTCCTCGGCGCTCAGTTCATCGTCTTGGTCTTCGACGATTGTCTGCGGATCGAATACCTCATGATGGCCAGGAAGCGCGAAGCGCACTTCCGTGACATTGCCTTCACCATCGGTGCGCGCATCTGCCCCGGTTGCGATTCCTTGGTCGAGCAGGGGGAGGATCCCCTTAGGCGGCGCAGTGACCGGCTCACCCTTGTCTCGAAGGACGACGATGAGCTCGGTACCTCGCTCCTCGACCTCGAGCCTGAGGATGTTCTCCTCGACGCCCTTGCGTAAGCGGGAGCGAGCATCTGCCGCGAGTAGATACGTGACGAGCCCTGCGCCCTCGCCGTTCCCGCCGCGCATCTGCAGCCAGGTGCGAACGCCGGCAGAGAGGACAGCAATTCCCGCATCATCCGCGGGGGCTGTCGCCGAGTACATGAGCACAAGGTACTGAAACAGCTAAACAACAGGTAATGCAGAAGGGGCACTCGCTATTGCGAGTGCCCCTTCTGATTGACCTGACTTAGTTGTTGTACCCGCGGAAATCGAACTCCTCCAGCGGAACAGCAGCACCGGAGGCTGCGCCGAAGGCGCTGTACTCCAGGTCGTCGTAGCCGGAGAACGAGGCGTACATGGCTGCCTTGGCTTCCTCGGTCGGCTCGACCTTGATATTGCGGTACACCGGCATGCCGGTGCCTGCGGGGATGAGCTTGCCCAGGATGACGTTCTCCTTCAGGCCGAGCAGCGGATCGCTCTTGGCATGAATGGCGGCATCGGTGAGCACGCGGGTGGTCTCCTGGAAGGAGGCCGCCGACAGCCACGACTCGGTTGCGAGCGAGGCCTTGGTGATACCCATGAGCTCGGGACGACCCGAGGCGGGAGTGCCGCCCTCGGAAACGACGCGACGGTTCACGGTCTCGAAGTTGCCACGCTCGACGAGCTCACCGGCAAGGAACTCGGAATCGCCCGAGTCGATGATGGTGATGCGCTTGAGCATCTGACGCACGATGACCTCGATGTGCTTGTCGTGAATCGACACGCCCTGCGAGCGGTAGACCTCTTGCACCTGGTCAACGAGGTGCAACTGCACCGAGCGCTGGCCGAGGATGCGAAGGACCTGCTTGGGATCGACAGCACCTGCAATGAGCTGCGTGCCGACCTGCACGTGCTGGCCGTCTTCGACGAGCAGCTTCGAACGCTTGGACACCGGCTGGGCGATCTCCTCAGAGCCGTCATCGGGGATGACAGCGATCTTGCGAGTCTTGTCAGTGTCATCGATGCGCACGCGACCGGTGACCTCGCTGATCGGGGCAACACCCTTGGGGGTGCGGGCCTCGAAGAGCTCGACGATACGCGGCAGACCATGCGTGATGTCATCGCCTGCCACACCGCCGGTGTGGAAGGTACGCATGGTGAGCTGAGTGCCGGGCTCGCCGATCGACTGAGCGGCGATGATGCCAATGGCCTCTCCGACATCGACCAGCTTGCCGGTCGCCATCGACTTGCCGTAGCACATGGCACACGTTCCGACCTTGCTCTCGCAGGTCAGGACCGAACGCACACGGATGGTCTGCACACCCTGCGCGACGAGCTCCTCAAGACGCGGGGTCGTGAGTTCTTCGCCAGCAGTTGCGACGACCTTGCCGTCAACCTCGACATCGCGAGCGAGCGTACGAGTCGCTGCCGAGGTGTCGATGCTGTCGAATGCGACGAGCTTGCCATCGACCATCTCGGCCAGTGCGAGTTCGTTGCCACGCTCGGTACCGCAGTCAACCTCGCGGATGATGACATCCTGCGAGACGTCGACCAGACGACGGGTCAGGTAACCCGAGTCAGCGGTACGAAGTGCAGTATCGGCAAGACCCTTACGCGCGCCGTGGGTCGAGATGAAGTACTCGAGCACCGACAGGCCTTCGCGGAAGTTGGACTTGATCGGACGCGGGATGATCTCGCCCTTCGGGTTTGCCACGAGGCCGCGCATACCGGCGATCTGGCGAACCTGCATGAAGTTACCGCGAGCACCCGAGTCGACCATCATGTAGACCGGGTTGGTGCGCGGGAAGTTCTCGAACATGGCCTTAGCAACTTCGTCAGTTGCGCGGGTCCAGATCTCGATGAGCTCCTGGCGACGCTCCGAGTCGGTGATCAGACCGAGCTCATACTGCTTTTGCACCTTGTCGGCCTTCTCCTCCGAGACACCGAGCAGCTCTGCCTTGCGGGGCGGAGTGACAACATCGGAGATGGAGATGGTGACACCCGAGCGGGTTGCCCAGTGGAAGCCAAGTGCCTTCAGATGATCGAGGGTATTGGCGACGTCGACCTTCGCGTACAGCTCGGCGAGCTGGTTCACGGTCTGACCGAGAACCTTCTTGTCGACCTGCTTGTTCACGAAGGGGTAGTCGGCCGGGAGTGCCTCGTTGAAGAGTGCGCGACCCAGGGTCGTCTTCAGCATGAACGGCTCGCCCGGGACCCAACCCTCGGCTGCGATGAAGCCCTCCGGCGGGATGCCGTCGGTGAGGCGAATGGTGATCTCGGCCTGCAGCGAGAGGCTGTGAGCGTCGAATGCCATCAGTGCCTCGGCGATGGACGAGAACGCACGGCCTTCGCCGATTGCGCCCTCGGCATGCGAGGTGAGGAAGTAGATGCCCAGCACCATGTCCTGGGTCGGCGTCGTGATCGGGCGACCATGTGCCGGGGACAAGATGTTGTTGCTGGAGAGCATCAGGATGCGGGCCTCGGCCTGCGCCTCTGCGGACAGCGGCACGTGCACAGCCATCTGGTCACCGTCGAAGTCCGCGTTGAACGCGGTGCAGACGAGCGGGTGAATCTGGATGGCCTTGCCCTCGATCAGCTGAGGCTCAAAAGCCTGGATGCCGAGGCGGTGCAGCGTGGGTGCGCGGTTCAGCAGCACGGGATGCTCGGAGATGACCTCTTCGAGGACGTCCCAGACGACCGGGCGCGAACGCTCGACCATGCGCTTGGCGCTCTTGATGTTTTGAGCATGGTTGAGGTCTACCAAGCGCTTCATCACGAACGGCTTGAACAGCTCGAGAGCCATCTGCTTGGGCAGACCGCACTGGTGCAGCTTCAGCTGCGGGCCGACGACGATGACCGAACGGCCCGAGTAGTCAACGCGCTTGCCGAGCAGGTTCTGGCGGAAACGACCCTGCTTGCCCTTGAGCATGTCGGACAGCGACTTGAGTGCACGGTTGCCTGGGCCCGTGACCGGACGACCACGACGACCGTTGTCGAACAGTGCGTCGACGGCCTCCTGGAGCATGCGCTTCTCGTTGTTGACGATGATCTCCGGCGCACCGAGATCAAGCAGGCGCTTGAGGCGGTTATTGCGGTTGATCACGCGGCGGTAGAGATCGTTCAGGTCAGAGGTCGCGAAGCGGCCACCATCGAGCTGAACCATCGGGCGCAGATCCGGCGGGATAACCGGAACAGCGTCGAGCACCATGCCGGTCGGCGAGTTGGTGGTGTTCATGAACGCGGCGACAACCTTGAGGCGCTTGAGCGAACGGGTCTTCTTTTGGCCCTTGCCCGTGGCGATGATCTCCTTGAGGATCTCGGCTTCGGCTGCGAGGTCGAAGGTCTCCAGTCGCTTTTGGATTGCGGCTGCGCCCATGGCGCCGTCGAACCAGCGGCCATAGCGATCGCGCATCTCGCGGAACAGCATCTCGTCACCCTCGAGGTCTTGGACCTTAAGAGTGCGGAAGCGATCGAAGATGCGGTCAAGGCGCTCGATGTCGGCATCGGCGCGACGGCGCAGTGCTGCCATCTCGCGCTCGCCCGACTCGCGGACCTTGCGACGGATCTCGCTCTTGGCACCCTCGGCCTCAAGCTCGGCCAGGTCGGCCTCGAGCTTCTTGGCACGTGCGTCGATGTCAGCATCGCGACGATTGGCGATCTGCTTCTTCTCGACACCGAGCTGGTTCTCGAGCGACGGGAGCGCCTCATGGCGACCCTCGACGTCGACCCACGTGATCATGTACGCGGCGAAGTAGATGACCTTCTCGAGGTCCTTCGGTGCGAGATCAAGCAGGTAGCCCAGGCGGCTCGGAACACCCTTGAAGTACCAGATGTGCGTGACCGGAGCGGCGAGCTCAATGTGGCCCATGCGCTCACGACGCACCTTGGCGCGAGTGACCTCAACGCCGCAGCGCTCGCAGATGATGCCCTTGAAGCGCACACGCTTGTACTTGCCGCAGTAGCACTCCCAGTCGCGAGTCGGGCCGAAGATCTTCTCGCAGAAGAGTCCGTCCTTCTCGGGCTTGAGGGTGCGGTAGTTGATGGTCTCAGGCTTCTTGACCTCGCCGTATGACCAGGTGCGGATGTCCTCGGCAGTGGCAAGGCCAATGCGGAGCTCATCAAAGAAGTTCACGTCCAGCACGATTCTTGTCCTTCGTTTGAAGCGGTCAGTTCAGATGGGGATGAGCTCGTGCTAGAGCTCGTCGACGCTGCTCGGCTCACGGCGAGAAAGATCGATGCCGAGTTCTTCGGCTGCGCGGAAGACATCGTCATCCGTATCGCGCATTTCGATCATCTGGCCGTCGCTGGACAGCACCTCGACATTCAGGCACAACGACTGCATTTCCTTGACGAGCACCTTGAACGACTCAGGGATGCCCGGCTCGGGAATGTTCTCGCCCTTGACGATGGCCTCGTAAACCTTCACGCGACCAAGGACGTCATCGGACTTAATGGTGAGCAGTTCCTGAAGGGCGTAGGCCGCGCCATATGCCTCGAGTGCCCACACCTCCATCTCGCCGAAACGCTGTCCGCCGAACTGGGCCTTACCGCCCAGAGGCTGCTGCGTGATCATCGAGTACGGACCGGTCGAGCGAGCGTGAATCTTGTCGTCGACCAAGTGGAGCAGCTTCAGGATGTAGATGTAGCCGACCGAGATGCGACCCGGGTAGGGCTCGCCGCTACGACCGTCGAACAACTGTGCCTTGCCATCGCCACCGACGAGGGTGAATCCATCGTCAGTCGGGAGGGTCGACTCGAGAACGAGTGCGAGCTCCTCTTCGCGAGCGCCGTCGAACACCGGGGTCGCGACCTTGGTGAAACGCGGGGCTTCCTTAACCTGGTCAGGAAGGTTGCGAGCACGCGGGTCGGTCGGATCGACCTTCCAGCCTGCAGCAGCTGCCCAGCCCAGGTGGGTCTCGAGGATCTGGCCGACGTTCATGCGACCCGGAACACCAAGCGGGTTCAGGACGACATCAACAGGAGTTCCGTCTTCAAGGAACGGCATATCTTCGGCGGGCATGATCTTGGAGATAACACCCTTGTTGCCGTGACGGCCGGCGAGCTTGTCGCCTTCCTTGATCTTGCGCTTTTGCGCGATGTAGACACGAACCAGTCGGTTGACTCCCGGGGGAAGCTCATCGCCCTCTTCGCGATCGAACACGCGAACGCCGATGATCTTGCCCGACTCGCCGTGAGGAACCTTGAGCGAGGTGTCGCGCACTTCGCGCGCCTTCTCGCCGAAGATCGCACGGAGCAGGCGCTCCTCCGGGGTGAGCTCGGTCTCGCCCTTGGGCGTGACCTTGCCGACCAGGATGTCGCCGGGCACCACGTCGGCACCGATGCGGATGATGCCGCGATCGTCGAGATCGGCGAGCACCTCCTCGGAGACGTTCGGGATGTCGCGGGTGATTTCCTCGGGGCCGAGCTTGGTGTCGCGCGCATCAACCTCATGCTCCTCGATGTGAATCGAGGAGAGGACGTCGTCTTGCACCAGACGCTGGTTGAGGATGATGGCGTCCTCGTAGTTGTGACCTTCCCATGACATGAACGCCACGAGCAGGTTCTTGCCAAGTGCCATCTCGCCGAGATCGGTCGAGGGGCCGTCCGCGAGGACCTGACCCTTCTCAACGCGCTCCCCTTCGCTGACAACCGGGCGCTGGTTGAAGCAGGTGCCCTGGTTGGAGCGATGGAACTTCTCGACGCGGTAGGTCTCGTACTCGCCGCCATCGGTCGCGATGGTGATCACGTCGGCCGCAACCTCGGAGACAACACCAGCAGTCTTCGCGGTGATGATGTCGCCGGCGTCGTATGCCGCACGGAACTCCATGCCGGTACCGACGAGCGGTGCCTCGGCGCGCAGCAGCGGAACTGCCTGGCGCTGCATGTTGGAGCCCATCAGTGCGCGGTTGGCGTCGTCGTGCTCGAGGAACGGAATCATCGAGGTAGCGACTGACCACAGCTGACGCGGTGAAACATCCATGTAGTCGACATCCTTGGGCAGGATGTAGTCGACCTCTCCGCCCTTGCGACGAACGAGCACGCGATCGTCGAGCATGATGCCCGTGCCGTCGATGTTCGTGTTCGCCTGCGCCACGACGTGGGTGTCTTCCTCATCGGCAGTCAGGTAATCGATCTGATCGGTGACCTTGCCGTTGACGACCTTGCGGTAGGGGGTCTCGACGAAACCGAACGCATTGATGCGCGCGTAGGTGGCGAGCGAGCCGATCAGGCCGATGTTCGGGCCTTCTGGGGTCTCGATCGGGCACATGCGGCCGTAGTGCGAGGGGTGAACGTCGCGGACCTCGAAGCCTGCGCGCTCACGCGACAGACCGCCTGGGCCCAGTGCCGACAGACGACGCTTGTGGGTCAGGCCCGCGAGCGGGTTGGTCTGATCCATGAACTGCGACAGCTGCGACGTGCCGAAGAACTCCTTGATGGAGGCGACGACCGGGCGGATGTTGATCAGGGTCTGCGGCGTGATGGCCTCGACGTCCTGCGTGGTCATGCGCTCGCGAACGACGCGCTCCATGCGGGACAAACCGGTGCGGATCTGATTTTGGATCAGCTCACCGACGGTACGAAGACGACGGTTGCCGAAGTGGTCGATGTCATCGGTCTCAACGCGGATCTCGCCACGCTCGGACTCCATGCTGACGATGCCGGCATGCAGGCAGACGATGTACTCGATCGCAGCGGCGATGTCATCAACGGTGAGCACGCTCTGGTTAAGCGGTGCGTCGATGCCCAGCTTCTTGTTGATCTTGTAACGACCGACCTTCGCGAGGTCGTAACGCTTCGGATTGAAGTAGAAGTTGTCGAGCAGGTTGCGTGCGTTCTCAACCGTGGGGGGTTCTCCCGGACGCAACTTGCGGTAGATGTCGAGCAGTGCGTCTTCCTGGGTGGCGATGTGATCCTTCTCGAGGGTCGCCATGAAGGTCTCGTACTTGCCGAAGCGCTCGACGATCTGCTCGTGGCTCCAGCCAAGGGCCTTGAGAAGAACGGTGACGGGCTGCTTGCGCTTGCGGTCAACGCGGACGGCAACGAGATCCTTCTTGTCAATCTCGAACTCGAGCCATGCGCCACGGCTCGGGATGATCTTGGCGATGAAGACGTCCTTGTCGCTGGCCTTATCGACCGAACGCTCAAAGTACGCGCCGGGCGAACGCACGAGCTGCGAGACAACCACGCGCTCGGTGCCGTTGATAACGAAGGTGCCCTTGTCGGTCATGAGCGGGAAGTCGCCCATGAACACGGTCTGGCTCTTGATCTCGCCAGTCTCGTTGTTCATGAACTCAGCCGTGACGAACAGCGGTGCGGAGTAAGTGAAGTCCTTGTCCTTGCACTGCTCGATCGTGTACTTCGGCGGCTCGAAGCGGTGATCGCGGAACGAGAGGCTCATCGCACCGGCGAAGTCCTCGATCGGGCTGATCTCCTCGAAGATCTCGGTCAGGCCAGAGACCTGCGGGATCTCAGTGGTGCCACTGGCGAGCGCCGCGGACACACGGGCCTTCCAGAGGTCATTGCCGAGCAGCCAGTCGAAACTGGCGGTCTGCAGAGCCAGGAGATCCGGTGCGGCCAGGGGCTCGCGGATCTTGGCGAAGGATGCCCGGTGGAGTCCGGGGGAAAGGGGCGTGACGTCCGTTGAACGCGAGGCGGTCAAGATGGTCCTTCCGAGGCGCTTTTGGCTGGGCCGCGCCGCTCTCTCATGACCGTTAACCCGATATGTCAAATGACGTACCGGGTGAGAGGAGTTAGAAAGGGCAGCGCAAAGCGGCAGCATACCTGAGAAGGCAAGCCGCTGTCGACCCCGGCCCCGATTGTCCGAAATTCCTCGATTGCACCTTTTGCGATGGCTCCGACAGTGAAACCAGCGACCTGCGGGTGAATCCTCGAACTTCGGGTCGTGCACGCGGGGGAAAAACCAACTGCGCAGGAGGATGGTTACCCGAAAAGCCTTGGGAGTCAAGCACAAAGCACCGCGCTGTGACCAAAGTGAGACCTAATCCAGTCCGAATGCCCCAATTCGGGCGCGCAAAAGGGCGCCCCCGCTGGGGACGCCCTTCGCGGGCAGCCGAAGCTGCGAGAAAACTACTTAACGGTGACCTTGGCGCCAGCTGCTTCGAGCTGTGCCTTTGCCTTCTCGGCGGCCTCCTTGTTGACCTTCTCCAGAACAGCGGTGGGTGCTGCCTCCACGAGATCCTTGGCCTCCTTGAGACCGAGGCTGGTGAGTGCGCGCACCTCCTTGATGACCGGAATCTTGTTGTCGCCGCCCGACTCGAGGATGACGTCGAACTCATCCTGGTCGCCGCCGGCTGCGCCAGCGTCGCCGCCGCCTGCCGGTGCTGCTGCAACTGCCATGGCAACCGGTGCGGCTGCGGTGACGTCGAAGGTCTCTTCGAACATCTTCACGAACTCAGAGAGCTCGATGAGGGACATTTCCTTGAATGCGTCAAGCAGATCTGTGGTGCTGAGCTTCGCCATGATGGCGTCCTTTCGGTAAAGCCGGCCAAAAACCCGAGGGCGGCCGGATGGTGTTGGGCTCTAGCCCTCGGTGGTTTCCTCAGCGGCTGCTTCTGCAACTGCCTCGGTGGTTTCTACGGCTGCTGCCTCATCGGCAACAACCTCGGCTGCTTCGACAACTGCCTCGTCGGCAACTGCTTCGGCGGGTGCGGCCTCGACCGGGGCGGCGGGTGCAGCAGCTGCTGCGCCCGGGTTCGCCTCGAGCTTGGTCTGCAGGGCGCCAAGTGCGCGGGCTGTCTTGGCAAGCGGTGCCGCGAACAGGGCTGCTGCCTGCGACTGCTTTGCCTTCATGGCTCCGGCGAGCTTGGACAGGAGAACCTCGCGCGACTCAAGGTCGGCAAGCTTGTTGATGTCGGATGCACTCAGCGGCGCACCGTCCATGATGCCGCCCTTGATGACCAGGGCGGGATTCTCCTTTGCGAAGTTACGAATTGCCTTTGCGGCATCAACGGCATCGCCCTTAACGAAGGCGATAGCGCTGGGACCGGCAAGCAGGTCGTCGAGACCGGCAACGCCGGCTTCCTTCGCTGCGATCTTGGTCAAGGTGTTCTTGACGACCGCGTAGGTGACCGTGGTGCCGAGGTTACGACGCAGCGTCTTTAGCTGCGCGACGCTCAGTCCGCGGTACTCAGTGAGCACTGCCGCACTTGACGTGCGGAAGTGGTCGGCGAGCTCGGCGACAGTATTCGCCTTGTCAGGCCGTGCCATGGGGCTCCTTTCATATGCCCCGACAAGCAAAACGCCCCGGCGCAGGCGCACGGGGCAACACCGCTTTCGCGGTCTTTCCAGTTCACCTACGCGGGCCGTCCGCCTGAGCGGAGCCTTCGACCCTTTCTTTCGAAAGGGCGACCAGCGGTCTTTGGTGGGATCAGATTAGGGGGCCGATGGGCACGGCGGCAAATCCGTCCCCGGGCAAGCGAAGAGGGGGTGGCCGAAGCCACCCCCTCCCCTGAAGTTTTCCCTTAAGGGAGCAACTACGAGCTTTCCCTTACGGGAGCAACTTCTTAGTCGGGCCAACCTGCTTGTACACGGCCTTCTTGGCGCCACCGGTCGGTGCACTGGTAGCCAGCATCACGTAGTCGGTGAGGCGACCGAGGGTTCCGGCCGAGTCGTACTGACCCATCCAGTAACCGGTGAGGCCCTGGTGAGAGGTCTTCGTGACGACCAGCGGAACCGCGGCCGCCGAGCGGAAGCTCGATGCCTTGGTCTGCAGGGCGTTCAGCAGGCCCTTGCGGGTGAGATCGGGGCCAGCGGCCTTGATCGCCTGTGAGAGCACGTATGCGGTGTTCACGCCGTAGTACGTGTAGAAGTTCCACGGGAGACCACTGGCCTCGACGAGGGTCTTCATCTGAGCTACGTACGGGTTACCGAGATCGGTGATCGGAGTCAGGAAACTGGGGGTGTACATCTTGTTCATCAGGGCCGGGGCCGCAGCACCGAGGATGCCCTTGATGATCGTGGGCTCGGAACCAACCGAGGTAACCATCCAGGTCGGCGCGAAGCCCACCTTGGCCGACGTGGCCAGGAGTGCTGCGGTGGCCTGGGTGATGCCGAAGAAGGTGACCAGCTGGCAGCCGGCCGTCTTCATCTTCACGACCTGCGAGGCGAAGCCCGCAGCGATGTTCGCAGCAGCGAACGAGGTGGTCGTCGTGAAGTCCATTCCGGCAGCCTTGAAGCCATTCGAGGCGTCAATGCCGAAGTCGCCGTCCTGGTACATGAAGCAGCGCTTGAGACCGCTCAGCGAGGAGGTGTTCTGGATGTAGTACGCCATTGCCTTGGCCTCAACGGCGTAGGACGGCAGGTACGGAATCGTGGTCGGGTACTTCTTCGCGTTGCCGAACTGCGAGGCGCCGGTATTGATGAAGACGTCCGGAACGTTGCGCGTGTTCAGGGTGTCAATCACAGTGGAGTGCTGATCGGTGCCGAAGGCGCCATACATCGCGAAGATCTTGTCGCTCAGCAACAGTGCGCTGGTCTGCGCCTGCGTGGTCGCCGGGTTGTACATGTCGTCCTTGGCGACGAACTTGATCTTGCGGCCATTGATGCCGCCGTTCTTGTTCACGTAGTCGAAGTACGCCTGGGCAGCCTGCGGGATGTACAGGTAACCCGCCGACGCCGGACCGGTCTGCGGCGAGGTCGAGCCGATAACGATCTGGGTCTTCGAGACACCGGGATCGGCGGCCTGCGAGGGAACTGCGAGGCCCACGGCTCCCACAGCGACGGCTGCGGTTGCGGCCAGCCCCTTGACGATCATTGACTTCTTCACGTGCACTCCTTGGCTTGGGAGCCGCACGCCACATTCATCCGGGATTTGCCCAGATGACCCCTGGCGTACGACTCAGATTCGTGAAGGCTAACTGTTCACAGGGCCTTCTGTCACCACTTTGCTACCGACGAGTAGCAACTTTGCGCCAGCCGGCGCCAAGCAATCCCATGACCCCGCCAGGGGCAATAAGCACGACCAACACGAGGAGGAGTCCGTAGGCCAGGCTGGGCAGGCTATTGGTGACCTGCTCACTCCAGCCCCGCTCACCTGCCAGATTCGATACCGCCGCAGGCAGGCCCACGAGCAGCACGGCGCCGATCACCGCGCCGAGGAGTGAGCCTCGGCCGCCCAGCACTACGCCCACGAGCAGGGAGAGTGACAGGGCAACGCCATAGGCGCCAGGGCCCACGTAGGTCAGGATCTGGGCGAAGACGGCACCAGCCAGCGCTGCGAACAAACTGCTGACCACGAAGGCTGAAACCTTCGAGGCCGCTGGCGAGATGCCCGAGAGTGCCGCGGCGATCGGATCATCACGGACGGCCTTCCAGACGCGGCCTTGCCGTCCGCGCACCAGGTTCAGCGCGATGAAGCCGGCGATGCAGGCCACGGCGATCGACACCGAGGCCTGCCACTGCTCGAGCACGAAACCGACATCGGTGACAGTGCCCGAGGGAGTCGAGGAGATCGCGGAAGGAGACGGAAGCGGGGCGGTCTCACCGGTGGCAGTTGACCCTGCGCCCGTGACGTCATCAACAGTCAGCATGTCGTCGGGCGCGGTTGTTCCGGTGACGTCATCAACGGTGAGCATGTCTTCCGATGAAGCAGAACCCGTCACATCATCGCCAGTGAGCATGTCTTCCGCTGCGCCCGCACCGGTGACGTCGTCGACCGTGAGCATGTCCTCGGAGCCGGCGGCATCCGAGGGTGACGAGGTTCCGCCCGAGAGCGCCGCTTCCAGGGCCGCAGCATCACTCTCAGCGGCCGCATCGACCTCAGCTGCGCTCTCAGCCGCGTAGCCACCCTCGGGATATGGAACCGTGATCATCAGGCCCTGGCTTCCGCCGAGCAGGCCGGGGAATCGTGCGGCAATGGACGGCAGGCCGACGGCGATGCCAAGCGTGAGGCCAGCGAGATACGGGCCTCGCAATCGTGCGGCAAGCAGACCGATGATCAAGCCGGCGATCACTCCCCCGAGACCGGCGAAGATCACCGAGTACACGGCATTCCACTGCATGCCAAGGATCGGAACCGTCTGCCAGTTGAGACTGGTCACAGCGAAGACGTAACCGCCCACGGCCATCAATGCACCGTTGCCGAGCGACACCTGGCCAGAGAGGCCGACCAGGATCACCATTCCGAACATTGCCGTGGCGTACATCGCCGCGAGTGCGAGGTAGTAGCTCACTAGCGGTTCGACCATGAAGTTCAGACGTGACAGGACGAACCAGATCACGATGAACAGCGGGGCGTGAACGAGCAGGCGGGAATTTCGCAGCCAAGTAGGCATCACTACACCGCCCTCGACTTACCGCGACCGAAAACGCCGCCAGGGCGCACGACCAAGGTGATGGCCAGCAGGATCAGCACGATGATCGGTGCATCGCCGGCCTCTCCATAACCCGTGACGAGAGCAAGCACCAAGCCTGTGCCAATGCCGAATGCCACGGCACCGATAAGACTGTCGAGTCCGCCGACCACTGCAGCGGTGAAGGCGAAGATCAGCAGGATGTCGAAGCTGTTCGGCGACAGGCTTGCCGTAGGTGCAACAAGCACGCCGGCCACTGCTCCCACGACACCTGCCAGTGCCCAGCCGAATGCCAGCATGCGATTGACACGGATACCCGACAACTTTGCGACCTCGGGATTGAAGGCCGAGGCACGCATGGAAAGTCCGAGTGATGTGCGAGTAAACAGCAGCGTGAGTGCAACGACTAGCACTGCCGTAACTGCGTAGACGAGCACGTCGTACCAGGAGATCGGCCAGATGCGCCCGGCGATCTCAAGGCCGTTGTTCGCGACCGGTGGCGGGAAGGACCGCGGCTCACCGCCCCAGATCATGGATGCGAGCGCCTGCAAGGAGATCAGTACACCGAAGGTCGCAATGATCGACCCCGACGTATCAAGACGCTGCACCGGCCGAAGTACGAGCGCGTAGACGATCAAGCCGAGGATGCCTCCGCCTATCAGGCCGGCTAGCAATGCGAGGAACCACGAGCCGGTCGCCTGCTGCACAGCCAATGCGATGAATGTCGTGAACATCGCCTGGCCGACCTGAGCGAAGTTCACGATTCGAGTCGAGCGCCAGACAAGAACAAGGGCGAGGGCGAACAGCGCGATGACCGCACCGCTAGAGAAGCCACCAAGGAGGTAGTCGATGAATGTCGTCATGTCAGCGCCTACGACCCGAGGTACGCATTGCGTAGTTCGTCATCGGCCGCGATCTCTTCCGCTGTGCCAACCCGAACTACCGTGCCGAGGTTCATGATGATGCCGGTCGTGGCCACGCGAAGCGCTGTCACTGCGTTCTGCTCCACCAGCAGAACTGCGAGGTTCTTCTCGCGCGCCAACTGATTCACCAATTGCAGGATCTGCGTAACGATCAGCGGTGCGAGGCCGAGTGACGGCTCATCAAGAAGTAGGCAGGTGGGATCGCACATCAGTGCGCGACCGATCGCCAGTTGCTGACGCTCACCGCCACTGAGGGTGTCGGAACGCATGCGCCGACGCTCGGCCAGCACGGGAAACATGTCATAGATCTCGGCCGAGGTTGCCTTGCGCTCCGCGCTCGGACGCCAGAGTCCGCCCAGATGCAGGTTCTCCTCGACAGTGAGTTCGGGGATCGTCGAACGCCCTTCAGGAATCAACGCCATGCCGGAGCGCACGATGTCCTCGGGCGCGCGGCCGGTGACCCGAACACCATCGAGTTCTGCCGAGCCGGACTGTGGCTTCACCAATCCCGCGAGAGTGCGCATCAAGGTGGACTTGCCTGCGCCATTGGCGCCGATCACCGCGGTGACCTCGCCACGCGGCACGACGAGGCTCACGCTGTCGAGTGCCTGAACTGCGCCGAAGCTCACGCTCAGTTGCTTAACCTCAAGCATCAGACGGCCTCCTCGTGTCCGAGGTATGCCTCGAGAACCGCGGGGTTGTTGCGGATCTCCGCGGGCGTGCCGGAGGCGATGACCTTGCCGGCATCGAGTACCCAGATCAGGTCGCAGACGTTCATGACGAGATCCATGTGGTGCTCGACGAGCAGCACAGTGCGCTGCGGTGTCCAGCTGCGGATGAGTGCACCGAGCTCGGCGATGTCTCCGACGCTGACGCCGCCGGCGGGCTCGTCGAGGAGAACAATTGAGGGGTCACTCACCAGCGCACGAGCAAGCGCCACTCTCTTCTGAACCGGATACGGAAGCTCAGCGGGAAGTCGATCGCGGGCATCGGCAACGCCGAGTTCGTCCATCACTGCAAGTGCTCGTTCGCGAAGCCGTGAAGTGCGCGAATCTGCCCACGGCATCGCGAGCCCATCGGCGATGATGCCAGTGCGAATCGAGGACGAACCGCCGAGCATGACGTTGTCGAGCGCGGACAGCGATGCGAACAGCCCGACACCCTGCAAGGTTCGCGAAACGCCGAGCTTGGTGAGCCGCTGAGGACGAATGCGGCGCTGCAGGGCACCGTTGATGGTCACGGTGCCGGAGTCGGCGGAGAGGAAACCCGAGAGCACATTGAACACTGTGGTCTTGCCGGCGCCGTTCGGGCCAATAAGACCTGTGACAGCACCCTTGGGCACGTCGATGCTCACCGAGTCGAGAATCTGCAGCCCGGAGAGTCGAATGGAGATGTCACGAAGTGAGATCGCCGAATCTCCCGGCACCCCACTCATGCGACTCCGTCCCTCACCCGAAAATCCACCCTGCCCTTTTGGCGGTCCTTCAGTCTGTCGCGAGCACAGGGGTCGGTCAATCATTTCGGGACAAAACGAAGGAGGGGCAGCCATCGGCTGCCCCTCCTCGATACGTGCGTGACGACTAGATGTCGTCCTCAACGGTGAGGTTCTTAACGCGGTTGGAGTCAACCTGCACGCCCGGACCCATGGTCGAGGAGAAGGTTGCCTTCTTGATGTAGCGACCCTTGGCTGCGGACGGCTTCAGGCGCAGGACCTCATCGAGGGCAGCCGCGTAATTCTCGACGAGCTGGGTCTCGGTGAACGAGGCCTTGCCAATCGGGAACTGCAGGTTGGAGTGCTTGTCGGCACGGAACTCGATCTTGCCGCCCTTGATGTCATCGACTGCCTTCGCGACATCCATGGTGACGGTGCCGGTCTTCGGGTTCGGCATCAGGCCACGGGGACCGAGCACCTTGCCCAGGGTTCCGACCTTGCCCATGAGATCGGGCGTGCAGACGGCGGCGTCGAAATCAGTCCAGCCTCCGCGCACCTTCTCGATGAGATCGTCGGAACCGACAAAGTCGGCCCCTGCTGCGCGTGCTTCATCAGCCTTCTCGCCGTTGGCGAAGACCAGGACCCGGGCGGTCTTGCCGGTGCCGTGCGGAAGGTTGACGGTGCCACGCACCATCTGGTCAGCCTTGCGGGGATCAATGCCCAAACGCATGGAGACCTCAACGGTCGGATCGAACTTGCTTGCGACGCCGGCCTTGACGAGACGAACGGCCGAGAGCGGTGAGTACAGCTCATCGGGGTTGATCATCTCAGCGGCGGCGCGGTATGCCTTGCTGCGCTTCATATTCTGCTCCTTCGCAGTGTGTGGTTAGTGAGCCGCGCAGGCTCTCCCACGTGAATCGGATTTTGGAGTTTCCGTTAGGAAACGGTGATGCCCATCTGACGAGCGGTGCCCTCGATGATCTTCATCGCGGCATCAATGTCATTGGCATTGAGATCGGGCATCTTGGTGGTGGCGATCTCGCGGACCTGATCCTGCGTGATGGATCCGGCCTTGACCTTGTGCGGCTCGCCCGAGCCCTTCTCCAGGCCAGCGGCCTTGAGAATGAGGCGGGATGCCGGCGGGGTCTTCAGAACGAAGTCGAACGTGCGGTCTTCATAGACCGTGATCTCGACGGGGATGATGTTGCCGCGCTGGGATTCCGTGGCCGCGTTGTAGGCCTTGCAGAATTCCATGATGTTCACGCCGTGCTGGCCAAGTGCAGGGCCAACGGGCGGCGCGGGGTTCGCGGCGCCTGCCTGAATTTGGAGCTTGATCAGGCCGGCAACCTTCTTCTTCTTGGGTGCCATGGTGATTCGGGTCCTTACCTGTGTGATTACCTCGCGAGTTCCCCGCGAGGGACAAGCTAACCGCCGGATCGTGCTCGGCGGGGTCATGCAATCTGCGGGTTACCCCGCAGAAGATCAGGTGTTCTTCTGGATCTGGCTGAAGGCGAGCTCGACCGGGGTCTCGCGGCCGAAGATCTCGACCAGGCCGGTGACCTTCTGCGCCTCGATGTTGATCTCTGAGATCGAGGCATGCAAGGTGGCGAAGGGTCCGTCGACCACCGTGACCGAGTCACCGATCGAGAAGTCGATCTCGATAGCCGGTGCACTCGAGGACAAGCCGCCCGAGCCTGCAGGCGCACCGGGTGCGCCTGCCTTCTTCTCGGGGACGGGTGCGAGGATCGCGACGACCTCATCGAGGGTCAGCGGTGCGGGCTGGTGGCCGTGACCGACGAAGCCGGTGACACCGGGGGTGTGGCGCACGACGCCCCATGACTCATCGGTGAGTTCCATGCGAACAAGGACGTAGCCGGGAAACTTGTTGCGACGAACGAGCTTGCGCACGCCGCTCTTGATCTCGGTCACCTCTTCCATCGGCACCTCGATCTGGAAGATGTAGTCCTCGACGTTCAGGCTGACCAGGCGGCTCTCGAGGTTGCCCTTGACCTTGTTCTCGTAGCCAGCGTAGGAGTGGATGACGTACCAATCACCGGGAGAGATGCGCATCTGCTCCTTGAATGCGGCGACGGGATCTTCCTCCTCTTCTTCGATCTCGACAGCGACCTCGGCGGCGATCTCTGCCTCGATCTCGATCACAGCGGCATCGACGATCAGTTCGGCATCGATCTCTGCATCGAGTGCGGCAGTAGTCACGACATCCGCGGCCGCCGTCTCGGCGATCTCATCCGCGGCGGACAGCACTGCGGCAACCTCTGCCTCGAAGTCATCAGCGGCGAACTCTTGGTCCAGATCGGACACGGCGGTCATTCTCCTTAATAGACGAACAGGGTGGGGGAAGTGAGCGTGATCATCCGAAGATGAGCAGGACTCCCTTAGTGAAGATGTAATCGAAACCGGCGATGATCGCCGCGACGACGGCCACGAACACGATGACGATCGTCGTGTAGGCGATCAACTCCTTGCGAGTCGGCCAGATGACCTTGCGCAGCTCGACGACGACCTGGCGGATGAACAGCGCGAGGCGCGAAAAAATGTTCCCGCGCGAACGACGCGCGTCGGAGCTCGAGCGCTCTGACGTGTCGGTGTCTGTCATGACTGCCTTCTCTTCGTGTTCTTGAGTAGTGCTGGTGGTGCAACCTGCTGCCCGGTCGTATGACCGCTGCGCAGGGCCGGAGGGACTTGAACCCCCAACCCCCGGTTTTGGAGACCGGTGCTCTACCAGTTGAGCTACGACCCTTTGTGAGGAGAAGTCGACTGCCTTTGGGCAGGCTGCCGCCAAGCTTCCTTACGGAGGAGTGAGTCTACGGCCCCCGCCGAAGGACGGTCCAATCGGGCATTTCGGGCTCTCTCTAGCCCGGATCGGCACCCCTACGGATGCCCGATCAGCGCCCCCGAACGAGCCTGGAACAATGGGCCCATGACTTCACGCATCTCCGACCGGATCTCCTCCATCACTGAATCGGCCACCCTCGCCGTCGACGCCAAGGCCAAGGCACTCAAGGCCGCCGGACGCCCCGTCATCGGCTTCGGAGCCGGTGAGCCCGACTTCCCGACCCCCGACTACATCGTCGAGGCGGCCGTGGCGGCGTGTCGGGTGCCCTCGATGCACCGTTACACACCGGCCGGCGGACTCCCCGAGCTCAAGGAAGCCATCGTCGCCAAGACCCTGCGCGACAGCGGCTACGCCGTCACCGCGGCTCAGGTGATGGTCACCAACGGCGGTAAGCAAGCGCTCTACAACGCCTTCGCCACCTTGCTCGATCCAGGAGACGAGGCGATCTTGCCCGCGCCGTACTGGACCACCTACCCCGAGGCAATCCGTCTCGCCGGCGGCGTGCCGGTTGAGGTCATGACCGACGAGACCAGCGGCTACCGCGCCACCGTTGCCCAGCTCGAGGCAGCGCGTACCCCCCGCACCAAGCTGGTCGTCTTCGTCTCTCCCTCGAACCCGACAGGCGCCGTCTATTCCCCTGCCGAGGTCAAGGCCATCGGCGAATGGGCCCTCGCTCACGGCATCTGGGTCGTTACTGACGAGATCTACGAGCACCTCGTCTACGGAGATGCCGAGTTCAGCTCGATGCCGGTACTCGTGCCCGGTCTCGCCGATACCTGCGTCATCGTCAACGGCGTCGCGAAGACCTATGCAATGACCGGCTGGCGCGTCGGATGGCTCATCGGCCCGGCCGATGTCATCAAGGCCGCCACCAACCTGCAATCCCACGCAACCTCGAATGTCTCGAACGTCGCACAGGCAGCTGCGATCGCAGCAGTCTCCGGTGATCTCGCAGCAGTTGACGAGATGAAGGTTGCGTTCGACCGTCGCCGCCAGCTGATCGTCGCGATGCTCAACGAGATCGACGGCGTCGAGTGCCCGTCACCTGAGGGCGCGTTCTATGTGTACCCGTCAGTGAAGGCCCTGATCGGAAAGACGCTGCGCGGCAAGACCATCGGGTCGTCCGCCGAGCTCGCGAACATCATTCTCGACGAAGCCGAGGTCGCAGTCGTTCCGGGTGAAGCCTTCGGCACTCCCGGCTACCTGCGCCTGTCGTATGCCCTCAGTGACGCCGACATCACCGAAGGCGTCACTCGCATGCACAAGCTGCTGTCAGAAGCCAGCTAACTGCGGCTCGGGCACGAGTTCGATCCCGAACACCTCGAGAACTCGTTGGCGTATGACGTCGGCGAGTTCTCGTATGTCTGCTGCCGAGGCGCCACCGGCATTGCTCAGAGCAAGGGTGTGCTTGGTGGATACGCGGGCGCGCGAGTCTGCGTTCACGCGAAAGCCTCGCTCGATACCGGCATTTTCGATAAGCCATGCGGCGCTCAACTTCACGCCGGCCTCACTCGGATAGCGCGGGCATTCACCCGGCACGGTGGTGGCGGTCACCGCGTCGATGATCGGATTAGTGAAGAAGGAACCCGCGCTCCACGTGTCAGTGTCGGTGTCATCGAGCACCATCCCCTTCTCGCGTCGGAGCGCGAGGACTGCCTCGCGGATGCGCGACAACGGGAGTTCGTCACCAACACTTACCTCAAGTTCTCGTGCCAACTGCACGTATTCGACTGAGCCGCGATCGCCCGACGAAAGCTCGAGCACGACCTCGAGCACCACGAACTGATTCGGCTCGCGCTTGAAGCGACTTGATCGATAACCGAACTCGCACTGCGCCCCCGACAAGGTGACGAGCGAAGACGTACTGCGATCCCAGGCGCGCACTTCGCGGATCACCTGGGAGATGTCTTGGCCATAGGCACCGACGTTCTGCACGGGCGTGGCGCCAACGAGCCCGGGAATGCCCGAGAGCGCTTCGATGCCCGACCAGCCCTGCCCGACTGCACGCGCAACGAGGGCGTCCCACGACTCACCGGCGGCGACGGTTAGCTGAACGACGGAGCCGGTCTCGACAACGTCAACGCCCCTGGTGCGAATAGCGATCACTGTCCCGGCAAATCCTGCATCGGAGCACAGCAGATTGCTTCCACCCCCGATCAGCAGGACAGGCGCACCTGCCGAATCAGCAGATCGCACGGCCTCGATCAACTCGAGTTCGGTAGTCGCGATGATCAGTGAGCCGATTGACCCGCCCACGCGAAATGTCGTCAGCTCAGCGAGCGCCGGACGACTAGTCATGGGGAGCACGCTACGTGATCAGTGATGCAAGATCTCGTCACGACCGCGGTAGGCCTGCAGGATTCGGTCATAGGTCTTGCGCGACTCCTTGTCGCGGTGCGCCGGATCAGAGTCGTAATACCCGCGGTGACGGTCCTGCCTCACCGCGAGCTCGGCAGTCGGCACGACGAGGGAACCGCCCGCAGCACGAAGGGCAAGTGACCATTCGAGATCGGCATTGCGGTAGAACTTCGCCTTCGGATGCGGAGGCGTCGCCAACGCTGCCTCGCGATCGAGTGCGGCGAAGTACCCGAGCAGTACATCGACCTCACCGGGGCCCGCATCGATCACCGAGCGCCAAGCATCGTCGACGTCGACATTCGTGCCCTTCCAGCCCGCACCCACGACAGCGCCACCCACTGCCGAGACCAGCGGCGTGACCGCATCGCCTTCGAGAACCGAGGAAAGATCCATGATGATGTGCACCCTCGCAGCGGAGATCTGCAGAAGGGCGGTGACAGCGGCTGACCAACCGGCCTGCTGCAGGGTCTGTGCGCAGTGCAGTTCGACGATGCGTGACTCATTCGCGCGTGCGTATTCGTGCAGCACCAGACCGGCGTCGTCGACGTTGCCAAGATCGAGCCCGATCACGACAGCGCCTTCGGGGGCGTGTTCGAGCAGCGCATCAAGACATGTGCGCAGGTCGTCGGGCCAGCCATCGACAATGACACCGATCGTGCATAGCGACGCATCAACTCGAGGCGATTGTTCCGCGAGCAACGTAAGAGTCGCCGCCACCTCGAACGGCGGTCGCTCACTGAGCACATAGCCGTCGGCGGAGTCCTTGATCAACCACCCTGCTGCAGCAATCGCATCGCGCAGTTCATCGGAGAGTGCGAAATCCTTGTCAGCACGGGCCTGCGCACGCGCGTCGGCGAGGGCGATGACCTCGGCGGGAGCAGTGGACATCACTACGGCAGCCGGACGACAGCCTGGGCCTTGCCCAGGACGGTGGAGTCATCGCACGAGGCAGCGATGGTGATCACGACGGTGTTGTCATCGCGCTTCTCGGTGACCTTCGCGCTGACAGTGAGAGTTGCGCCTTTGTCGTCATCGGGCACCACGACAGGGCGAGTAAATCGGCAGCCGTAATCGAGCAGCGCCCCCGGATCACCAAGCCAGTCGGTGACGACTCGTACGGCCTCGGCCATCGTGTACATACCGTGGGCAATGACATTCGGCAGGCCTACTGAGGTAGCCACGCGCTCGTTCCAATGAATGACGTTGAAGTCGCCCGAGGCGCCGCAGTAGCGCACGAGATCGGCGCGAGTGATCGGGAAAGACTGGGCAGGCAGTTCGTAGCCGATCTCGATGTCAGCGAAGGCGGGGGTCATGCTCCGGCCTCCCCCACAGCTCGGGCCACGATGGTCGAGTAGGTGGTCACCACATGTTCACCCGAGGTGGTCGCGACATCGGCGCGAGCACTCAGCATGTCATTGCCGGCAACGGTGCGGGCGCTCTCAATGGTGGCCGTGACGACGAGCTCATCGCCGGCGCAGATGGGGCGGGCGTATACGAACCGCTGGTCACCATGAACAACGCGCGAGTAATCGAGGCCGAGATCAGGGTCGTGGGCGACGCCTGTGACTGCCCTGAGCGAGACCAGGATCGCAAAGGTGGGCGGCGCGATGATGTCGGCATAACCGAGTGCCACCGCTGCAGCGGGGTCGTGAAAGACCGGGTTGGAGTCGCCGATCGCTGACGCGAACTCGCGGATTTTCTCCCGCCCGACCTGGTAGACCTGGCTGGGCGGAAAACTGCGTCCGACGAACTCCTGGTTGAGTGCCATGAGGCTCTCGGACTAGCGGGTCTCTTTGTGAGCCGTGTGCTTATTGCAGTTCGGGCAGAACTTCTTCGCCTCGAGACGATCGGGATCGTTGCGGCGGTTCTTCTTGGTGATGTAGTTACGGTGCTTGCAGTCCTCGCAGGCCATGGTGATCTTGGGGCGAATGTCGCTGGCCTTGGCCATTGGACTTCCTCTTTCGTCTGGACGTGCGTTCGGGTGGTGCTGGTCTTGGTAGCGGGAGCTTCCAAGGTGGTAGCGGAGGCCGGATTTGAACCGGCGACACAGCGATTATGAGCCGCTTGCTCTGCCAACTGAGCTACCCCGCCGTGCGATGAGGCCTACCGACTCCTCATCAGCCGAGCCCCTTTACGGAATCGAACCGTAGACCTTCTCCTTACCATGGAGACGCTCTGCCGACTGAGCTAAAGGGGCGTGAAGCCTGGCAAGCGTACAGGGGGGATCCCCTCATGGCGAAATCGGGTCCGGCAACCTCGTGGTTGCCCCGTGGAAGGTTCAGCATGACACTGGTGACATGCCTTGGACAACTGATGACCTCCCTAATCTGACCGGACGACTGGCCCTGGTGACCGGCGCAAACTCAGGCCTCGGCTACGAGACTGCGAAGGCGTTGGCCGGGTGCGGAGCCCAGGTGACGATGGCGGTGCGCGATGTCAGCAAGGGTGAGAAAGCCGCTGCCGAGATACGCCGCGCCTACCCCGAGGCCACCGTCGAGGTCGATGAGCTCGATCTCGCCAGCCTCGCGTCGATCCGAGCATTCGCCGAGCAGTGGTCTACCGCCCATGGCGGTGGCCTGGACCTCCTCATCAACAACGCCGGCGTGATGGCCATCCCCCGCCGCCTCACGAACGATGGCTTCGAGATGCAGATCGGCACGAACCACCTCGGCCACTTCGCGCTCACCGGTCTACTCCTACCCGCACTCGTGGCCAAGCCGCGCTCACGGGTGGTCTCGGTTTCCTCAGGGGCCCACCGAATGGGCCGCCTCGATCTCGGTACCTTCCACGGGCAGGGCACCTACCGCGCCTGGAGCGCGTACGGCCAGAGCAAACTGGCCAACCTGTTGTTCACCGGCGAGCTTCAGCGACGACTCGATCTCGCTCACCTGTCGGTCAAGGCGATGGCTGCCCACCCCGGCTACGCCCACACCAACCTCCAGACGGCGAGCGCGCGCATGAAGGGCAAGTCCTTCCAGGTCCAGATCACCGAGAAGGTCAACACCCTGATTGCCCAGAGCGCCGCCATGGGCGCACTCCCGACCTTGTTCGCGGCAACGGCCCCCGGTCTGCCCGGTGATTCATACGTGGGCCCCAATGGCTTCATGGAGATGCGCGGGTACCCGCAGCTGGTGGGCCGTAGCGCCCGGGCCGCCGATGTCGCCGACGCCGCCAGCCTGTGGACCGCCAGCGAGGAGCTCACCGGGGTCGTCTACCCGTTCGATTGATGTCGGACTCGGGTTCACGGGAGTCCGACTCGAGGGGCTTGAGGAACGGTGAACGTTATGTGGACCTCGGGTTCTCGGGAGTCCGACTCGAGGGGCTCAAGGAACTGTCCCCGAGAGGCGGAGCTCCCGAGAACCCGAGCTCTTTCACGTGCGAAAACAAGAGGACCGGCTGCCGTGAGGCAACCGGTCCTTCTTGTGGCGGGTGATGGATTCGAACCATCGAAGGTAAAACCGACGGATTTACAGTCCGCTCCCATTGGCCGCTCGGGCAACCCGCCTTACAGCCCACGAGGGGCTGCGGGAGAACAATACAGGCTGCCGAGTACGACAGAATGTGGCCTAGCAGTTTCACTCGCACTCAGGAGGATCAGTGGCCGACAGCAGCTTCGACATCGTTTCCAAGGTCGATCACCAGGAGGCCGATAACGCCCTGAACCAGACTGCGAAGGAACTCGCGCAGCGCTTCGACTTCAAGAACACCGACACCACGATCGAGTGGAAGGGCGACATGGGCGTCGAGATCACCTCGGGCACCGAGGAGCGCGCGAAGGCGGCACTCGATGTCTTCCGCGAAAAGCTGATCAAGCGGGGTCTGTCACTGAAGTGCTTCGAGGCCCAAGATCCCCGCTCCTCGGGCAAGGATTACAAGATCTCCGGCACCTTCAAGGATGGCATCAGCCAGGAGCAGGCCAAGAAGATCGGCAAGCTCATTCGCGATGAGGGGCCCAAGGCGGTGAAGTCCCAGGTCATGGGCGAGGAGCTTCGCGTAACGAGCAAGAGCCGCGATGACCTGCAGGAAGTACAGCGCCTGGTGAAGGAAGCTGATCTCGACTTCGCAGTCCAGTTCGTCAACTACCGCTAGCCGGGAACCACTTCACTAGTTGATCGATGCCGTGCACCAGGCCACCGGCCGCGTGCGCGGATTGATCGATGTCACCTGACCAAGCGAGTGCGTCGAACGGGCAGACGTCAACGCAGATGCCGCAGTACATGCACGCACCGAAGTCGATGGTGAATTCGTCAAGCACGTGAACGACTTTGGGGCGTCGGGCTCCCTCTTCGGTTACCTCGTGCGTGTGGCTCGCAAGATCGATGCACCACACCGGGCATTCGCGCACGCAGATCATGCATGACGTGCATGCCTCGGGATTCAGGCCGATCAGTGAGTGCGCATTCGAGGGGATGGGCCGCTCAGTCATCTGTGCCGCCCTCGTCGACGAGCCAGCCCTCGGCAATGCCGACAGCTCGCTGCCTGCGTCGATTGGCCTTCGCATCGTCACCTGCATCGGCCTCACCGGGCCACGGAGTGAGAACGCGAGCTCCGAGAACGGTGCTCTTGAGGAGCGTTGGAGCGCCCTCGTCGGTGCGACGCAGAAGTGGCCGTTCATCGGTGGCGCCAGCGATGCGAACCCCGAACATCTCGGCGAGCTCACGTTCGTACCACGCAGCACCGGCGTACACGTGACTCACTGTCGCGATTGCGCGATCAGGGCCGAGCCGCGTTGACACGAGTTCGCATGTGGCGTCGAAACTTCGAGTCAAGGACGCGATCACCTCGACGCTCTCACCTCGATCGACCCCGGCGATCATGTCGAAGCAATCGAATCCGAGGGCGCGGCTGGCAGCGAGCTCCGTGGCCCAGTCGGTCACCGAGACCTGCCTCATCGGGCGACCAGCTCGGCCAGGCCGGCGATCAGTGCCTCGGGCCGAGGCGGGCAACCTGGCACGTACACCTCGATCGGGATCACCTGATCGATGCCCTTGAGCACGGTCGGGGCATCCCAGTACGGACCACCGGTGTTCGCGCAGGCTCCGAATGAGACGGCCCGTTTGGGTTCGGGGAGGGCATTCCAGGCGGCGAGAACCGCCGGGGCCATTGCGTCGGTGACCGTGCCAGAGACCAGCAGTACTGATGCCTGGGCCAGCTCGCCAGCCGCCGGCTCCAATAGCCCGGCCGTGACTGCGGCCCCAATCTCCAGGGAGCAGCAGGCCAGTCCAATATCGAGGACCTCGACCGCGAGACCGGGAACTCCCGGGACGCGGTATTGCCGGGCGGAGGTCATAGACACAGGCTATTGGAGCATCGGGGCTGCGGCTTCGATCGCATGAGGCGCATATCACCTCTTATATGCTGAAAATGGGTTGAAGTCCGAGGCTTACTCGACTTGGATTCAACAAAGTAGACATGTGCGCGAAACCCCTCGACTCACAGTCATTCACATTGCTCCGACGAAGGTGGGCCCGTGGCCAAGCAGGTCGTTCAACTCAGCCAGGTCATCATCCGATTCGCCGGTGATTCCGGCGACGGTATGCAGCTGACCGGCGACCGGTTCACCTCCGAGACAGCGGGCCTGGGCAATGACCTGAAGACCCTGCCCGACTTCCCCGCTGAGATCCGCGCACCTGCCGGAACCATCCCGGGTGTCTCGGCCTTCCAGCTGCACTTTGCCGATCACGCGATCTCTACCCCGGGCGATGCCCCAGATGTGCTCGTCGCAATGAACCCCGCAGCCCTCAAAGCCAACCTGAAGCTGCTTCGCGCAGGCGGAACCTTGATCGTCAACACCGACGAATTCGGCAAGCGCGCCTACGAAAAGGTCGGCTACACCGCCAACCCGATCGAAGATGACTCGCTCGAGGGCTACAACGTGATCCCGATCGCCTTGACCTCGATGACTGTCGAGGCACTCAAGGAGTTCGACCTCTCGAAGAAGGAGGCCGAACGAGCGAAGAACATGTTCGCCCTCGGCATGCTCTGCTGGCTGTACGACCGCCCGAGCCAGGGCACGATCGACTTCCTGACCGCCAAGTTCGGCAAGAAGCCGGAGATCCTCAAGGCCAACATCGCCGCCTACGAGGCCGGCTGGTCCTTCGGCGAGACCACCGAGTCATTCGCGGTGCAGTACGAGGTCAAGCCCGCACCGATGCCGACCGGCGAGTACCGCAATATCCACGGCAACCTCGCGCTATCCCTTGGCCTGATCGCCGCGGGCCAGCTGAGCGAGCTGCCGATCTTCCTCGGCACGTACCCGATCACGCCTGCCTCCGACATCCTTCACGACCTCAGCAAGTACAAGAATTTCGACATCACCACCTTCCAGGCCGAGGATGAAATCGCAGGCGTCATGTCAGCGATCGGCGCCTCGTACGGTGGCGCACTTGGCATCACCACCACCTCGGGCCCGGGTGTCGCACTGAAGTCCGAGGCCATTGGCCTGGCCACGATGCTCGAGCTTCCGCTCGTGGTCATTGACGTCCAGCGCGGCGGCCCGTCAACCGGCCTGCCGACCAAGACCGAGCAGGCAGATCTCCTGCAGGCGATGTTCGGCCGTAACGGCGAGTCACCCGTGCCGATCGTTGCTCCGCAGTCACCCAGTGACTGCTTCTTCGCGGCCATCGAGGCAGTGCGCATCGCCATCGAGTACCGCACCCCGGTGTTCTTGCTCTCCGACGGTTACCTGGCCAACGGCTCTGAGCCGTGGCTGGTTCCTGACACCTCGACGCTGGCGAAGATCGATCCGAACTTCACGACCGAGCCCAATCACGAGCTCCCCGACGGCACGAAGGATTTCTGGCCGTACCTGCGTGACCCAGAGACCTTGGCCCGCCCGTGGGCAGTGCCCGGCACCAAGGGTCTCGAGCATCGAATCGGAGGTCTCGAGAAGGCCGACGGCCACGGCGGAATCTCCTACGACGCCGACAACCACGACAAGATGGTGCGCATCCGCCAGGCCAAGGTCGACGCGATCGCCCGCACCATTGATCCGATCGTTGTTGACGACCCGAGCGGCAAGGCTCGCGTTCTGGTCATCGGCTGGGGCTCGACCTTCGGCCCGATCGGCGGAGCTTGCAAGCTCGTGCGCGATGCCGGCCACGATGTTGCGCAGGCGCATATTCGCCACCTGAACCCGTTCCCGTCGAATCTCGGCGAGGTCCTGGCCAAGTACGACCGCGTGATCGTCCCCGAGATGAACCTCGGCCAGCTAAACATGCTGCTGCGCGCGAAGTACCTCGTCGACACCGTGAACTACAACCAGGTTCGCGGCCTGCCCTTCAAGACTGACGAACTGGCAGGCGTCATCACCGATGTTCTCGCCAGCCTCTAGCTCACCCGGACAATAGGAGCACATGTCATGACGATCAACGACCTCCCCGCCCTGAGCCTGGTTCCGAAGAGCGATGTCTCTCAGTCTGCGAAGGATTTCAAGTCCGACCAGGAAGTGCGCTGGTGCCCTGGCTGCGGTGACTACTCCATTTTGTCGACCGTGCAGGGCTTCATGCCCGAGCTCGGCCTGGCCAAGGAGAACATCGTGTTCATCTCGGGCATCGGCTGCTCCAGCCGCTTCCCGTACTACATGAACACCTACGGTCTCCACTCCATCCATGGCCGTGCGCCGGCTCTGGCCACGGGCCTTTCGGTCACGCGCCCCGACCTGTCGGTCTGGGTCGTGACCGGTGACGGTGACGCACTGTCGATCGGTGGCAATCACCTGATCCACGCACTGCGCCGCAACGTGAATCTGAAGATCCTGCTGTTCAACAACCGCATCTACGGCCTGACCAAGGGCCAGTACTCCCCCACCTCGGAGCAGGGAAAGATCACGAAGTCGACCCCCCAAGGTTCAGTCGACTACTCCTTTAACCCGGTGTCGCTGGCACTGGGCGCCGAGGCAACTTTCGTCGCTCGCTCGATCGACTCCGATCGCAAGCACCTGAGCTCAGTGCTCGCCGCTGCTGCGGCCCATGAGGGCACAGCGCTCGTCGAGATCTACCAGAATTGCAACATCTTCAACGATGGCGCCTGGGAGCAGCTCAAGGATGCCGAGACTGCCGATGACCTGCTCATCAAGCTCGTGCATGGTGAGCCGATTCGCTTCGGCAAGGACGGCAACAAGGGAGTCATCCGCAACGCCGACGGTCATGTCGTCATCGCCGACGTTGCCGAGGTCGGCGAGGATGCAATCTTGATCCACGATGCCCACGCCGAGGATCCCGGTCTCGCCTTCGCCCTGTCGCGCCTGTCCGAGGTGCACACCCTCGCCGACACTCCGATCGGAATCTTCCGCGATGTCACCCGCCCGTCGTACGACCGCCTCGTGCGCGAGCAGCTCGATGAGGCCCGCGAGAAGAAGGGTGCCGGCGATCTGCAGGCGCTCGTGCGTGGCGGCGACACCTGGCTAGTCGGCTAATCACAACTGACCGCGAGCCGCGGTCCCGAGCAGCGATCGGTTTGCTGTTCGGGATCGCGGCTTACGTCATTTGGGCGCTGTTCCCGTTCTACTTCAGGGCTGTCGATTACATCTCCGCCATCGAAGTCGTCGCGAATCGGGTGGTGTGGTCGTTTCTCCTGCTGCTGGTCATCATCACGATCACCCGTGGCTGGGGCTCGCTCCGGCGCCTAGCTGCCAATCGCCGCGAGCTGGGATTAGTTGCACTCGGGTCGATATTCATCGCCGCAAACTGGAGCGCTTACGTCGTCGCGATCAGCACGAATCACGCGCTGCAGGCCTCACTCGGCTACTTCATCTCACCCTTGGTCATCGTGGCCATGGGAGTCGTGCTGCTCAAGGAACGCCTTCGCGCAGGCCAGTGGATCGCCGTTGCCTTCGGGGCTATCGCTGTCATAGTGCTAACCATCAGCTACGGAGCGCTGCCCTGGATCGCACTGATCCTGGCGTTCTCTTGGTCGACATATGGCTTCATCAAGAAGTTCGTCGGCTGGGGCGCAGTGGAAAGCCTGACTGTGGAGACCGGCGCGCTCTCCCCGATAGCAATCGCCGTCGTGATCATCATGATGGCCAACGGCACTGCCGCCACCATCAGCAATGGCTCCACGACACTGCTACTGCTCATGCTCGCCGGGCCGGTCACCACCATTCCGCTACTGCTCTTCACCGGTGCGGCCAATCGGCTCCCGTACAGCACTCTTGGGATCCTGCAGTACATCACGCCGATCGGACTCTTCATCGTCGGTGTCGGCTTCTTCCATGAATCAATGTCACCGACAAGGTGGGCGGGCTTCGCACTGATCTGGTGTGCGCTGGTCGTGTTCACGGTCGATGCGCGTCGACATTCGACGGAAGAATCGCCGCTCAATGACGCGCAGCTACTACCAGAAGAGTGATCAGCCGGTGCGGTCAACCACGTAATCGCACAGCACTTCAAGTGCGTCACGTGCAGAGTTCTCGGGAAGCTCATGCAAGCAGGAACGGGCCTTGTCGGCCCAATCGCGAGCCTGCTGACGAGCCTCACCGAGCGCTGAATGAGCGCGCAGCAGTGCGAGCGCTTCGGCATGCTCGGCTGAATCCGGAATTGGACGCGACAGCAACTCACGCAGACGTACATCAGCCGGGTCAGTGCCCTGGAGGGCAATGAGGCCGGCGAGGGTTGGCACGCCTTCCTTGAGGTCAGTGCCGGGTGTCTTGCCGGACTGCTCGGACTCTGAGGTGATGTCGACGAGATCATCGGCGAGCTGGAAGGCGATACCGATGGCCTCACCGAATGCGGTGAGAGTGCGAATCGTGGACTCGGAGGCACCGGACATCAGGCCGCCATACCAGCCGCTGGCCGCGATGAGTGAGCCGGTCTTGTCGGCCAGCACCTCGAGATGATGCTTCACTGCATCCTCGCCGGGCTTGGGGCCAACAGTCTCCTTGATCTGGCCGATGCACAGGCGCTCGAAGGTCACAGCCTGAATGCGCACGGCCTCAGGGCCGAGATCCGCGAGGATGCCTGAGACGCGAGCAAAGAGGAAGTCGCCGCTGAGAATGGCAACCGAGTTGTCCCAGCGCGCATTTGCCGAGGCTGCACCGCGACGCAGCATGGCTTCGTCCATGACATCGTCGTGATACAGGGTGGCCAGGTGAGTGAGCTCGACGACCATGCCGGCCTTGATGACATCGGGGCCGATGCCTGAGCCGAATTGCGAGGACAGCAGCACGAGCAGCGGGCGGAAACGCTTGCCGCCGGCTTCAACCAGATGCCGCGAGACCTCGGTGACGAAGGAGTAATCACTCTCAATCGCACGACTGATACCCGCCTCGATATCAGCCAGGCCCGCCAAGAGCTCTGACTCAAGGGCAGAGTCAGGCGTAGAGAAGCCGCTGGCGGAATCGGTCATGTAAGCACGGTACTACCGCAGGAACAGACCCGCATTGTCGACCAAGTCGAGCAGCGGCTGCGGCAGGACACCGAGGACAACCGTGACCGTGGCACCGGCTGCGATCACGATCGTCGTGAAGGCAGAAGGAACTACAACCGACGCCGTGTTCTCATTTGGCTCCGAGAAGAACATGATCACGATCACTCGTGCGTAGAAGAATGCCGACACCACGGAGGCGACAACGGCCACGATGACCAGCCAAGTGGCGCCGGAGTCGATGGCTGCCGCGAACACGCCGAACTTCGCGATGAAGCCGCTGGTGAGCGGGATGCCCGCAAAGGAGAGCATGAACAACGCGACCACAGTGGCGGTGACCGGCGACTTCTTGCCCAGGCCTGCCCACTTCGACAGGTGCGTAGCCTCACCAGAGGAATCACGCACGATCGAGATCACGGCGAAGGCGCCGATGGTGGTGAAGCCGTAAGCCACGAGATAGAAGAGCACGCTCGAGAGACCCGCAGAGCTGGTAGCGATGACACCGACCATGATGAAGCCGGCCTGAGCAACCGAGGAGTAAGCAAGCATGCGCTTGATATCGCTCTGGGTGACGGCGATGACCGAGCCCACGACCATGGTGAGGATCGCGACGATCCACAGCATCGGTTCCCAGTCCCAGCGAAGACCACCGAAGGCCACGTAGAGCACGCGCAGGAGTGCCCCGAAGGCGGCAACCTTCACGGTGGTCGACATAAAGGCGGTGATCGCGGTCGGTGCACCCTGGTAGGCATCCGGGGTCCACTGATGGAACGGCACTGCAGCGATCTTGAACAGCAGACCGACGAGGATCATCGCAACACCGATCAGAAGCATCGCGGTCTCACTGGGCTTGCCCGAGATCGCATCGGCGATTGAGGCGAAGTTCACCGAGGTAGCGAAGCCGTAGATCAGTGCCGAGCCGTAGAGGAAGAAGGCGGACGAGAAAGCACCGAGCAGGAAGTACTTGAGCGAGGCCTCCTGCGAGAGCAGACGGCGACGACGCGCCATGCCCACGAGCAAGTACAGCGGCAAGGACATGACCTCGAGGGCCACGAACATGACTAACAGGTCATTGGACGCGACGAAGAGCAGCATGCCTGCTACGGAGAAGAGGAACAGGGGCCAGACCTCTGTCTGGAAGTACCCGCGTGCAGTGAACTGCTTTTCATCCTCGGACCCCGGCAGCGCAGATGCACGTGCTGCGAAGGCATCACCGGAGGGATCCACTAGTCGCTCGGCCATCAGCATCGCGCCGAGTGCCGAGAGGAGAAGGATTGCGCCCTGCATGACCAGCGCCGGGCCGTCGATCGAGATCGAGCCCGAGGCCGTGATGATGCGTGTTCCGGAAAGGATCACCACATTGACGAAGGCAGCGATGAGTGCACCGAAGACCAGCACGAGCTGAACCGGACGGCGCGCACGCTTCGGCAAGAAGGCCTCGACCAGGACAGAGATGACCGCAACAACCAGCACGATGAGGATCGGGGCAATTGCGCTGTAGTCGAGCGGCGGGATCTCAAACAGGGCCTTGTCGGCCAGGACTACGGGATTCACTGGCCATTCCCTTCAACGGAGGCACTAGGCACGGTGGGCGCAGGATCGCTGGCCCCGATCGTGGTCATCACGCGATCGACGGCGGGATTGACGACATTGAGGATCGGAGCTGGGAAGAAGCCCAGCAGGATGCTCAGTGCGGCGATCGGCACCAAGGCAGTGACCTCTCGGCCACCGAGATCCTTCATGCCGGACAAGCCGTCGGCCAGCGGGCCGGTCATCGACTTCTGATAAACGCGGAGCACGTAGGCCGCCGTGATCACGATGCCAAAGGTCGCTAGCGCACCGACCCACATGTAACGCTCGAACGTGCCCAGCAGCACCATGAACTCGCCGACGAACGACACGAGGCCGGGCAGTGCGAGTGACGACAACGATGCAATCAGGAAGAAGCCGGCGAGTACGGGAGCAACCTTGTTCACGCCCGAGTAGTCGGAGATCAGTGCGGAGTTCTTGTTGCGCTGCATCAAGAAGCCTGCGGTCAGGAACAGTGCGGCAGTCGACAGGCCGTGCGCGACCATGTACACGACGGAGCCGGACTGGCCAACGCTCGTGAACACGAAGATGCCCAGGGCAATGAAGCCGAAGTGCGACATCGATGAGTAGGCGAACAGTCGCTTCATGTCGTTTTGGCCAAGCGCGACGTAGGCACCGTAGAAGATGCCGATGAGCGCCATGCCGATGACGATCGGCGCATAGAACGATGAGGCGTCAGGGAAGATCGGGAGGCAGTAGCGCAGCATGCCGAAGGTGCCGACCTTGTCGAGCACGCCGATGAGCAGCACTGCAGTGCCCGGCTTGGACTGGCCGGCCGCATCGGGCAGCCAGGTATGGAAGGGCCAGAGCGGTGCCTTGATCGCGAAGGCAAAGAAGAAGCCGAGGAACAGCATCTTCTGCACGTCGGGATCGATGTCGAGCCCGACCAGCGTGGCGTAGTCGAAGGTGCCTTGCCCGGTCATCTGGGCCGACACAACGTACAGGCCGATAAGCGAAGCCAGCATGAACAGGCCGCCCACGAGCGAGTACAACAGGAACTTCACGGCGGCATACGAGCGCTGCGGGCCGCCGTAACGACCGATCATGAAGTAGACCGGAATCAGCATTGCCTCGAAGAAGACGTAGAACAAGAAGACGTCGGTAGCGGCGAAGACGCCGATCATCAAGGTCTCGAGAACCAGGATTAGCGCGAAGTAACCCTTGACGCTGCCGCGTTCGTTGTCGACATCCCGCCAGCCCGCCAAGATCACGATCGGCACGAGGGTGGTGGCTAGGGCCACGAGCACGAGACCGATGCCGTCGACGCCGACCGCGTAGGAGATGCCAAAGGCCGGGATCCACGAGTGCTGCTCGACGAACTGGAACTGCGAGGTGGAGTCGGCCTGGAACTGCAGGGCCATGACGACGGTAAGCACGAGGGTGACGAAGGCGAATGCCAGTGCTACCTGCTTGGCGAGGAGGCCCTTTGCCTTCGGGAGGAGTGCCACGACGACACTTCCGACGAGGGGCACCACTCCGAGGAGGGTCAGCCAGGGAACGGAGCTCATTACAGCCTCACCAACACCAGGGCGAGGACGACGATCAAGGCGCCACCCACCATCGACAACGCGTACGAACGTGCAAAACCACTCTGATACTTGCGCATGCGACCGGAAGCGCCGCCGACAAAAGCTGCCGTGCCATTGACGAACCCGTCAACGGCGCGAGCGTCGAACCAGTTCAGCACGCGGGCCAGGTAGTACGACGGGCGAACGACAAGGGTGTCGTTGACTGCGTCGCCGTAAAGATCCTGACGAGCGGCACGAGTGAGCCAGGAGCCGCGGGGCGCCTCGATGGGAATCGCGCGACGGCCATACATCATCACGCCAACGATGACGCCAGCGACAACGGTAGCCAGAGTGATCGCGATGATGGCTGTCTCGGGAATCGCTGTCTCGGCCTCGGCGATGCCGACGACCGGTTCGAGCCAGGTCTCGATATTGCCCCAGAAGAGAAGTGCCATGCCGAGGAAGGTCGAGCCGAGGCCCAAGATGATCAGCGGGATGGTCATGACCTTGGGTGACTCGTGCGGATGCGCGTCGTCCTCCCAGCGGGCCTTGCCGAAGAAGGTCATCACGACCATGCGGGTCATGTAGAAGCCGGTGATGCCCGCCGCGATGATCGTGAGCACGCCGATCAGCGTGCCCTTCTCGAATGCGGCGTGCACGATGGCGTCCTTGGACCAGTAGCCCGAGAAGGGCGGAATGCCGATGATCGCCAGGTAACCGGCCATGAAGGTCACGAAGGTGACGACCATAACTCCGCGCAGTGCACCGTAGCGACGCATGTTCACGTTGTCGTTCATGCCGTGCATGACCGAGCCAGCGCCGAGGAACAGACCAGCCTTGAAGACACCATGGGTGAGCAGGTGGAAAATGGCGAAGACGTAGCCGATCGGGCCAAGGCCTGCGGCAAGCACCATGTAACCGATCTGGCTCATGGTCGAGCCTGCAAGCGACTTCTTGATGTCGTCCTTGGCTGAACCGATCGTGGCACCCATGAAGATCGTGATCGTGCCGATGATGACCACGGCCGTTGCAGCCCAGGTAGCAAGGTCGAAGATCGCATTGCTGCGAGCAATCAGGTAGACGCCTGCGGTGACCATCGTTGCCGCGTGGATAAGGGCCGAGACCGGAGTCGGGCCCTCCATTGCGTCGAGCAGCCATGCCTGAAGCGGGAACTGCGCCGACTTACCGCAAGCAGCAAGCAGGAGCAGCAGTCCGATGGCGGTGAGGGTGCCCTCGCTAGCCTGGCTGGCGCTGCCGAAGACATCAGAGAAGGTCACTGAGCCGAAGGTGACGAACATCAGCATGATTGCCAGGCTCAGACCGACGTCACCCACACGGTTGATGACGAAAGCCTTCTTCGCCGCGGCTGCGGCGGTGGGCTTGACCTGCCAGAAGCCGATGAGCAGGTACGACGCCAGGCCGACGCCCTCCCAGCCGACGTACAGCAGGAGGAAGTTGTTGGCGAGAACCAGGATCAGCATCGCGGCCACGAACAGGTTCAGGTAGCCGAAGAACTTCCGCTTGTCCTTGTCATGTGACATGTAGCCAAGGGAGTAAATGTGAATCAGCGTGCCGACGATCGTGATCAGCAGTACGAAGACCATCGATAGTTGATCGAGCTGGAAAGCCAGGTCAGCTTGGAATCCGCCTGCGAATACCCATGTGTAGAGCGACTGCTCAATGGAACGACTTTCAGCCGGGAGTTCCATCAACTTGACCAGCATGATGATGGCGATGACGGCCGAGGCGGCAACGGTCAGGACACCGAGGTAAGGGCCCCACTTATTGGTGCGACGGCCGCCGAGCAGCAAAACCGCGGCACCGAGAAGCGGCAGACCGATGAGCACCGCGATCAGGCTGAACACGCCCGTTGCCGAGGTGACCTCCTGGAGTACAGGAGCGTTGAGGACGAGAGGGCTCATCTATGTGCCTCCACGTTCATCACGATGGTGTCCATTCCGTAGTCCGTCACAGTGCTAGTACTTCAGAAGATTCGGCTCGTCGATCGAGACCGAGCGTCGAGTGCGGAAGATCTGCACGATGATCGCCAGGCCGACGACTACCTCAGCGGCAGCGACCACCATCACGAAGAAGGCGATGACCTGGCCGTTGAGGTTGCCATTGATCTTTGAGAACGCGACGAATGCAAGGTTCGCGGCGTTGAGCATGAGCTCGACGCACATGAACACGACGATCGCATTTCGGCGCACCAGTACGCCGATGGCGCCGATGCTGAAGAGCACGGCAGAGAGAATCACGTAGTTCGCCGGATTCATGACTGGCGCCCTTCGTCAATGCTCTTGATTTCGTCGATCTCCATGTGATCGACGGGGCGAACATCGCCGCGGGCCTTGAGCGGGCCAGGGATGGAGATGTCGGAGACCGAGCCATCCGGCAGCAGTGCAGGAGTGTCGACCGCGTTGTGGCGGGCGTAGACACCGGGAGCAGGAAGGTTGCCTGGGTGGACAGAGCCGGCGAAGCGAGCCTTGGACATCTCGGGCTGCGTGGGCTTGGGCAGCCAGCGCTCGCGATGGGCCAGGACCATGGCGCCCAGTGCAGCAGTGATCAGCAACGCCGAGGTGACTTCGAAGGGCACGAGGTAGGTGGTGAAGATCAGGCGTGCGATGCCTTGCACGTTGCCGCCATCAGCGCTGTTGGCCTCATCGAGATTGCCTGGGCCGACACCGGCGAGCGAGCTACCGATGCCCCAGATGAGCAGGATCGCCAGGCCGAGGCCGAGCAGGATCGCCGCGATGCGCTGACCCTTGATCGTCTCGATGAGCGAGTCGGAGGAATCAACGCCGACCACCATGAGCACGAAAAGGAACAGCATCATGACTGCGCCGGTGTATACGACGATCTGCACCATGCCCAGGAACGGAGCCTGGTTGGCCACGTAGAGAACAGCGAGGCTGATCATCGTGAGCGCCATCCAGAGTGCGCTGTGGACTGCCTTCTTGGAGAGGATGAGCCCGAGCGCACCGAGCACTGCGAAGAAACCGCAGACCCAGAAGACGATGGTCTCGCCGAGGTTAACTGCCGTATCCATCAGCTCACCACCGTCTGCTCGGGTGAGGCGCCCTTGATCTTGTTCGAGTAGTAGTCCTGCTCGGTCGCGCCGGGAACCATCGCATGCGGCGGGGCGATCATGCCCGGCAGCAACGGTGCGAGGAGATCCTTCTTCTCATAAATGAGATCGGCGCGGTTGTCGTCGGCTAGCTCGAACTCGTTGGTCATCGTGAGTGCGCGAGTCGGGCATGCCTCGATGCACAGGCCGCAGAAGATGCAGCGCAGGTAATTGATCTGGTACACGCGGCCATAACGCTCACCCGGGGAGAAGCGCTCCTGCTCAGTGTTGCCGGCACCCTCAACGAAGATCGCATCGGCCGGGCAGGCCCATGCGCACAGCTCGCAGCCGACGCACTTCTCGAGACCATCAGCCCAGCGGTTGAGCTGGTGACGACCATGGAAGCGGGGCTTCGGCGGATACTTCGACGCATCCTCCGGGTACTGCTCCGTGACCACCTTCTTGAACATCGTGATGAAGGTGACCCCGAAGCCGCGTACGGCCTGGGGCAGTTCAGCCATCGGGATTCTCCTGCTCACTCGTGAGTGCTTCGGTTACCGCGCGGTCGGCGACGATCGTGGTGCTGGCCGCCATTGAACGGCGGGTGGTGATGGTGACTTCCTGACCGGGCATCGGCGGGACGGGGAATCCCCCTGCTGCTGCCTCGAAGACCACCTCGGCCTCGGCGGCAGCGGCGGCGTCAAGGGCGGCCTGCTTGCGATCCGAGCGAACCTGGAAGGCCCAGGACACGAGTAGGAGCACGACGATCACGGCCGCGCCCACGAGAAGCAGAGTCTGATTGCTGAAGTCGACATCGTTGCGAAGTACGCGCGCGATCGCGACGACGATGATCCAGACGATGGAGACCGGGATCAGCACCTTCCAGCCGAACTTCATGAACTGGTCGTAGCGCAGGCGTGGAAGCGTGCCGCGCAGCCAGATGAAGCCGAAGATGAAGATCTGCACCTTGATCAGCCACCACAGCATCGGCCACCAGCCGCTGTTCGCGCCATCCCACAGGGACAACGGCCACGGGGCCATCCAGCCACCGAGGAACAGCGTGGTCGCGAGCGCCGAGACGGTCACCATGTTGATGTACTCGGCGAGGAAGAACAGTGCGAACTTCAGTGAGGAGTACTCGGTGTGGAATCCACCGACGAGCTCGCCCTCGGCCTCGGGAAGGTCGAACGGTGCGCGGTTGGTCTCGCCGGTCATCGCAGTGATGTAGATCAGGAACGACGGAAGCAAGATCACGGCGAACCAGACCGAGGCCTGCGCGGAAACGATCTCAGAGGTCGACATCGAACCGGCGTACAAGAAAACGGCCACGAACGACAGGCCCATCGCGATCTCGTAGGAGATCATCTGGGCGCTGGAGCGAAGACCGCCGAGCAGCGGGTATGTCGAGCCCGATGACCAGCCGGCAAGCACGATGCCGTAGATACCGATCGAGGCGATCGCGAGCACGTACAGCACCGAGACCGGGAAGTCAGTGAGCTGCAATGGAGTCTCGACGCCGAAGATGGAGACGGTCGGGCCGAACGGGATGACCGCGAATGCGAGGAAGGCCATGGTCGCCGAGATGACCGGCGCGATCCAGTAGACCGCGAGGTGCGCGGACTTGGGGATGATCTCTTCTTTCAATGCGAGTTTGATGCCGTCCATGAGCGACTGCAGCAGACCCTGGGGGCCAACTCGGTTCGGGCCGATGCGGTTCTGCATGCGCGAGACAACGCGACGCTCCCACCAGATGGTGAACAAGGTGAGCAGCACGAGGATCACGAAGATCGCGACGACCTTCAAGATCACCAGCCACCATGGGTCGACGCCGAAGACGCCGAACTGCGAGTTGGTCATGCCGCACCTCCTGCGCGCAGTGAGACCTGTTCGCCGTAGCCGGCTCCCAGATCGCGGGCGACCACGCAGCCGGCCGAGTTCATCGGCAGGACGACGGCGTTGTCGACGACGTTGCCGACCTCGAGCGGAAGTGCGATCGCACCCGTCGGGCCGGAGATGATGACCTCTGCCGGATTGCCGAGTGATGCGGCGGTCACGGCTGACACGATTGCGGCGGCCGTGCGCGCTGTGGCGGCCAGATGCGGCTCATCGGCTTGCAGTGAGCCTTCGTCGAGCAGGTAGCGCCAGGTCGCGAGTGCAACTCCCCCGGCTGCTGCCGCCGGTGCCAGTGACGGTGCGGATTCACGTGAGCCCTGCCAGGCACCGAGCGATGCCATCTGCCTGCGCAGAGAAGGAACATCAGATGCTCCGACATTCGCACCGAGGCTCTGGGCCACGAGACCAAGAACTGCGGCATCGGACATCATGAGCGCATCGCGCAGAACTTCGCCGAATGGGCGGGGACGACCCTCCCAGTTGATGAACGTGCCCGACTTCTCGGTGACGACAGCAACGGGGAGAACGACATCGGCAATCGCGGTGACGCTGGAGTGATGGTTCTCAAGGGACAGCACGAAACCCGTACTCTCGAAGGCCTCACGAGCGAGTACCGGATTCGCGAAGTCACCGAGATCAACACCGCCGGAGATGATCGCGCGAATCGTGCGCGCCTTCGCGGCCAGCAGGAGCTGCTCGCCGGACAGACCGACCTGGGTCGGCAGTGAGTCAGCGGAAACACCCCATGCCGCGGCAACTTCGCTGCGTGCAGCCGCATCGGTGAGCGGACGACCAAGCGGAAGCAGACCGGCAAGTGCGCCGGCATCGAGTGCGCCGCGCTCGCCTGCGCGACGCGGAACCCAAGCGAGTGCAGCACCGGTTGATGTGGCAAGTGCCTGCACTGCGGAAGCACCACCAACGATGGAGGCAATGCGCTCGCCGACCAAGATGACGGCGCCGGGCTGGCGCAGCTGATCGAGAACCGCGGCATCGAGTGCACCCAGTACACCTGCCTCAGCGCCCGGGGCTGCCGGAATCCAAGTGCCCTTCATCTTCTCGAGTCCGCGCGTGGCGGTAGCCGCGACGCTCAGCACCTTGGTGCGAGCGGCTGCGGCCTTACGCAGACGCAGGAACACGATCGGGGATTCGTCTTCGGGCTCGAAGGCAACCAGCAGAACCGCCGGTGCACTCTCGAGATCGGAGTAGGTGGTGCGCACGGGTGCGCCAGCCACTGCCGACTTCAAGAAGGCAGCCTCTTCATCAGAGTTCGCGCGCACGCGGAAGTCGAGGTGATCGGAACCGAGTGCTACGCGGGCGAAGCGCTGGTATGCGTAAGCATCCTCGACAGTGGCACGACCGCCGACGAGCACGCCGACCGCAGTGCCCGCCTGGCGCAGACCCTCGGCCGCAACATTCAGGGCCTCGGGCCACGAGGCGACGCGAAGTTCGCCGTTCTCGCGGATCATCGGAGCCGCGATGCGACCCTCGGTCTGGTACTGGAAGGCAAAGCGACCCTTGTCGCAGTTCCACTCCTCATTGACCTCGGGGTCATCCCAGGCCAGGCGACGAGTGACCACGCCACGGCGGTAGTCGGTGCGCAGTGAGCAGCCCGACGCGCAGTGCTCGCAGGTGGTGGGAACTGACACGAGATCGAATGGACGCGAGCGGAAGCGGTAGGCCGAGCTCGTGAGGGCACCGACCGGGCAGATCTGCACAGTGTTGCCGGAGAAGTAGGAATCGAACGGCTGATCATCAGCAGTGCCGACCTGCTGCTTTGAACCGCGCTCGAGCAGATCGATGAATGCATCGCCGGCAATCTGGTCAGCGAAGCGGGTGCAGCGCGCACATGACACGCAGCGCTCGCGATCGAGCAGGATCTGCGCGCTGACATTGATCGGCTTCTCGAAGGTGCGCTTTTCTTCCGTAAAGCGAGACTCGGGACGACCGACCGCCATCGCCTGGTTCTGCAGCGGGCACTCGCCGCCCTTGTCGCAGACCGGACAGTCGAGCGGGTGGTTCAACAGCAAGAACTCCATGACGCCGGCCTGTGCCTCTGCGGCAACAGTCGACGAGTTCTGGGTGCGGATGACCATGCCATCGCTGACGACCTGAGCGCAGGCCGGCTGCGGCTTGGGCATGCCCTCGACCTCAATAAGGCACGCGCGGCAGGCTGCGACCGGCTCCAGGAGCGGGTGATCGCAAAAGCGAGGGATCTCGGTACCGATGAGCTCGGCGGCACGAATAACCAACGTGCCCTTGGGAACCTCGACTGCCACACCGTCGATGACGACGGTGATGGTCTCGACTGCTGCGAGATCGGAGCCGGTGTTGTTCGTGATGGTCATCGGGCTACCGCTCCCGCAAAGACGTAGGACGCCACCGGATCGAACTGCGCGTCTGCAGACGTGGTGGTTGACGCGATGAACTCATCGCGGAAGTACTTGAGCGCTGCCGGGTACGGCGTGGCAGCGGCGTCACCGAGAGCGCAGAAGGAACGACCGGCGATCTGGCCGCAAAGTCCGACGAGTGTCTCGACCTCAGCCTCAGTTCCGTGACCGTGCTCGAACTTCTCGAGCACGCCGGTGATCCAGTAAGTGCCCTCACGGCACGGGGTGCACTTGCCGCACGACTCATGCTTGTAGAACTCGAGCCAGCGGGTGACGGCCTTGACCACCGAGACGGTGTCGTCGAAGAGCATCGGGGTACCGGTGCCGAGCATGGTGCCTGCGGCTGCCATGTCCTCATAGGTCATCGGGATGTCGAGGTGGTCTGAGGTCAGCATCGGGACAGACGAGCCGCCTGGCAGCCAGAACTTCACCGGGCGACCGTCGCGCATGCCACCGGCGTAGTCGAGGAGCTCGCGCATGGTGATGCCGAGCGGTGCCTCGTAGATGCCAGGGCGATTAACGTGACCGGAGACTGCAAACACCTTGAAGCCCGGGGACTTCTCAGTACCGAACTGGCGAAACCAGTCGACGCCGCGATCGACGATGTACGGGATGTTCGCGATGGTCTCGACGTTATTGATGACAGTCGGCGAGGCGTACAGACCGGCGACTGCGGGGAATGGGGGCTTCAAACGCGGCTGGCCGCGGAAGCCCTCGAGGGAGTCGAGCAGTGCAGTCTCTTCACCGCAGATGTAGGCGCCGGCACCTGAGTGCGCGACAACGTCGAGATCGAATCCACTGCCGAGGATGTTCTTGCCGATGAGGCCCGCCGCACGAGCCTGCTCGATCGCATTAGCGACGCGGCGGATTGCCTCGGGAACCTCACCGCGAATGTAGATAAAGGCGTGGTTTGCGCGAATGGCGAACGAGGTGATGATGACACCTTCGACGAGTGCATGCGGATTCGCCATCATGATCGGGATGTCCTTGCAGGCACCCGGCTCTGACTCATCGGCATTGACCACGAGGTAATGCGGCTTGCCATCGTTCTGCGGAACGAAGCTCCACTTCAGGCCGGTCGGGAAGCCCGCGCCACCGCGACCGCGAAGGCCAGAGTCCTTGACCGTGGAGATGATCGCGTCGGGATCTTGCTTCAGCGCACTCGCGAGTGCGCGGTAGCCACCATGTGCGCGATAGCCGTCAAGCGTGTAGAGCTTCGGGTCATCCCAGAACTCGGTGATGATCGGGGTAAGAGTCATCGATCAGCCCTCCTGCTTGCTCGTCGGGGCGGACATGCCGCGTTCCTTGGCGACGATGAGGCCGGCCAGCATCTTGGCGTCAACGGGGTTGCCTTCGTCTGCGAGCCCGTCGAGCGGGAACGCGAGGGTGTGCTCGGTGGCGCGGAAGCCACGGATGACCGGGCCACGAGTCGAGGCGACCTGCTCACCACGGGCCAGGCGATCGACGATGTCGACGGCCGACGTGGGAGTGACGTCGTCCATGAACTCCCAGTCGACTGTCATGACTGGTGCGTGCGTGCAGGCTGCCTGGCATTCGATGCGCTCGAGCCAGAACTCACCATCAGCGGTGGGCTGATCGTGGCCGACACCCAGGCGCTTGGAGAGGGCGTCGTAGACAGCGTCGCCGCCGAGAAGACCGCAGAGGGTGTTGATGCAGACACCGATGTGATGCTTTCCGACCGGCTTGCGCTTGTACATCGTGTAGAAGGTCGAGACGGCCTTGACCTCGGCCGGGGTGATGCTCAGGACATCAGCGCACGCCTCGATGCCGTCGGTCGTGACCTCACCCTCGACGCTCTGCACGAGATGGAGCATCGGCAGCAGTGCCGAACGAGGCTGCGGGTAGCGAGCAGCCAACTGCTGCATCTGCTCGCGAGTCGCTTCGCTGATTGCCATGACCTTGCCTTCTGTTATCTCGTACGGAACCGGGATCGTCGCCGCGCTAGCGGTCGACGCCTCCCATGACGGGGTCAATGCTGGCGACTGCCGCGATGACGTCAGCGATCTGACCACCCTCGCTCATCGCTGCAGTTGCCTGGAGGTTGGTGAACGACGGATCACGGAAGTGAATGCGGTACGGGCGGGTGCCGCCGGCACTGACCAGGTGGCAGCCGAGCTCACCGCGAGGTGACTCGATTGACGCATAGGCCTGGCCCGCAGGAACGCGGAAACCCTCGGTGACCAGCTTGAAGTGATGGATGAGAGCCTCCATCGACTCCGACATGATCTCCTTGATGTGCTCGACCGAGTTGCCCTGACCATCGCTACCGACCGACAACTGCGCGGGCCACGCAATCTTCTTGTCGGCCACCATGACCGGATCACCGGCGCTGGCACGCAGGCGCTCGATGCACTGCTCGACGATGTGCATCGACTGGTGCATCTCGCGTACGCGGATCAGGAAGCGGCCGTAGGCATCGCAGGTGTTCTCGGTGACAACTTCGAAGTCATAGGTCTCGTAGCCGCAGTAAGGCTGCGACTTGCGGAGATCATGCGGCAGCCCGGTGGCACGAAGGATCGGGCCGGTGACTCCGAGGGCCATGCAGCCGGTGAGGTCGAGGAAACCGATCTCGACGGTGCGACCCATCCAGATGTTGTTGTCAATCAGGAGGTTCGCGGTGTCCTTGAGACGCTTGCGCAGCAGCGGAAGTGTCTCGGCGATCTTGTCGACGCCGCCCTCGGGAAGATCTTGGGCAACTCCGCCGGGACGGATGTAGGCGCTGTTCATGCGCAGGCCGGTGATCATCTCGAAGATGTCGAGGATGAGCTCGCGCTCGCGGAAGCCGAAGGTCATCGCGGTGAGCGCACCGAGCTCCATGCCTCCGGTAGCGAGTGCGACTAGGTGCGAGGAGATGCGGTTGAGTTCCATCATCATCACGCGGATGACATTGGCGCGCTCGGGGATCTGGTCGGTTATACCGAGCAGCTTCTCGACGGCCAGGCAGTAGGCGGTCTCGTTGAAGAACGGCGCCAGGTAGTCCATGCGCGTGACGAAGGTGACGCCCTGCGTGAACGAGCGGAACTCCATGTTCTTCTCGATGCCGGTGTGCAGGTAGCCAATGCCGCAACGTGCCTCGGTGACGGTCTCACCCTCGATCTCGAGGATCAAGCGGAGCACGCCATGGGTCGACGGATGCTGCGGACCCATGTTGACGACGATGCGCTCCTTCTCGCCATCAGGTGCGGCAGAGATGGTGTCCCAGTCGCCGCCGGAGACCGAGTAGACCTTGCCCTCGGTGGTCTCGTAGGTGCCGGCGTACGAGTCGGTGCCTGCATCGGCACTGGAGTACGTGATGTTCTCGGTCGACATTAGTTGTACGACCTCCGCTGATCCGGGGGCGGCGTTGTGGCGCCCTTGTACTCGACGGGAATTCCGCCGAGGGGGTAGTCCTTGCGCTGCGGGTGGCCCGACCAGTCGTCGGGCATTGCAATGCGAGTGAGTGCGGGATGACCTTCGAACACGATGCCGAAGAAATCCCAGGTCTCGCGCTCATGCCAGTCGCAGGTCGGGTAGATACCGACGATTGACGGGATGCGCGGGTCGGCGTCAGGCGCGGCTACCTCGACGCGAACGCGACGGTTATGGGTGATCGAGAGGAAGTGGTAGACCGCATGCAGTTCGCGGCCGGCCTCCAGCGGATAGTGCACGCCACTGACGCCGAGGCACAGCTCGAAGCGCAGGCCAGGCTCATCGCGCAGCGTGGTAACAAACTCAAGGATCTTCTCGCGCTCGACGAAGAAGGTGATCTCGCTTCGATCGACGACAACTTTCTCGATTGCGCCGTTGATGTTTCGGGCAGCGAGGGAGAGATCAAGCTCATCGGCGAGCTCATCGAAGTCGCCGCCGTACGGGCGCTGCGATGCGGGTGGCAAGACGATTGCCTCAACCAGGCCGCCGAAGCCACTGGTGTCGCCCGAGCCGGCCACGCCGAATGCGCCTTCGCGCACGGCAATGACATCGAGGGGGGCAACACCGGAGGGCACCACCGGTATCAGGTTGTCGCTCAACGCAGCAGTCCCTTCATCTCGAGGGTGGACGGTGCTGCCAGGGCGAGGGTCTCGAGCTCGATGATCTCCGCCTTGCGGTTCGGGCCGAGCTTGGTGTCCTGAATCTTGTCGTGCAGCTTGAGGATCGCGTCGATGAGCATCTCGGGGCGCGGCGGGCAGCCGGGCAGGTAGATGTCGACAGGAACGACGTGGTCGACGCCCTGGACAATGGCGTAGTTGTTGAACATTCCACCGCTCGATGAGCAGGCACCCATGGCCAGAACCCACTTCGGGTTGGGCATCTGGTCGTAGATCTGGCGGAGGACGGGGGCCATCTTCTGGCTGACGCGACCGGCAACGATCATGAGATCTGCCTGGCGCGGCGAGGCGCGGAAGACCTCCATGCCAAAGCGCGCGATGTCGAAGCGCGGACCGCCGACGGCCATCATCTCGATGGCGCAGCAGGCCAGGCCGAACGTGGCCGGCCACAATGAGCCCTTGCGCGCGTATCCCGCGAACTTCTCGACGGTCGTGAGCAGAACGCCCGACGGCAGTGCCTCTTCAAGACCCATGAGTTTTCCCTAGTCCCACTCGAGTCCGCGGCGACGCCAAACGTAGGCGTACACAACGAGGACGGTGATGATGAAGATGATCATTTCGATAAGGCCGAACAGTGCGAGCTGGTCGAAGGCGACTGCCCACGGGTAGAGGAAGACGATCTCGATGTCGAACACGATGAAGAGCATCGCGGTCAGGTAGTACTTGACCGGGAAGCGCCCGCCGCCAACAGGTTGAGGTGTGGGCTCGATACCGCATTCGTAGGCGTCGTACTTTGCGCGGTTGTATCGCTTGGGGCCGGTAAAGCTTGCCGCGAGAACCGAGAAGGCCGCGAAGCCGAAGGCCAGAAGGCCGAGAATCAGGATGGGGGTGTAGACGTTCACCGCTCCTGCAACTCCTCATCGATCAATGTGGGTGATCGCTTCAGCGCTTGCGCAATTGTGAAAGGCTTCACGACCGCCGTAAGCATAGTGGCTCACAAGGGTGCGCAATCACGCGCGGGTACCCCTAGGCCTTAGGGGCAAAACCCCTATGAATCGCAACGATTCCGCCGGTCAGATCACGCCACTGAACACGCTCCCAGCCGGCGGTGCTGAGATCACCGGCGAGCTCGCGCTGATCAGGCCAGGCTCGGATCGACTCGGCCAGGTACACGTACGCCTCGGGGTTGGTCGCCACAGCCCGGGCGACCGGGGGCAGCGCCTTCATGAGGTACTCGGTGTAGACCGTGCGCAGCGGGCCCCAGGTCGGGTGGGAGAACTCGCAGACCACCAGACGACCGCCAGGGCGCACCACCCGGCGAAGCTCGGCGAGCCCGGCATGGCGATCGGCCAGGTTGCGGAGGCCAAAGGAGATCGTCGCGGCGTCGAAGGAGGAGTCTCTAAAGGGCAGATGGAGGCCGTCACCGGCCACGAAAGGCAGGCCCGGCTGGCGCTCGCGCCCCACATTGAGCATTCCGAGGCTGAAATCAGTGGGCACCACGAACGCCCCGGCCCGGGCAAAGGGCTCGCTGGAGGTTCCGGTGCCCGCGGCGAGATCGAGGATGCGCTCGCCCGGCTTGGGGTCAACAGCAGTCAGCACGGCCTTGCGCCACTGGCGGGTCTGACCGGCAGCGAGTACGTCATTGGTGATGTCGTACCGCTTGGCCACGCCGTCGAACATGGCCGCGACGTCGACTGGCTGCTTGGTGAGATCCGCTCGCATCTGCTGAACTTAGCAAGAGCCCATACGCTGTGCAGATGCAAGGAACCGACCGCGCTACCGGCCCCGTAGAGGCCACGAGCACGAGCAGCGTCCTTCGAGTCAGTACTCGCCCCATCGCCGATGCCGGCGATCTGCTGCGCCGAATCCCCCGCGACTCTCCCGTCGCCTGGGTCCGAAATGGCGACGGCATAGTCGGGTGGGGCGTGGCCGCCCGACTCGAAGTCCGTGGCCGCGAGCGCTTCAGTCGCACCCAGCGCTGGTGGAACCAACTGTGCGCGAGCGCGGTGATCGACGACACTGTCTCAGTGCCCGGAACCGGGGCCATCGCCTTCGGCTCATTCGCTTTTGATCCCGAACGCGACATGTCGGTCGTGATCGTGCCCAAGGTCGTCATCGGCAGGCGCGGTGGTCAGTCGTGGATCACCACGATCGGTCTCGGCAATGCTGATCCGGCGGAGCTCTCCCCCGTGAACGCACTCCCGAAGGCTCCGACCTCGGTCACCTGGTCGCGTGGCAGCCGTGAGCGAGCCGACTGGGAGGCGTCAATCGCCGACGCAATCACACGCATCAATGCGGGTGAGATCGACAAGGTGGTTCTCGCGCGCGACATCATCGCCGACATCGAAGGCGACCTTGATCCGCGTCACCTGCTCGTCAACCTCGCTGCCGCCTACCCGTCGACCTGGACCTTCAGCGTTGACGGCCTCGTCGGTGCAACGCCTGAATTGCTGGTGCGCCGCACTGGCGATCTCGTCACGAGTCGGGTCCTTGCCGGCACCGTCAGCAAGCTCGGCGATGAGCGTGGCGATGCCTCGCGTGCCAACGAGCTGCTTGACAGCGATAAGGATCTCGAGGAGCACGAGTACGCGGTCAATTCCGTGGCACGCGCACTGGCTGCGCACTGCACTGATCTCGAAGTTCCGTCGACGCCGCACGTACTCCCGCTCGCGAACGTGCAGCATCTGGCCACTGACGTCACCGGGCGCCTCGCTGATGGCGCATCCGTGCTCGCACTTGCCGCATCACTGCATCCGACTGCCGCAGTGTGCGGAACCCCGACAGAACGCGCCTTCGATCTCATTCGCGACATCGAGGGCATGGATCGCGGCCGTTACGCCGGACCAGTGGGCTGGTTCGACTCCCGTGGAGATGGCGAGTTCGGCATCGCACTGCGCTGCGCCGAGATCGATCTGGAAAACAAGCGAGTCCGCGCCTTCGCCGGCTGCGGCATCGTCGCCGGGTCGAACCCGGCGATGGAATGGGCAGAGGCCGACGCGAAGCTCATTCCCATCCGCACGTCATTGGGAAACTAGCCCGCTACGCCGAAGCAAGGGCTTCGGAAATGGCCCGTTGCACATTGCGCAGCATGCGCGACTCACGATCACGATCGCATGTGGTGGCCACGATCACGTGCACGCCGCCTGCCTCGAGCGCGGATTCAACGCTCTCGCGCAACTCATCGGCCGTGGTGACGCGAACAGTCTCGGCGCCATACGACTGCGCGAGTGCAGCGATATCTGTCTCGGAGGGCGTGCCGAAGACACGCTCGAATACCTTCGCGAAGCGATCCTCGCCCTGCTCGAGTGACGAGAAGATCCCTCCCCCGCTGTTATCGGCCACGACGTAGACGAGATCGGGGCGATCTTCGTGAGCGGGTACCGAGAGCGCATTGCTGTCATAGACGAAGGTGAGGTCACCGACAAACGCAATGGCGCCGGATCCGCCGTTGTCCTGAAGTGCGCGTGCTGCGCCCCACGCTGACGAGATCGTGCCATCGATACCCGATGTACCCCGATTCGCCAGCACGATCGCATCACGCACTGAGGTCGAGGCGAAGTTGAGTAGATGGCGAATGGGCCAGGAGGGGCCGCAGAACAGCATCCCGCCATCGGGGACCATCGGCGCGATAACCCGGGCGATGTGCGCACCGGTGAGCAGCTCACCATCGCCGGCCAGTGCTGTCTCGACCGCTGCCGCAGCGAGCACATCGGCGCGCTGCCATTCGGCGAGCCAACTCTCGTCGACCTCCATGTCCTCCGGCGGCAGCGGGACAGACGTGACAACAAGGTCAGCGCTTCGCATCGGATCACTCCACGATGGCTGCTGATCGACGGCGATGTGCAGCGGCGTGCGCGCGATCATGCGCAGCAAACCGCGACTGAGCCCGACACGACCCACCGTGATGATGATGTCGGGAACGTGCTCATCGCAGAACGCTTCATCGGCAAGCAGCAGCGCGCCGTGCGCCAGCACGGTGTCGCAGCCGGCCACATTCGCCGTGGGCTCACCGATCACGGGCCAGCCTGCGGTGTCAGCAAGATCATCAATGAGCTCCACTGCATCGTCGCCGTCGTGATCGCCGACGATGATCAGGCCACGCGGTGGGATCTCCGCACCCTCGATCAATGATTCGAGGATGTCGTCGAGCGGGGTGCTCATGCCGGCGATCAGTCGGGCATCGGCTGTCCAGGGGCGCCCATCATCGCGTCCGTCGAGTGACTCAATCCACTCGAGATCGTCGGCATCGGCAACCAGCGGTTCGGCAAAGGGAATGTTGACGTGCACCGGGCCAGGTCGCACGGCGTCGGTCGCGAGGGCAATGGCGCGAGCAATGGTCGAGCGCCAGTAACGCACCTGACCAACAGCCTCGCGCGCAACTGACATGTCAATGGCTGCTCGTGCGTGCTCGCCGAAAATACCTGGCTGTCGAATGGTCTGGTTGGCGCCTACATCGCGCAGCTCAGGCGGACGATCGGCGGTAAGCAGCAGCATCGGGATACCGGAGATATCTGCCTCGACAACTGCGGGATGCAGGTTGACCGCGGCGGTACCCGAGGTGGTGATGACAGCAGCCGGAACACCGGTGATCTTGGCGAGGCCGAGTGCGAGGTACGCGGCGGAGCGCTCGTCGACTCGCACGTGCAGGCGCAACTCCATGCGAAGTTCGGCCTCGGCAGCTGCGATCGCTAGGGCCGCGGAGCGCGAGCCGGGCGACAGCACGATGTCGGAGACACCGCAGCGCAGCAACTCATCGATGATGACGCGCGCTTCGGCAGTCGACGGATTCACGGACTCAGCCTATGCCGAGGGCATCTCGCATGCGATCGGTCGCTCCCGCATTCCAGGCCGCGGTGAGTCGATCGCTCCACGGCGCGGGATCAGTCACTCGAGCACGTGCGCGCTCGAGTGCACTCGCATCGGGCTCGATACGACCAACATTGAGCTTGCCCGCGGTCGGCACGACGGGATTGGCCACCAGATCATCGGCGAGCAGCGCACCTGTGCCGAGCCCCGAAGCGCCGCCAAGTTCAGGCAGAGCGCCTGCAAGTGCGAGTGCGGTGCCCAGCCCGACTGACGAATCCATGGCGCCGCTGACAACGACCGGCATCCCGAGCTCCGAGGCGAGATCGAGGGAGGCAAGCACCCCACCCAAGGTGGCGGGCTTGATGATCGCGATGTCCGCAGCCTCACCGAGTTCAAGTGAGCCGGGGTTATCCGACGTGCGGATTCCCTCATCGACGGCAATGCGCACGCCGGTCTCCCGGCGCACGACCGCGAGATCTGCGAGTGACGAACAGGGCTGCTCTGCATACTCGATGCCATAACGAGTGCAGCGCTCGAGCATGGCAATTGCCTCGTCACGGGTCCATTGCGCATTCGCGTCAAGGCGAATACGGCCGACCGACGGGCCGAATGCCGCGTCGAGAACATCGCGCACTACGGCAATGCGCGCGATATCAAGATCGGGCGAGCCGCCGACCTTGATCTTGATCGTGCTGCAGCCGCGAGCCACTGCTTCGCGGGCGAACTCCTCGGCCTGTTCGGCAGGAATTTCGGGGATGATCGCGTTGACCTCAACGAATTCGCGTATCGGCTCAGGCCAGCCCTCGAATGCGGCCTCGATCGCCGCGGCAAGCCAGCGAGCGGCTGCCTGCGGCGAGTAGTCGGCAAACGGAGCGAACTCCCCCCAGCCGGCCGGACCCTCGATGAGCATGCCCTCGCGGACATCGATGCCGCGAAATGTACGACGCAATGGCAACGCGAAAGGCACGGCAGCATCGAGAAGCCGCTGCAAGTGCCGATCGATCATGGGCGCTTGGGGAACTGACTGAAGTCAGGGCGCTGCTTGTTCTTGTAGGCGTCACGTCCGTGCTGCGCCTCTTCGGTCATGTAGAAGAGCAACGTCGCATCGCCGGCGAGCTGCTGAATACCGGCCAGGCCATCGTCGGCCGCATTGTGCGAGGCCTTGAGCATGCGAAGCGCCATCGGGGACAGTTCGAGCATCCGCTTGGCCCAGTCGACAGTCTCGATCTCGAGATCCTCGATCGGAACGACCGAGTTCACCAGGCCCCAGTCGTAGGCCTGCTCGGCGCCGTACTGGCGGCACAGGTACCAGATCTCGCGCGAGCGCTTCATGCCGATCGTGCGCGCGAGCAGCCCTGAGCCATAGCCACCATCGAATGAGCCGACCATCGGGCCGGTCTGCTGGAAGCGAGCATTGTCGGCCGCGATGGAGAGGTCGCACACCACGTGCAGTACGTGTCCGCCGCCGACCGCGTACCCGGCGATCATCGCGACCACGGGCTTGGGAGTACGGCGAATCTGGATCTGCAGATCTAGGACGTTGAGCCGACCAATGCCCTTCTGGGCCACTTCATCATTGCCGATGTAACCATCGTCGCCGCGAATCATCTGATCGCCGCCGGAGCAGAAGGCGAGATCACCCTCGCCCGTCAAGATGATGACGCCCACCGAGTCATCATCACGCGCCTTGTTCATGGCATCTTGGAGCTCGAAGAGAGTCTGCGGGCGGAAGGCATTGCGCTTCTCCGGACGGCAGATGGTGATCTTGGCGATGCCCTGTGCCTCACCGGTCGATACCTCGTAGCGAATATCGCCGTACTCGCCCGCCGCGCGCCACTCGCACGCCGGCGTGGCTGAAGAATGCGCGGGATTGGTCAGCGCCGGTGAGCCCTCAGGAGCAACGGGCGGCAGGACATAACGAGTGCGGGTATCCATGATGCCGAGGTTACCGTCACCTCCTAGGCTCGGCGCGATGGCTACTGACCCACTGGTGCGTATCCCCGTTCCCTCGGGACCTGCCGGACTCGATGCACTTGCTGAGCCACTGCGCGCGGCACTGAGCGGCACCGGGCCGGCCATCGCACCTATTCCAGTCGTCACTGCCACGACCTCTGATGCCTACGTGGGCTCCCTGCTGCGGGCCATCGCACCGGATGAGCCGCTCGAGGATGACCGCACCGCTGTCGTGCTGGCGACCTCGGGCTCCACCGGCAATCCCAAGGGCGTGCTGCTCTCCGCGGATGGACTGCTGGCGCTCAACCCCTGGCGCGACGATCCCGGCACCTGGGTGGCAGCGATTCCCCTGACATCAGCAGGCGGACTCAACGTGCTCACTCGCGCCCTCGCTCCCGGTTGCACTTACGTAGGCGTCGACAGCCTCGCGGGCGCGAGACCCTTCACTCCGGCGGGATTCGCAGTCGCGATCTCCGATGCGATGACGCATGGGCTCCCGCTGCGCACATCGCTGGTACCCGCCCAGGTGCGCAGGCTCCTAGGCGATGCACAGGGAGTCGAGGCGCTGCAGGCGTTCGCGACGATCCTGGTCGGCGGCGCGGGCCTTGATACGCAGTTGCGCGATGCTGCCGCGGCGCACGGAGTCTCGCTCATCTCCACCTACGGCATGACGGAGACCTGCGGTGGCTGCGTCTATGACGGCGCGCCCCTCGACGGCGTAACCGTGCGAATCGACAGTGAATCGCGGGTGAGCCTCGGCGGACCCAGCATCGCACTCGGCTATCGCCATCAACCAGCGCTAACCGCCACGCACTTCTCTAGCGACGGATTCCTCACCAGCGACCTCGGCGAGTTTCACGAGGGCAGGCTTCGCATTTTCGGGCGCATCGACGACGTGATCACCGTCAACGGAGTGAATGTCTCCGTCACGGCAATAGAAGCGGTACTGCGCAGTGAAACGAAGGTAAGCGACTGCGCCGTCATCGCACTCGATGATCCCGAACGCGGCAGCCGGCTCATCGCATTCATCTGCGGCGCACACATTGACACGGAGGCTCTCGGTGACCTCGTGACAGAGCGGCTCGGCGTCGCTGCTCGGCCACGAGCTTTCACTACGATCGAGCACCTGCCCACACTTCCCGGTGGCAAGACCGACCGGCAGGCCCTCATCGCCTTGGCCCTGGAGACTCACTGATGGCTACCGCCTCGCAATGGATCGGCGGATCACGCCCGCGCACTCTCCCAGCGGCCTTCGCACCGGTCATCGTCGGCACCGGACTAGCCGCAAGCGCGAAGTCCTTCAACGGATGGGCCGCACTGCTGGCCCTCATCGTCGCGGTGGCCCTGCAGGTCGGCGTCAACTACTCCAATGATTACAGCGACGGCATTCGCGGCACCGACGAGGCGCGGGTCGGACCAGTGCGCCTTGTCGGTCAGGGCCTTGCACCGGCCGGCGAAGTCAAGCGCGCTGCGTTCCTCAGCTTTGCGGTAGCCATGCTCGCCGGACTCGGGCTCGTGCTGCTCACTCAGAAGTGGTGGCTCCTCCTGGTGGGCCTGGCCTGCGTCGCAGCCGCCTGGCTCTACACAGGTGGCAAGCATCCGTATGGCTACCTGGGCCTCGGCGAGATCTTCGTCTTCGTGTTCTTCGGTCTCGTGCCCGTGGTCGGAACTTTCTATGTGCAGGCCCTGACTGTCACTACGAGCTCGGTGATCGCAGCATGCGGTGTCGGCTTCCTCTCGTGTGCGATCTTGGTCACCAACAACCTGCGAGATATTCCAGGTGACACCGTGAGCGGAAAGCGCACTCTCGCCGTTCGGCTCGGTGACTCGCGTACGCGTGCGCTGTATCTAGCGCTTGTGATCGGTGCCGCGATCTGCGTCGTCGTCTTGACGGTCACCTATTCGAAGTCGGCTGTGCTCGCACTGGCCTCATTCGCCCTTGCCGTGACTCCGGTGCGCATCGTGATGAGCGGTGCCCGCGGGCGTGATCTGATCGCGGCGCTCAAGGGCACCGGCACCTTGGTGCTCGTGTACGGGATTGTGCTCGGTATCGGTCTCGCGCTGGACTAGTCGACGTCCTCAGCCCGAGTCGAGGCGTCGATTCGCGCGTTCATCCGTCGGAAGAAGCCGAAAAGTGCCTCGCTCATCACATTGCGCTGGCCGTTGAGCGCGACAATGCTGATGGCGCCGGAGATCAGGATCGCGAAGGCAGCGGCGAAGAGGCCATGAATCGGGGTCAGCACCTCAATGAGGATCCAGGCGCCAGCGAAGATCGCCACGCGAAGTGCGGTGTACAGGACGATGGACCATGCTGAACGGCTCCGGGTACTCACGGGAACACCGTACGCGTTCTGCCGTTATCCTGGTGGGACAGGGAGGTCCACATGCTTCGGGTAGTGCTCATCATCGTCTTGCTCGGCGTCTACATTGCGTCGGTCATCGATGTGATCCGCACGCCTTCAGCCGAGTCTCGCCGACTCCCGCGTTTCGTCTGGCTGCTCCTCGTGGTCGTACTTCCGGTCATCGGTGGCGTGCTGTGGTGGCTGCTGGGCCGGGTATGGCCTCAGCGAGGCCGTCGCCGTAAGCAGATCTCTTCACCCGACGACGACGCCCGATTCCTGCGTCAGCTCGACGAGGAGGCCTGGAAGCGCAAGATGCGCGAGCGCCGCGCTGAAGGCGACGACGACTCCCCCGAGCCGGCCACCAGCTGACGAGGCCTAGACGCCTGAGTACGAGTGCAGGCTGTTAATGAACAGGTTTACGCCGAAGTAGTTGGCCCAAAAAGTCGCCCAGCCGATGATGGCGATCCAGGAGGCGCGATTCCCGCGCCAACCGGCCGTGCTGCGCGCATGCAGGTAAGCCGCGAAGACCACCCACGTGATGAAGGCCCAGGTCTCCTTCGGATCCCAGCCCCAGTAACGACCCCACGCATTCTCGGCCCAGATCGCACCGGCAATGACAGCGAAGGTCCACAGCGGGAAGGTGAAAGCAATGACCCGATTGGCCATGATCTGCAGCCGCTCCTGCGAGGGCATCCGCTCGGTGAATCCGGTGACTTCGGCACCCGCGGCCTTGTGCTCAGCGCGACCACGAAGCAGGGCGAGAGCCGATATCGCCGCAGCGATAGTGAAGGCGCCGGCGCAGATGATCGCCGCAGCTACGTGGATGACGAGCCAGTAGGACTTCAACGCAGGCACCAGCTGGGCGGCCTCGGTGTACAGAACAGTGACGGCCAGGCCGAGGGTAAGCAGCGTCGGGATCACGACGAAGAGTCCGAGCCAGCGCACATCAACCTTGATTGAGAAGCCCAGGTAGACCACCAGGATTCCGAGTGCAGCGGAAATGGAGAACTCGTACATGTTGCCCCACGGCACGCGGCCGGCCCAAAGCCCGCGCAGCACTACGCCCGACAGGAGAAGAGCGGTGCCCAGCCAGGTCAACGACATCGCGATATTGGCAGTGCGACGGCCCGGAACAACCGGATCGATGATCTCGGTGCGGGTGATGACGGCCGCGCCACCCTCACTCTCGACCATCTCGGTCGTGGCCGCGACGGTGACCCTGCGGCGTCCGGCCGCATAGGAGAACGCGAAGAAGACCATCGCCAGGGTGAGCACGAGCATGGATGCGTAGACAGCGCTATTGCTAGCCTGCGCGAGCTCTGCGGGGGTCATGATGTCTCCTTGCCGACTGCTGCTTCCGTGACTACCTGAATGTCTGCGATGACATCGCCGCCCTCGGCACGATTAAGGCCAGCGATTTCCACCACCGTACCGCCATCGGGGCCCGGGCTCATCTTGAGCCATACGCGTCGACGTCGCACGAAGAGGGAGAGCATGAGCCCAGTGATCGCGAGTGCGGATGCGATCAGTGCGATCTCCTTGCCCGGATCGAAGGCGATCTGGAATGAGGCCCAGCGCTCGTACCCGACCAATGAGATCGAGCCGGCGCCGTTGGGCAGGGTCCAGGTTTGTCCCGGAAGCAATGCGGGTACTCGACCGAGCTGGGTCATCGAAGTCTTGTCGAGCTTGTAGACGCTCTGCGGCACTCCGGAGTCAAGGCCCATATCGCCTGTCCAGGCCGCGAGGTAGCTGGCCGGGAAGTCGGGCGCGGGGAATGCGGAGACGATGGATCCAGGCTGCAAGGTCGGATAGAACACGACGTCGAAGCCAAGCTGCGGACTCACATCAGGCAGCTTGATGACACCGGTTGAAGTGAAATTCCCATCCTGAGGCAAGGTCACCACTGTGTCGTCAAAGACGATCTCGCCGGTCGAATCACGCACCACGAAGCGTGGTGCGTATCCATGGCCCACCAAGAACACCTTGGCTCCGTCGATCTCGAGGGGATAGTTCACCTCGATCCTTGCGGCCTTTGCTGGCGATTCCGGGCTCGCCTTGAACGTGACATCAGCCTCGAAGAGCTTGGGCGATCCACGCTCTGCTTCCGCGCGGCCGAACTCCACTCGGAAATCGTCAAGGGTGAAGCTGAAGGGCGGAAGATTTGAGGGATCCGCGAATCTGCCGCCGCCCCAGACGTCGTACTGCGTGAGCGTGTCGGAGAAACCGTCACCGTTCTTCACGATGACATTGCCCTTCCAGCCGAATAGCCCGCCGACGGCAACACCGACCAGGATGAAGATCAGGGCAAGATGAAAGAGAAGATTGCCAGTCTCCTTGAGATAGCCCTTCTCGGCACTGACCCAGGCGACACCGTCAGATTCGCCGCGCAGGATGTGCCAGCGATGTGCACGCAGGTACTCGGTCGCGCGATCGAGGCTCGAGTCATCAGCACCCTCGAGAATCGCATGCGACTGCATTCTCGACAGGTTGCGGGGCGCTGCCGGCGGCGGTGTGCGCATCGCCTGCCAGTGCGCGGCGGTGCGCGGCAACACGCAACCGATCAAGGAGATGAAGAGCAGGATGTAGATCGCCGAGAACCACGGGGAGGAATAGACCTCGAAGAATCCGAACCGGTCGAGGATCGGCCCCCAGGTAGGCGAGTCGGCAATCCACTCCTTGGTTCTCAGCGGATTGGTGCCGCGTTGCGGGAAGATGGAGCCGGGAATACTCGCCACTGCGAGCAGGAAGAGCAGGATCAGCGCAGTGCGCATACTGGTGAACTGGCGCCAGATCCAGCGGAACCAGCCACCTGCGCTCAGCGGGGGCAGTTGCTCGGTCATGAGTCAGTCTCGGTCACAGTGCCGTCTCGAATCCGGGAAGGGTCACGCGTAGCCAGATCGTGAATTCGTTCCAGAGCCCGGTGATCATGAGGACTCCCAGGATAAGCAGCATGGCGCCGCCGACGCGCATCACGACCGCGTAGTGCTCCTTCACCCAACCGATCGCTCGCATGGAGCGGCTGAAGGCCAGTGCCAGCAGCACGAAGGGCAGGCCGAGGCCCAGGCAGTAGACAAAGGACAGCAGCGCTCCACGCGCCGCGCTCGCCTCAGTGAAGGCCATGCTCTGCACGGCGGCAAGTGTCGGGCCGATGCATGGGCTCCAGCCGAGGCCGAAGACGAGGCCGAGTAGCGGTGCACCTGCCACACCCCACTGCGGAACTATGTGCATGCGTCGCTCACGCTGAAGTGCCGGAATCAGGCCCATGAACGCGAGGCCCATGACGATAAGCAGAACTCCGAGAACCCGGTCGATCACCGACTGGTATTCGAGCAGCGTGGCACCGATGCTGCCGAAGAGAACTCCATAGGAGACAAAGACCACACTGAAGCCCAGGACGAAAAGCACACTGCCGAGCAATACGCGGCCACGACTGCGGCCCGGATCTCCGAGCTCGGCGCCGGTGAGCCCGGTGACATACGAGATGTACCCGGGAGCGAGGGGAAGAACGCACGGACTCACGAAAGCGATGATGCCTGCAAGAAAGGCAATCGGCAGCGCGAGCAGGAGTGAGCCCGACGTAATGACGTCAGTCACCAACGCCTACCGAGGTCGTGCGAGCCGCATCGATCATGCCGAGCAGGGTTGACTCACTGATCTTCCCGAGAGCGCGTGCGGCGACCCGCCCTTCCTCATCGATGACGATGGTTGAGGGGATCGCCTGAGGCGGAAGAGTGTCGCTAAATCTCAGCTGGAGTGCGCCATCACGATCGATCACATTCGGATAGGTAATGCCGAATCTGCGGATGAAGGCAAGCGCTGACGTGTCGGAGTCACGGGTGTCGAGACCGATGAATCGCACATTGTTGCCCTGCTGAGCCTTCCAGACCTTTTCGAGGACCGGCGCCTCGGCGCGACATGGTGCGCACCACGAGGCCCACACGTTGAGGACGGTGATGTTCCCCTGCAGCGCAGAGAGACTGAACGGCTTGCCATCGAGAGTGGTGCCGGTGATGTCAGGTGCGGGCTTGCGCTGGGATTCATCGATGACGACCAGGGAACCGTCGCCGGCCACGAATCCAGAGCCCACCTCTGAATCAGAACCTGAGCATGCCGTGAGTGCGAGCAGCCCGATGCACGCCGCGATGCAGCCCGCGATCGCGGGCACTATGCGGCTGCGAGACACCTATGCTCCGGCGATCTTGCTTGCCTTGATGAGCAGGTCGCGCGAGGGCTCGGTGTACGAGATCGCGACCAGGTCATCGCCGGAGTACTCGAGTGAGGTAATCGATGCGAGGGTGCACTGCCGACTGCGCGGGTCGTGCCACAGCCGACGCTGCTCGGCGGCGAGTCGTGCGATCCAGATCGGCAGCTGATGACTCACCAGCACAGCCTCGTGTCCGCGAGCCTGTTCGCGGGCCGCATCGATTCCGCGATGCATGCGCGCAGCAACGACGTCATAGGGCTCGCCCCACGACGGCTTGAACGGGTTCCAGAGGTGGCGCCAGGTGAGCGGTTGCTTCAGGACGCCGTCGCCGACGCTTACCCGCTGCCCCTCGAAGATGTTCTCAGCCTCGATGAGGTTGTCGTCGATGCTGATCTCGAGACCATGCGCTGCTGCCATCGGTGCCGCGGTCTGCTGCGCGCGTTCCATCGGCGATGAGATCACAGCGGTGATGTCATTGCCGGCCAGGGCAGTAGCTGCCCGACCGGCCATCTCGTGGCCGAGATCGGAGAGCACATAGCCGGGCAGCCGGCCGTAGAGAACGCCCTCTGGGTTGAAGACTTCTCCGTGACGCAGCAGATGCACGACGGTGCGGGACATTACGTGACCTTGCGGCGGGCAGCCGGCCGACGACGGCTCGGACGCCAAGTGCCCTCGCCTGACTCGAGTGCGGCTGCACGCAAGATCTCGCCATGGGCGGCAAGCGCCTCGACAAGTGCGTGAGTCGTGCTGGTGTCGGCCATGACATCGACGCGAAGACCATGCTCCTCGGCAGTCTTGGCGGTCTGCGGACCAATGCAGGCAACCACTGTCGAGTGATGCGGCTTGCCTGCGATACCGACGAGATTTCGCACGGTGCTGCTCGAGGTGAACAGCACTGCATCGAAGCCACCGGTCTTGATGGCCTCACGGGTCTCGGCGGGCGGCGGCGCTGCGCGCACGGTGCGGTAGGCGGTGACGTCCTCGACCTCCCAGCCAAGCTCGCTGAGACCGGCCACCAAGGTGTCGGTAGCGATATCGGCGCGCGGCAAGAAGACGCGGTTGATCGGATCAGTGAGCGAGTCGTACGGCGGCCACTCGTCGAGCAGCGCACTCGTGGTCTGATCGGCCGGCGGGACGAGATCAGGGCGAACGCCAAACTCGATGAGAGCATCACGAGTGGCATCGCCGACTGCTGCGACCTTCAGACCTGCGAACGAGCGCGCATCGAGACCGTACTCCTGCAGCTTCTCGCGGATAGCGCGCACGGCGTTGACCGACGTGAAGCCAATCCACTCGAAACGACCGGAGACTAGCCCGTGGATCGCGCGATCGATCTGCTGCGGGGTGCGCGGCGGCTCGACCGAGATGGTGGCGACCTCCATCGGCACGGCACCGTGGCGACGCAGCATCGACATGATCGGTGTCGCGTTCTCCTGAGTGCGCGGGATCAGCACACGCCAGCCGAATAGGGCCTTGACCTCGAACCAGTCGAGCTTGTCGCGCTGCGAGACGACCTCGCCGACGACGACGACGCCCGGGCCAGCCTGCTTCGCGGCCTTGACGATCGCGGAGATGTCACCAAGAGTGCCGACGATCGTGCGCTGGTCGACGGTGGTGCCGCGACGGGTAATCGCGATCGGAGTGCGCGGATCAGCCTCGGCCCCGAGAAGCTTTGCTGCGATCTCGATGACCTGGTCAGCGCCCTCGAGGAACACGTGAGTGACCCGTGGGTTGATGAGCTCAGCCCACACGAGTTCGGTGTCATTGGCATCAATGATGCGAATCTGGCGGGTGCGACCACCGGTGAGCCCGAAGCCGGCGTAGGCAGGGACACCGGTGATGTCGCTGACGCCCGGGGCCACCTCGAAGACGACCTTGGCCTTGCGCAGGGCGCCGGCCTCGTGCAACAGCGTGCCGTCGACGACGGGATCACCTGCGATGAGTCGGACAGTGCGCTTGCCTTCCTTGGCGGCATCGATGACGAGCTTCGCGCGCTCGATGTGCTCGAGCGGAAGACCGCTCGCGTTCACGGCGATGACGACCTCAGCATCTGGTGATGCATGAACGGCGGCGACCTCTGCAGCGTCAGCATCGACGACGATGTACTCCGCCTCGCGAAGCAGGCTCGCTGCGCGCAGGGTCAGCAGATCGGGGTCGCCCGGACCGGCAGCAACGAGCGCAACCGAGCCGTTCGGCTTCTTGCGGACCTTCGTGGTGGTCACGGTGATGTCTCCTGAAGTTGATGTCTTCTGAGTGGTTCGTGGGCTCATGCGTGCAGTGCTTCCTCGTAGCCTCGCGACGGAGGCGGATATCCGGTGGGAGATTTCGCCTTACCCGTGGCAGGCGGCTCCTCGCCGCGGCGTTGCTCGTGGAAGGCAAGAATTTGCAGCTCGACAGCGAGATCAACCTTGCGGACCTCGACGTCGTCGGGCACGGAGAGCACAACCGGCGCGAAGTTCAAGATGCTGCAGATCCCTGATGCGACGAGGCGGTCGCAGACATCCTGCGCAACCTCGCCGGGAGTTGCGATGACGCCGATGGCTGCGTGACGCTCGCTGACCACTGCCTCGAGATCGGATAGTGGCGAGACCCGTAGATTTCGTTCGCCCACTCGAATTGACGTGCCGACGACGTCAGGGTGCGTATCGACGATGCCCACGACATCAAAGCCGCGTGAAGCGAATCCCCGGTGTGCGACTAGTGCATTGCCGAGGTTGCCAAGACCGACGATGACAACGCCCCACGCAGTGCTGAGGCCGAGCTCACGGCTGATGTGGTAGCTCAAGAAGGCCACGTCGTAACCCACGCCGCGTGTGCCGTACGAACCAAGGTGCGAGAGGTCTTTACGCAGTTTTGCGGGAGTGACTCCGCAATTGCGAGCAAGTTCATCGGAGGACACCGTCGTGATGCCGGAGTCACTGAGTGACTTCAGAACGCGGTGATAGATCGGCAGACGTGCCACCGTGGCATCGGGAATACCGCGCGTCCGGGCTGCGGACAGCGACGAGGCGGAAGTCGACACGGGGCTCCTGTGAGGAAGGGATGAGCGCCTGGTAATGGGGAAGCTCGTGCCCCAAGGTTAGAGAGATGTGCACGAAGGCACAAAGTTGAGCGGTCGGCTACGTCCGATTATCGGATAGTAAGGCGCGGAGGCGGTCCTCATCGACTGTCCAGAAATCCACAGTGCGGCCATCAACCTGGATAACCGGGATCTTCTCCCAGAACTCGTCCATGAGGACCGGGTCGTCCAGAATCGACAGTTCCTCCCACGAAAGACCGAGCTCACCGCACACTCGGGCGACCACCGCTCGCGCGTCGTGGCACAGGTGGCAGTCGGGCTTGCCTATCACGGTGATGCGCACTGTGGCCCCCTGTCGCTAACGGCGCTGAAGGGTACCCTGGGAGACATGACCAGCGATGGCGGTGTCCTGGGTTCGTACCGCCGAGCCGGCCAGGCCTCGGCCGCGGCGGCGAATCTGGAGTCCGCGCACCTGAGCGCACCCGGTGCGAAGTCAGCGGCATTCTTCGACGTCGACAACACCATCATGCGCGGCTCGAGCCTGTTCCACATCGCCCTTGGCCTGGCCCGTCGAAACTACTTCAGCGCCTCTGAGATCGCCGGATTCGCCGTCAAGCAGATGAAGTTCGTGATGACGGGCTCCGAGGATCTCGAGGACATGGCCTCGGCAACCGAGGCGGGCCTCTCCTTCATCGAGGGCCGCAAGGTCGACGAGCTCGTCGCACTCGGCCAGGAGATCTTCGACGAGATCTTGATCGACAAGCTGATCCCCGGCACCTTGGCTCTCGCGCAGGCCCACCTGGACGCCGGGCAGCAGGTATGGCTGGTGACTGCCACGCCAGTCGAGCTCGCCACCCTCATCGCCGATCGACTGGGCCTGACCGGCGCACTCGGCACGGTCTCCGAGATCAATGACGGGATTTACACCGGACACCTTGACGGCGCACCGTTGCACGGCCTTGCCAAGGCCGAAGCGATTCGCGCGCTTGCCCAACGCGAGGGCTTTGATCTCGCCGCGTGCTCGGCGTACTCGGATTCGTCGAATGACATCCCGATGCTCAGTGCTGTTGGCTACCCGATGGCAGTGAACCCCGACTCATCACTGCGCGATCACGCACGCGAGAACGAATGGCCGATCCGTGATTTCCGAAAGCGCGAGCAGTTCAAGCAATTCATCATCCCTGCCGCATCGGGAATCGGTGGCTACGCGGCCGGTGTCGGTGCAGGTCTCGTCGTCGGTTACTTCATCGGCCGTTCGCGTCGACGCTAATTAATTGAAGACGGAATTGCGCTTGACCAACAGGTCATAAATCGTGGTCTGAATCGTCTCGCGCACCTGATCGGTCAGGTTGAACACCAGCATCGGATCATCTGCGGCATTTTCCGGATACCCATCGGTCGGGATCGGTTCGCAGAAATGAATCATCCACTTGCTCGGCAAAGGCACCAGCCCCAGCGGACCCAACCACGGGAAGGTCGGCGTGATCGGGAAGTACGGGAATCCGAGCAGCCGGGCCAGGCCCTTGGCATTGCCGATCATCGGGTAGGTCTCTTCGGCGCCGATCACGGCGGTCGGAATGATCGGGGTGCGCGTACGAAGTGCCGCGGCCACGAAGCCTCCGCGCCCGAAGCGCTGCAGCTTGTAACGCTCACTGAATGGCTTGCCCGTGCCCTTGAAGCCCTCAGGCCACACGCCCACGAGCTCACCGGAGGTGAGCAACCGCTCGGCATCGGGAGTACAGGCCAGTGTGTGACCGGCCTTGCGCGCGAGCTCGCCCACGAAGGGTGTTTCGAAGACGAGATTGGCCGCGAGCATGCGCAGGTGTCGGCGAGCCGGGTGATCGTCGAGCAGCGCCACCTGGGTCATCAGCGCATCAAGGGCGATCGTGCCCGAGTGATTTCCGACTACGAGCGCGCCACCGACATCGGGCACGTTCTGTAGCCCGCTGGTCTGAACTCTGAACCACTTTCGGTACAGCGGGCGCAGGGCCTGCATAAGCACCTTGTCGGTGAGCTCAGGGTCGAAGCCGAAGTCATCAACCTCGTAATGACCGGCGAGGCGGTCGGAGATGAACTGACCTAGATCGCGGTCGTCGATGACCTCATCGTCGCGAATCACCTCGTGGGGCTGCGGCCCCGTGTTGCCGACCAGCCGCGCGGCCTTCGACGGCGACAAGGATTCGTCAGGCATTCGGCACCTCCGCGAGTGCGGATTCATCGCGGTGCGCGAAGTCAGCGAAGGCCTCCTGAGTCGAGTAGCTCAGACGATGGTTGAAAGTCTCGGCGTAGGAACTCGTATCGAGCACTCGGCCGTAGGTCATGAAGCGGATCTGCTCGGGTGAGAAATCCACGACGCCGGTGCGGCTCAGATTGCGACCGATGGTCGAGAACATGAACTGCGGAACCGGCGCCTGCCGTTTGCCCGCGCGACGAATCGACTGCGACAAAGTGATGACGCCATCACCAGCGACATTGAAGGTGCCCTGCTTGCGCGCATGCACTGAATGCCGAAGGGCTTCGAGGCCGTCGTCTTCGTGCACGAACTGCAGCCGTGCATCGAAGCCGAGCACGGTCGGGATCACAGGAAGGCCGTAATAGGCGGTCATCGGAGTGCGCACGACCGGGCCGATGAAGTTCGCGAAGCGCAAGGTGGTGACGCACACCTCAGGGCGCCGGCGAGAGAAGCTGCGTACATAGCCCTCGACCTCGACGGAATCCTTCGCCCATCCGGAAGTCGGCGTGTGACGAGGCTCGGTCTCCTCAGTGAACATCGCGGGATCCTTCGGACCGCATCCGTACACCGACGAGGTCGACTTCACGATGAAGGAGTCAATGCTGGAAGTCTTCTGGCAGGCGGCAAGCAATTGCATGGTGCCGATGACGTTGATTTCCTTCATCGCCGATCGACCGCCGGCCTGCCGCGGGGTCGCCAGGACACCCATGTGCACCACGGTGTCGACTCCGGCCTCGCCCAGGACCTTGGCTATCACTGGGCTGCGGATATCGGCGCGCACGAAGTCGACGGAGTCCAAGGCCATAGTCGGTGCTACGACATCGACGCCGATGACCCGATCGATACCGGGGTCAGCGGCGAGGAGGGCGGCCACCTTGCCGCCTAGGTACCGGGAGACACCGGTCACCAGGACGATGCGCCCCACGAGACCTCCCCGGTAGTGCCTACTTCTTGTTGCGGCGCTGGACTCGAGTGCGGCGCAGCAGCTTGCGGTGCTTCTTCTTAGCCATCCGCTTGCGGCGCTTCTTGATCACTGAGCCCATGAACAATCCTCACATGTATATCGGGCGATGAGATGCACCGCCTGCTTTCGTCCCAGAAGCCTATCTGGGTCACACGAGCGCCTTGAACTAGGCCGTCTCGATGAAGGAATCGCGCAGATAATCGTGCACGGCCTGCTCCGGGACGCGGAAGGAACGTCCGACGCGGACTGCAGGTAGGTCTCCCCCATGCACCAGTCGATACACGGTCATCTTCGACACGCGCATAACCGAGGCAACCTCGGCAACGGTCAAGAAGCGAACCTCAGAAAAGGCGCGCTCGGGGGTCGTGGTCATATTCACCGGACTCTCTGCATCGAATCGCACCAGGTCCCCTCCGGTGAACAACAATTCAATGACGTGGCGGAAGACTAGTGTCTTGTGGTGCGACTGTGAAAGTTGATTGGGAAATTGATGAAGTTTCCCACGTGGAATAAGTAAATTACAGTGACGTAACTCGAGCCGATTAACTGCCCGAAAGTTCGATTCCGCGATCACGTGCCGCTGCCATCGCAGTGATCACTGCGTCGCGGATCTGCGAGTTCTCCATGCTTGAGATCGCTGCAGCGGTAGTGCCATTCGGTGACGTGACATTCGCGCGGAGCACGGCAGGATCCTCATCGCTGGAGGCCATCAGCTCACCGGCGCCCAGAATCGTGTTCACCGTCATCAAGCGAGAGTCACTCGGCGAGAGCCCCATGGCCACACCCGCGGCGATCATCGCCTCGGCGAGGTAGAAGACATAGGCAGGGCCACTGCCCGACACGGCCGTGACAGCGTCTTGCAACGTCTCTGGCACGCGGACCACGACTCCGACGGACTCCATCAATCGTGCCGCCAGATCAAGGTCTGCGGCTGTGCAGGCGGAGCCGGCACTAATGCCGGCCACCCCGCGGTTGATTCGCGCCGGGGTATTCGGCATGACTCGCACGACTGCGGCTCCCGGCAAGAGTTCCTCCATGACAGAGGTCGGGATGCCGGCAGCGATGGAGATCACCAGGACACCAGGGCGAAGGGATGGCGCGAGCTCGGCCAGCATCCCTCGGAAATCCTGGGGCTTGACTGCGAGTACCACCACATCAGCCTCTGACACGGCCTCGGACATGGAGGCAATGCGCACCCCGAGCCGCTCAGCGAGCTCCGCTGCCCGCTCCGGACGCTTCTCAGCAATGCAGACCGCAGGGGTCGGAGTCAGCCGGGCCAGGAAGCCGGAAGCCAAGGTCTCGCCCATGACCCCGCCGCCGAGGATCGAGATGCGAAGTGCGGTGTCAGTCATTGTTCTCCCTCATCTCGAAAGCGATGGCGATGCGCACTTTCTCCCCCGCATCGCGAAGTGCCCGCTGCCTATTCTCGCCGCGGCCATGAGCCAGGCAGAACTCATACTCGCCAGGCGCGCGGCCCAATCGCAGCGCCAGGGCCTGCAGGATCTCGATGAGGCGGTCATCGCCAGTGGCGAAGGCAGGAGACGGTGAGTTGCGCAGCAGCGCCTTCGCACATCGCACATAGGCCTTGTCGACCTCCAAGGAGGACGGATAGAAGTCGCGCTCTCCCCTACGTGCCTCTCCACAGATGAGCTGTACCCGTAGGGATTGTGCCGCACGGCAGTCGTTCTCGGTCTGCCTGAAGGCTGCGGCGCGCGTGATCGACGCACGTGCACCGAAACTCTCCAGCCGGGAAGGAATCCGCTCCTCGAGCGGGGCATTCTCCGTGCCCGTGAATACCCATCCGAGCGCAGGAGTCATCGCCCACGAGGCATCGGCCATCGAAGTAATCGGCAGGCTGATCTCACTGACAGCCTCGACACCGGCAGCCTGCAGGGCAACGCTGGCACGATGCAGTTGATCGGCGTTGAGATCAGCATCGGTACTCAACGCGATCCAGTAGCCCTCGTCGGCGAGGGTCATCGCCACCTCACATGCCTGCTCAAGGGAGCGGGCGCGAGTCAGGAAATCAAGTAAGCCCACTTAGCGACGACCCGTCAGCGGACAGGTCGGGTCAAGCAGATCTTGAATCAGTGGGCCGAAGATGCGCACGATCTCATCATCGGATGCCGAGGCCAAGGGCTCGAGGTGTATGACATAGCGGGTAGCAGCCAGGCCAGCGAGGTGCGAGGAAATGAGTGAGACCCGCATTCGAGCGTCGGGCACGCCGATGGCGGTAACGAGTGAGTCAACGAGCGAGAGGTGCATGAACTCGGCAACTGCGCGGGCACTCTTCTCGATGCGCGGCGAGGATTGCACGACTCCGGTGACATCAGTGCGCACGCGGTCCTCGGACATCATGGTGAGCGCGAGGCGCACGATGCGCTCACCCATGCCGTCAAGACCCTGGGCGAAGAGCGCAGGAATAGCCAGGCTCGGATTGACCGGCAGCTGCATCGCGGCGGCGAACAGCTGCTCCTTATTGGCGTAGAGCGACTTCACGACCGCAGGCGCGACTCCCGCTGCCACCGCGACTGACTTCACCGTGGTAGATGCGTAACCGCGCGAGGCGAAGGCCAGGCGTGCAGCATCGAGAATCGAGCCGCGCGGATCCTTCACCATGATCGCAGCGTACTAACGAAGGGCGTCGAAAGGAGCGCGCGCGAACGCAAGTGCCTCGGCGAGATCGGCCACCCGCTCTTCGCGCGATGAGCAACCGCGGGTAGAGACCTCCACGATGATCGCCCCGCCGAACTCCGCCTCGACCAGGTAGTCGAGTACCTCAGCTACGGGCTGGTTTCCGCGTCCGGGCACGAGATGCTCATCGCGCGCCGAACCGCTGCCGTCTGCGAGATGGATATGCGCAAGCCGACTTCCGAGATCATGGGCCATCAGCAGCGGATCCGTGCGCGAGACGGCGGTGTGCGAGAAGTCGAGAGTCGTATGCGGGTAGTCGTCGTCGCGAACATCCCAACTTGGCGCGTAGGCCGCGAGTTCGCGCCCAGCTGCACGCCACGGGAACATGTTCTCAACTGCGAAGCGCACATCGGTCTCATCGGACATCCGCTGCAGACCCGAGACAAATTCGCGTGCGTAACCACGCTGCCACCGGAAGGGCGGGTGCACCACCACGGTGCTCGCGCCCAGCAGCTCGGCAACATCCTTCGCCCGCTGCAGCTTGCCCCACGGCTCGGTGCCCCAGACTCGCTGCGTGACAAGTAGGCACGGTGCGTGGATGGAAATGACCGGAACCTGATAGTGATCGACGAGGGAGCGCAGTGCGACGGAATCCTGACTCGTCGCATCGGTTCCGACCATGACCTCAATGCCGTCGTAGCCGAGAGCCACAGCGATCTCGAAGGCCGCCGCGGTCGACTCGGGATACACCGAGGAGGTTGACAGTCCGACAAGGGGGCGAGTGATCACGCCTTGCGCCAGCGATCGGTGACGATAACGGCGACCCACACAAGCGCTGCGCCAACCAGACCGCTGACGATCGCCACGAACGAGTACTTCTCAGGCGCGAGGCTGAGGGCAAAGAAGTTCGAGAGCCAAGGGATAAAGAGCACGGCGAGGAACATCACGATCATCAGCGCCACGATTCCGAGCCTGATCCAATTCAGTGGTCGTGCCGATTGCAACAGCACCGCTGTCGTGACGATGAACAAGGTAACCGTGGCGGCGCTCTGGGCGCTGCCCACTGGCTCGCCCAGCCGCAATGCCCAGAAGTAACTGAGTAGCGCTGCGGCGGCGGCGATCACTCCCGCAGGTGCGGAGAACAGGAGTACTCGGCGGAAGAAACCCGGCCGGAAACGCTCGGTGTTGGGCATGAGCGCGAGGAAGAATCCCGGAATACCGATTGTCAACGCGCCGATCACCGAAAGATGCCGTGGCAGGAACGGGAATTCGAAGGCGAAGATCCCGACCATTATAGAGATGATCATGGCGTAGAACGACTTCGTCAGGAACACATCGGAGACGCGCTCGATATTGCCAAGTACCCGCCGTCCTTCGGCGACGACACTCGGCATCACCGACCAGCGATCATTAAGCAGAACCAACTGTGCAACTGCGCGCGTCGCACCGCTACCGGAGCCCATTGCGATGCCGAGATCGGCATTCTTTAGGGCAAGTACGTCATTGACACCGTCTCCCGTCATCGCGACAGTGGAGCCTCGCAAATGCAGTGCATCGACCATGGATTGCTTCTGCAGCGGCGTAACTCGGCCGAAGACCGACTGCGTCTGCATGACCTCGGCCATGCCCTCGAGATCGGCCGGTAGATCGCGAGCGTCGTAAGGATGATCGGCGCCAGGGATGCCTGCCTCGCGAGCAATGGCACCCACGGTTGCGGGGTTGTCACCGGAGATCACGTTGATGTGAACTCCCTGGGCAAGGAAGTACTCGACAGTCTCGGCAGCATCCGCACGCAGTCGCTGGTCGATGACCACCAGCGCAGCAGGAGTCACGGCCCCGGGGCCATTCTCGGCCGAAGGCTCGCCGATTGCGCGCGCCAGAAGCAAGACGCGCGCGCCATCCGCAGCGATGCCATCAGACCGCGTGCGCAGCGGATCGGTGTCCGGCAGCAGCATCTCGGGAGCGCCGATGACCCAGGCACCGTGATCAGCGAAAGTCGCTGACGACCACTTACGCGCACTCGAGAACGGCACGTTGGCGGAACATTCCCATCCGACAACCGGATACTCCTCAGCGATGGCCTGGAGGGTTGGATTCGGGCTCGACTCAGCAGCCGCGAGCGAGCTGAGGGCCGAGTCGATCGGCGCACTTGTATCTAGCGCGATCACCTCGCGCACTCGCATCCCGGGCTCCGTCAAGGTTCCGGTCTTGTCCACGCAGATGGTGTCGACCCGGGCGAGCACCTCGACCGCGGGCAAGTCCTGAACGAGGACCTTCTTGCCAGCAAGGCGAATGACGGCGATGGCCATCGCAATGCTGGTGAGGAGCACGAGGCCCTCCGGGACCATCGTCACGACGCCGGCAATAGTTCCGCGGATTGCTGCATCAAAGGGAATCTGCGCGCGGAAGACCTGGGAGACGAACAGCAGCAGCCCGACGGGGAGCAAGAGGTAAGAGATGATCCGGATGAATCGATTGAGTGAATCGCGTAGCTCTGAGTTCGTCAGATGGAATTGCTTCGCCTGCTCGGTGAGCCCGGCCGCGAACGAGTCACGACCGATACGCGTGGCTTGATACGAGCCCGAACCCGCAACCACGAATGATCCCGACATCGCCTGATCGCCGGCGACCTTGTCGACCGGATCCGCCTCACCAGTGAGCAGGCTCTCGTCGATCTCGAGTCCGTCGCAGGAAAGGACCACGCCGTCGACTACGAGTTGATCACCAGTCGAGATGAGGATGACGTCATCGAGCACGATGTCGACGGCACTGACCTCGACATCGATGCCATCGCGGCGCACAGTGGGCTTGGCCTCGCCGAGAACTGC
>JBILOY010000031.1:0-16522 GCA_044374195.1 Candidatus Nanopelagicales bacterium
GCGGATTCGATGCCGACCAGATATTCCAGCCGAAGATCTCCGGCTCCGGAATGACCGTTCCCTCGGTACCGCCGGTGAAGTTCGAGTTGTTGAAGATCGATACGTAGAGCACCGTGCCCAGGCCCAACGTGACAATGGCCAGGTTGATTCCGCGAGTGCGTACCGCAGGAATTGCAAAGAGCAGTCCCAGCGGAATTGTCGCGACAACGCCGATAAGAAGCACCACGAGGAATGGCCAGCCTTGGTTTGCGGCAACGCGGCCCGCGACCCAAGCTCCGAAGATGCCGATCGCGAACTGTGCGAGCGAGAGCTGGCCCGCGTAGCCGGTCAGCACGACGACCGAGAGCATCATGATGCCCGCTGCCATGGTGATGATGAGTCCGTCGAGCCAGACGTTCTGCACGGAGAACGCCATCGTAACAACCACGACCACGGCGGCTCCGATCAATGGCCAGCGCAGGCGGCCGTTGCCCACCGAGGGGAGCTTTTGCAGGATGAAGTCGCGTGAGGGAATTCCCTGACCACGCAGGGTTAGCCAGAGCACGATGATGATGAAGGGCACCGCTGCGCCGATGCCCGGGACTCCGGTGATCTTTCCCTGCACAACGGTCTGCGCGACACCGATTCCGAGGCCGGCCAGGAGGGCTATCGGGAATGACCTGAAGGAAGCAACCAATGCCACCGAGGTGGCGGCAAGAACGAGGTTGGTCATGACAGTCGGCTGTAGCGTGACAGTGGGGGCGATGAAGATCGCGAACACACCCGCAAGACCACTGCCAATCGCCCAGTTGATCAGGGCGATGCGGTTCGGTGAAAGCCCCAGAGATGCGGCGACAGTCTCGTTCTCCGCGATCGCCGTCGTGCTGAGCCCGAAGCGGGTGTAGCGGTAGAACACATACAGCGCCACTGTGACCAGAATTGCGATTCCGAGCAGAATGAACTTGTCTGCGTTGATGCGCGTGGTGAAAACCGGGATGAGATCCTGCGGAAGCACGGATTCGGGGACTTTTGCCACTGAGGTCCAGCGCAGAATGACCAAGGCCTGGAGCGTGACCAGGACGCCAAGTGTGGCGATGACCTTGACGAGCGCAGACCGCTGCGCCAGCGGACGCATGATGAACTGCTGAACCAACGCGCCCACGGCAGCCGAAGCGGCGGTGCCCACCAGCAGCGCAACCCAGAATGGCTGCGGCGAGATCTCCCACGCGAGGAATACTCCGTTCGTGGCATCCCAGGCCATGTAGGCGCCGACCATTCCGATCGCACCGAGCCCGAGGTTGAGTACCCCGGAGCCTCGGAAGATAACGATCAGACCCTGAGCGGCGAGAACGTAAAGCGAGCCAATGCCCAGGCCCACGAGGGCGAATGTGATCAAGCTGTCCACGGTGGACTCCAGACTTAGTTGCGAGTTCGGACGTCTAGCACGATTCGGGTGAACCGCTGTGGTCTTGCATTACTTCTTGGAACAGGGGGCTTGCTCAGCAGATATCGAACGAAAGCAGATTTGCGCGCGGAGAGCAGTCATTTTCCGAAAGTGACCCTCGAATGGGGCGGACCTCGGGTTTGCGCGGATCACGAGAAGAGGCCCTCAGCGACGTAGTCCTTCACCACGACTCCGAGGGGGAGCGCGAAGTCGACATTCGCCCACACGGTGCTGATGATCTTCCCAGCCTCGAAGAGGTGCCATGGCTCGGTAGTGCTGCGAGAGGGGAACGTGACGGAGCCTCGACCGGAGTACAACTCGTACCGGCCATCCGCCGCTGTGTAGAGCGACGACTGCACCGAGAGAGCAACGAGCTCCGATGCGGCTGGTTTGCGCCCGGCCTCCGAGGGCGCGATGTGCCGGTGGGAGAGGAAAGGCAGAACCTCGAGCTCACTCGGATCCGCAACGCGATCAGGGGCGAAGGTGTAAGTCATGATGCGCTGGCTGGCAGGTCGATCAACGGTGAAGATCAACTGCTCGCCGAAGGTTCCGCCCTCTGCGGCGCCTCCCCAGTCCCACTTCATCGTCGCCAGCTTCTTCGGATAGCCCCAGATCTCACGACCGGCGGCGAGTGGTGCCTCGTTATCGGTGTAGATCAGCGGCATGTACCAGTAGCGGACTCCATTGACCTTCACTCGTACGCAGAGCCAGGCCTCGTGATACGGACCAAAGGTTGTCCAGGGATACCAGCAGACCATCGCGTGGCATACGGGGATATCGGAATCCGGCTCGACTCCAGGGGGCAGCATCGATCGCACGGCATCTGGATTGGCCGCCTCGTACGTGATCCAGGACTGTTGCGCCTTGCGGTACTCATACGGCGGTGCGCCATACAGGGATGCCCCGAACGGCATCGTGAATCCATCGCTGCCCGTGAGATCAAGTGCCATGTGCTTCAACCTTTCGAGAGATGAGCGAAGTGGCGTTGCATGTGAGGAACGATCAACGAATGATGGATCCACCGTCGATCGGGATCGTGTGGCCGTGCATGAAGTCAGCCTCATCGCTGGCCAGGAAGCAGACCAGGCGCGCGACATCAATGGGGCGGCCGTAACGACCTGCAGGAGCCTGCATCGTGAGTTCGTGGAATGGCCCACCCTCGCAGGTCCAGTCCTTGGTGAGCGGGGTCTCGATGACTCCCGGGCCGATGGCAATCGATCGGATGCCCTGGTGCCCGTAGTCATATGCGAGCTGCTTGGTGAGGCCGGTAACGCCGTGCTTAGCGGCTGTGTACTCGACGCCCGTCGCGCTGGCGAGGAAACCCGATACCGAGGCGATATTGATGATGACGCCCTTGCCCTTCGCCAGCATCGTGGGAATCACGTACTTCGAGCAGAGGAACACGCCCTTCATGTCGACGCCCATGACGAAATCCCAGGATTCCTCGGACACTTCATGAACCGGCTTGAGCTCACCAACAACACCGGCATTGTTGACCAGGATGTCGATGGTGCCGAAGTGCGCGAGCACCTCAGCGACCGCCTTCTGCACGGATGCGCTATCGGCGACATCACCGTGTACGGCAAAGGCTTCTCCGCCGGCAGCCACGATGCTCGCGACGGTTTCCGCGGAGCCCTCGGCGTTGACGTCAACTACGGCGATGCGCGAGCCCTCGCCCGCGAGTTCAATGGCCGATTCTCGTCCAAGACCGGATCCTGCTCCGGTGATGAGAACGACTTTGCCGGACAAACCCTGCATGGTGCCTCCTCGATTGAACTGATGGCTGAACGGACTTTAGCCAGACGAAAGGAGGGTCTGTGGTGAGAATTCAAATATTGATCTGATGTTTCTTGCGACCAGCCTTCGGGCCCTGTGATCCAATAGCCCTATGCGCGCGCTCACTGTTCGCGGCGGGATTCTCGCCATCGAATCAGCACCTGATCCCATTCCCTTCAGCAACCAAGCTCTAGTGCGGTCGACCGCCACATCTCTCAATCGAGGCGAATGCGCGTCACTTACACGCCTGCCTGATGGCGCTATCCCAGGCTGGGATGTCGTGGGCGTTGTAGAGCGGGCCGCCGAGGATGGTTCGGGTCCGGCTGTCGGCTCCCGCGTCTGCGGAATCGTGCGCACGGGCGCGTGGGCGCAATTAGTCGCGGTACCGACACACGGGCTGGCTCCCATCCCGGCAGATGTCAGCGACGCTCATGCGGCGGCCCTTCCGGTCGCTGCCCTGACCGCATGGCGTGCCCTGCAGATGTACGGGCTGCTTCTTGACCGTCGAGTGCTCGTCACCGGCGGAGCAGGCGGCGTCGGGCGCATTGCCATTCAGCTTGCCGCCCTTTCGGGTGCTCATGTCACGGCCGTCACATCATCGGAGGATCGCGCCGCAGGCTTGGAGGCACTCGGCGCTCATCGCGTCGTTCGCGAGGCGAATGACCCAGCTGAGGGGTACGACCTCGTCCTCGAGTCGGCCGCAGGCCCGTCACTCGCCACTGCCCTGACTTCAGTGCGGCCTGATGGAGTACTGGTCTGGTACGGGCGCTCGTCACGCACGCCGGCGGAGATCCCCACCGATTGGTTCATGACACATTCCGAGGCACGCATCATCCCGCTATTCGTGTTCACCGAGGTCGACAGTCGAAGGATCGGCACAAGCGACCTCGCGCATCTGATGTCACTCGTTGGATCGGGTCAGCTGGATCCACAAGTGACCGTTACGGCCGACTGGGAATCGGCCAACGACGTGGTGACTGACCTACTCGAGCGCAGGGTGATGGGTAAGGCAACGCTGACGTTCTCCTGATCTCAAATCGGGCACGCCACCGTTTCCAATTGCAGCACTGCGAGCACTCGCCCGAACCCGATGTACTGCGTCGTCATCATGGAGAGCTCTAGGAAGCCTGCATCCCCGAAGGTGTCGCGCCAGCGGCGAACATCGGCATCCGTGATGGAGTGGTGGTCCAGCGCCATCCGCTCGGCGAAGTCCAGCGCAATCCGCTCCTGCTCCGACAAGGTACCCAGACCGTCTGGCTCATTACCCAATGCTCCAAGCGCCTCGCTCTCGGCCACGAGGTCGGGCGAAAGTCGGGCAGATGCGCAGGTGCGGCAGCCGTTCAAGGTCGCGATATGCAGTCGTACGAGTTCCTTCAGTCGCGCCCCGAGCACGCCCTTCTCCTTGTGCCACGGGTAGTAGAACTGCAGATAATCCTCAAGAAGTCGCGGCTGCTCGGCAAAAGCCTGAGCGACACGTTGGGTTGCCCAGTCGTCCTGGCTCGCACCATCGTGAAGGGTGCGAAGGAATGGATCGAGTGAATCGGTGTCGGCCAGTGGAATTCGAGACATGAGTTCTCCTAGGAGTGAAGTGATCAGGTGGATGTCAGTGCTGGTTCTCGGTGTCGAGTTGGGAATAGTCGTCAATGCGAGCGAAGAAGTAAGGCAGGAAATCCGCCGCCGGAATTGTCGCGAGCCTTGAAGTGCTGGCATAGAGATCGCCTTCCTGCCACGTGGCTGTCGTCACGCCAAGAAGTGGGATCGAGTCAAGCGGGTCATGAACAGTCGACTCGAGCACCACTGAGCCGGTGCCCTCGCGATCTCGGGTCCACACCACGTCGAAATCGGCCAGAGTGAGAATCGGATCAAACTCAAGCCCGTTGCCGGTTGCATCGGGCATGGCCTTGATGTTGAAGTTCGCGCCCTTGAGCGTGGCAGGACCATGCTCCTTATCGAAAGTCGCACGCAGAGTCATGATCGTCGAATTGCCACGGGTGATCGTTCCGACGGCGTGATTCTCGCCATGGTGCAGCGTCGTGGACGCTTGCTTCTTGGGCTCACCGAAGACTTCGCGTCCGTAGAGAATCGCAGTGTCGGAGTTCATGTACATGGCGAGCACATACTCACCCTCGATTTCTCCGTAGCGCGCCGGCAGGTAGATCGCACCGCCGTCGAAGTCGCCCACGCAATTACTCTGCCAACGGCCGACCATGAAGCGGACCGTGTCGCCATTGGGCTTCAGCGGCGCAGGAATGACCTCTCGCAGCCACGAAGCCTCCGTGCGGCAGACAACGGAAAGCATCTCGCAGTTGACGAAACGTGGCGATTGAATCGCAGCTTGAATCGCTGCAACCTCCTGCGGAGTCTTGACGAATCCCATGTGATCTCCTCGCGACAGAGGTCGGGACGTACCGACCATGGGTGCAAATCTGCACCAAGGAATGCTCCCTGTCCAGGGAATTACTCCGATGTCTCATTAGTCCAGATCGACGAAACAGATCTTTGACGGCGATATCTAAGGGGGCATGTTTGCCAATTCGCTTGACAGGGCTAGGTCAGATGCCCGACGTTTGGCACACACCACAAGGAGATGCCCATGAAAGCCGCAGTGTTCGAAGGTCCCGAGCAGTTCACCATCCAAGACCTCCCTGATCCCGTGGCTGGCTCACGCGACATCGTCGTCCAAGTCTCCGAATGCGGGATCTGCGGATCCGACCTCCATTCGTACCTGGAAGGCGCATTCATCGCCCCCGGCCAGGTCATGGGCCATGAATTCAGTGGTCCGATTACTCAGGTGGGCGCCGATGTCCAAGGGCTCAAGGTCGGCGACCGGGTTACCGCAGTTCCTCTGAGCACGTGTGGACGCTGTCCTCGCTGCCTCGAGGGGGCCGGTCACCTATGCGAAACCGGGCTGGCGGCCAGCGTTGCCTATGGCCTGCCTGGTGCATTTGCCGAGTACGTGCGCGTTCCCGACGCAGTCCTGGGCGGAAATGTGCACCTCATCCCCGACAACGTGTCGTATGCGGCAGCAGCTCTAGTCGAACCACTCGCGGTAGGGCTTCACGCAGCAAAGAGCGCAAACCCGGGCCCCACCGACACCTGTGTGGTCATCGGCCTTGGCAGCATCGGGCTCAACTGCGTGCAGATGCTTAAGGCATGCGGTGCCGGTCGCGTGATCGGCATCGATGTCTCCCCCGCTCGTCTTGATCTCGCCAAGAAGCTCGGCGCAGACATCACGATCAATGGCCGCGAGAAGGATGCACTGGCGACGATTCAGGAGATCACCGGCGTGGGTGCATATGGCGTGGGTGCTCGCGCCGACATCGTTATAGAAGCATCCGGCGTTCCCTCACTTCTTGCTGACGCGATCTCGATGACCCGAGCGGGCGGAAAGCTGCGTATCGCTGCTCTCTACGAAGGCAACGTCCCGATCGACGCGAATCAGATCGTGCAGAAGGAGATGAGCGTTGCCGGAACCTTCGCCTACCGCGGTGAGTTCAGTCAGGTTCTGCAGATGCTCTCCGACGGCCGCGTTACGGCAGAACCACTCATCACTCACACCTTCAGCCTGGATCAGATCACCGAGGCCTTTACAGCTCAGCTCTCCAAGGACTCGTCAATCAAGGTCCAGATCGCGCCGTGAAATCCGGCCGTAGTTATCAAAATTTCTAGCAACACCGCATCACGAAAACCCTTAGCGCGCTCACCATTTTGACAACAGGAGGTAAGGATCATGGGTCGCCTTGACGACAAGGTTTGCGTCATCACCGGAGCAAGCACCGGTATTGGACGCGCAACAATGGAGCGATTCGCCGCAGAGGGCGCGACAGTTGTCGGTGCCGCACGTACTCAGGCGACTCTCGATGAGGCGCTCTCCTCTGCACTCTCCCTTGGTGGCGCTGGAATGGTGTTCGCCACCGATCTCTCCAAGGAGGAGGGCTGCAAGAACCTCATCGATGCGGCGATCGACAAGTACGGCCGCATTGACGTGCTGATCAACAATGCAGGTGTCGGATGGGAGTACGGCATCACGAATCCCGGTTCCATGGCGGCAGTCCACGACACCACGCAGGCGTGGTGGGACGACGTGATGGCCATCAACATGAACTCCTACTTCAACTGCACGAGATTCACACTGCAGCACATGATGAAGGCAGGTAGCGGTTCAATCGTCAACGTGGCCAGCATGGGCGGCGTTACCGGGCTCTACGACGGTCACACCTACACCGCAGCCAAGGGTGCGATCGTGAACCTGACTCGCTCGCTTGCGATCACGTACATCAAGAACGGCATCCGGAGCAACGCGGTGTGCCCGGGATTCATCGACACGCCAATGGTCGCTGCAGTGACGCCCCTCTTCGACGATCCGGCCGTCGCGAACGTCCTGACTCCGATCGGCAGGCCGGCCGCACCGAGCGAGGTTGCCAGCGTCAATCTCTTCTTCGCCTCGGAGGATTCCACCTACTGCAACGGCTCAGTTCTCCTGGTCGATGGTGGCTGCACGGCTCGTTCATTCTCTGCCTAGCTCGATAGTTCTCGTTGCCCCGGATCACAGATGATCCGGGGCAACTCACTTCAGGCACCGATGGGGGTGTGCTCATGGGTACGTCAATGCAGTTGTCCGGGGCACTGAACTTTCGCGATGTCGGAGGAGTCCCGGTAGGCGCCGAACGACGCGTTGCATTCGGCCGACTGTTCCGGAGTGACACTCTGCAATTCCTCACCGTCGACGATGTCGACCTCCTCGTCGACAGGATCGGGCTGAGAACTGACGTGGATCTCCGGCTGGGTTTCGAACTCGAGGTGGAGGGCAGGGGCCTGTTGGGCGAGACTGAAGTCGAGCTCGCTCATCTGCCTTTCCATGTGGCCGGGGCTCACCGACCGGGTTCAGCCACCCCGATCCTGCGAGCCGAGGATCCCGTCGTCACCCATTACCTCGATTACCTCGAGCACTCCCCAGGGTCTGTTGCCGGGCTGATCCGCCTGCTTGCCCAGCCGGAAACCCTTCCAGCCCTGGTGCACTGCGCCGCGGGCAAGGATCGCACTGGCATTGCCGTCGCCATGGTGCTGGCAGCGGTGGGTTGCTCGGCCCAGGACATCGCAATCGAGTACGCGGCGGGCGCCGACAGGATTGCCGCTGTCATGCAGCGACTGCGGACCATGGAGTCCTATGGCGAGAGCCTGGCCCAACTACCGCCCGATGCACACCTGACCCCACCCGAGTACATCGAGAGATTCTTCATCGCCGTCGAATCCCGCTACGGGAGCCCGATCGACTATCTGATCTCGCACGGCGTCACCGAGGAGATCCTGGCAGCTCTGCACGACGCCCTCACCGAGCCTCGTATCTGACCGAACGCCCGGCTCGACCGGACTCCTTCATTGATATAAGGGGCTGGCACCGATCATTCGATCGGTGCCAGCCCCCTATATATAGGTGTGACGCTCGCGCTCAGGAACTCGCGGTGTATCCGCCGTCGACCGCCAAAACGGCACCATTGACGTAGGTGGACATATCCGAGGCCAGGTACAGCATGGCGTCAGCGATCTCCTCCGGGCGACCGGTGCGACCCATCGGGCAGCCCCAGCTGTCCTTGGTCTCCTCGGCATTGAGGTACTCGGTGTATTCGGCGATCATCGGGGTATCGATGTATCCCGGGGCAAGGGTGTTGGCGCGAACGTTCATCGGGCCATAGGCCTTGGCCAGGGAGCGCGTGAGATTGATGATCGCACCCTTTGCAGTCGTGTATGCATGTGCGTCCTGATGACCCACCATGCCCAGGATGCTGGCGACGTTGACGATGGAGCCACTGCCCTGCTCGATCATGATCGGCAGTGCGCGGCGGCAGCCATAGACGACCGAGCCCAGGTTGATACCCATGACGTGATCCCACTCATCGAGGGGTGCCTCGTGCAGGGCGAGCATGCTGTTCGGGCGCACCGCGCGGTATCCGTAACCCACGCCGGCGTTGTTGATCAATGCATCAAGACGGCCGAATTCGGTGATGGCTGCGTCAATGACACGGCCCACCTGAGCGTCGTCACTGAGATCTGCAGGAACGGCGATGACCTTGCCGCCCGCGGCATTGATCTCGTCAACCGCCGCCTGAAGGGTCGAGGCCGTGCGAGAGACGGCGATGATCGATGCGCCCTCTTCGCTCAGCTTCTTCATGCCGGCGCGGCCAAGTCCCGTGCTGGCTCCGGTGAGTACGACCGACTTGCCGGCCATGAGATTGCCCATTGCTCCTGCCTTTCCTTGCCGAAGAGGGATTCAGACGTCACTAGACGTCAGAGGTTTCCGTCAGTGTGATCGGTGGGCATGGCCTCGTCAAGCGGTTTAGCCCAAGAGGGCCGGGTAATTCATCGGGTCACTGAGCCGGATCTTGAAGGTAGTCCCGCAGCACCACGCCGGCCGGCAGCGCGAAGTCACTGATCTGCCAATACGCGCCTGTCACGTCAATCTCGGACAACCGGTACCAAGGGTCCAGATCACTACGGACTCCGATACTTACCGATCCTCGGCCTGCCCAGAGCGATGGCGAGCCGTCGGCCGACTTCTGAAGAGTCTTGGAGTAGTGGACCGAGATCAGTTCATCCGCTGCTGGCAACCGGCCCGACTCGGACGGCGGAAGGTAGCGGTAACTCACGACGGGGTACCCGCTTCGTTCAGCAGGATCGGCCTGGCGCTCGGGCGCAAAGGTAACGGTCATGATGCGAGATCCGCGAGGTCGTTCCACAGTGAAGGAGAGAAGCTCATTCGGGGGAACTCCGGGGCCACTGCTCCCCCATTCCCAATTCATCAGCGCGAGCTTCTTCTGGTAACCCCACAACTCCCGCCCTGCAGCGAGGGGCGCTTCGCTATCGGTGAAGATCAAAGGCAGGTACCAGAAGAGCGAACCTGACTGATCACGCACCTTGATAAGTAGGTAGGACTCGCGGAACGGGCCGAAGGCGCTCCATCGATAGTTGCAGATCCGCACCTCGCACTGCGCAGGAGAGTCCGCGATCTCGAGCCCCGGTGGCACGAGCGCCCTCAATGGATCCGCGGCAGCCGTGAAGCACACGCTCACTTGTTCTGCATCGCGAAACTCATATGGCGGCGGACCGTAGAGCGAGGCACCTAGCGGCATCGAGAAGCCGGCGGCTATCGGATCGAGATGTGTCATCGCGCGGTGTACCCCCCGTCAGTCACCAGACATGCGCCGGTCATGTTGCGTGATCGATCCGAGGCGAGGTAGACGACAAGATCGGCAATCTCGGAGGGATCTGCGACTCGCTTGAGAGGGTATGCCTGGGCTACTTCGCGCTCCCGCTCTGCTGTCATGCCCACCGGCCCCAAGCTCGTTCGGACATGCCCCGGTGCAATCAGATTCACGCGTACCCCCGCTTCCGCATAGTCGACCGCTGCACTTCGCGTGAGCCCGAGAACTGCATGCTTGGCGGCAATGTAGGCCGCAGCATCCGGATATCCGACCGTGCTGAGCATCGATCCGATATTCACGATCGATCCGCCGACCGAACGCATCGCGCGGATCTCCTCGCGCATGCAGAAGAAGACCCCGTGGAGATTCACGGCATGCATGGCGTGCCACCCCTGGTCATCCAGTTCGGCGAGTGGGGTACGAGCGATATTGAGACCAGCATTGTTCACGGCGATATCGAGCCGACCGTGGACTGCGAGAGTTGCCGCCACCACCGCGCAAACCGAATCGGAGTCGCTGACGTCCATCATCACACCGGTAGCGGAGCCACCGTATTCCACGATCCTGGCAGCCACATCGCAGGCGGCTGTCCCATCGATGTCAGTAACCATTACGTGAGCGCCGGCCGCGGCGAGCCCTACTGAGCAAGCCTCGCCAATTCCCCCGGCTCCCCCGGTGACAAGTGCCACGCGATCCGAGAGCTCAGCAGAGATGGTCATGCCGACTAGATGCGCTCGATGATCGTGGCATTGGCCATTCCGCCCGATTCGCACATAGTCCACAGTCCGTATCGACCGCCGGTCTGCTCCAGTCGGCCGATCATCTGCGCGAGCAGGCGACCGCCTGAAGCCCCGACAGGATGACCGAAGGCGATGGCGCCTCCCCAGGGATTCACCAGTGCATCGGGTACGTCGAACTCGGACTCCCAAGCCAGAACTACAGAGGCGAATGCCTCATTGACTTCCACGGTATCCATCTGGTCTATGGTCATGCCGGCTCGTTGAAGCACCCGATGGGTGGCGGGGATTACGCCCGCGAGCATGAGGATCGGATCATCGCCAACGGCGCTCGTGGCAATCACCCGGGCGCGTGGCGTAAGGCCGTACTTCTCCAATGCCGCACCAGAGACAATGAGCGTGGCAGCGGCACCATCGGTCAGCTGCGATGAATTGCCGGCCGTAACGCCCCAGTGAATCTCTGGAAATCTCGCCGACATATCCGGATTCTCAAATGAGGGCTTCAGGCCGGAGAGAATCTCGATCGTCGTCGAATCCCTAATGCCCTCATCATGTGAGATAACGGATCCTTCATGCGTGACCGGAGCGATGTCACGCGCCAGCAACCCCGAATCACGTACCGCGGCTGCCCGCTGGTGCGACGCGGCGGACAGTGCATCCATCGCCTCGCGATCGATTCCCCACCGGCCGGCGATGATCTCTGCTGAGATGCCCTGGCCCACGAGTCCTTCCGGCAGTGCGGCCCTAAAGCGCGGACCGAGCTCATCACGGCCCATCCGATTCATCTTCATCGGCACCCGGCTCATCATCTCCACGCCGCCCACGGCGATGACATCCATCTGCCCGGAGCCGACGGTTGCCGCCGCAAAGTGCACTGCCTGCTGGAAGGAGCCGCACTTGCGATCGAGGGTCACTCCAGGTACGGAAGTCGGCCAGCCTGATGCGAGGACGGCATGTCGAGCGATGTTGCCGGCTTGCTCACCTACTTGCTGAACGCAGCCGACAATGGTGTCCTCGATCAGACCAGGATCGATGCTCGTGCGCTGAGCGAGGGCAACAAGAGCAGTTGAAAGAAGATCAACTGGATGCACGCCAGCGAGAATGCCCGATTCACGACCCTTTCCGAAGGGAGTCCTGACGACGTCGACGACGTACGCATCCATGCCATTCACTCGTGCACCTGCTTCCCTTACGGACGATAGCTATGAGCCGAGACGCTCGCGCTCTCGATCTCGCACCTCACGCCTCAGGATCTTCCCCGCCGGACTCTTCGGAAGTTCGGGCCAGAAAGCAATGCTGCGTGGCCGCTTGTAACGGGGCACACGCCCTGCGACGAACTCCAGCAATTCCTGCTCGGAAACCTCGGAACGAACAGCAACGACGGCATGAATAACCTCACCCCACGTGTCATCCGCAATGCCCACGACTGCCGCCTCTTTAACTGCCGGATGATCGTTGAGGACATCCTCCACCTCGCGGGGGTAGACATTCGAACCCCCGCTAATGATCAGATCGTTCTTGCGATCCACAAGGAACACGAATCCCTCGTCATCGACGTAGCCGAGATCGCCGGTATGCAGCCAGCCATTGCGAATAGTCTGCTCCGTGAGGTCGGGACGCTTCCAGTATCCGAGCATGAGCAATTGGCCGCGCGTGACGATCTCACCCACCTCGCCCGGCGGCAGGAAGTTGTCGTCCTCATCCATGACCGCGACTTCCATCAAGGTGTACGCACGGCCCGCTGAGCCGACTCGATCATGCTCATCCGGCTGAAGAACAGTGATGGCCATCGGCGCCTCGCTTTGCCCGTAAGTCTGGGCGAGCACCTTGCCAAAGACCCGCTGGGCCTTGTCGGCCACAGATGGCGGAATCGAGGAGGCACCCCAGCAGAGGCGCCGGAGGGACGAGGTGTCGTAGTCCTCTACTCCGGGAACGTCGAGAACGAGCGCAATCATGGTCGGCACAAGGAAGCTGTAGGAAGCTCGGGTACTCTGCAATTCCTCCAGCCAGGTCTTCGCGTCGAATTTAGTCATGATCCGACTGCGGACGCCGCGCGAGAACGAAGGCAGGAAGTAGGCGCCACTGGCATGAATGATCGGTGCCGCATGCAAGAAGGTGTCACCAGGACCGATGTCAGGCATGAGATCGATGAGGAAATTTGCGACCTCGGCGTGCTCACCGCGCATGGTCAAGGTAACCGCCTTGGGCATTCCTGTCGTGCCGCCGGTGTAACCCAGCCGGTAGGGCTCATCTGCGCCACGCGGTATGTAGCAGGGAGTTGTCGGGCCATTCCATGCGATCGAATCGAGCCACGAGACATCCGCCTCGAACACGATGTCCGCACCGCCGGGAGGCCTCTGACCATTGTGAATGATCGCCCTGCACCCGGCATCGTCGAGCTTGTAGCTGTTCTGAGCTTCGGTGTCCTTCTCGTTGAGCGGCACACGGACAAGCCCGGACTTCGCGAGAGCGTAATAGGTGGCCAGGCATTCGATGCCGTTAGGCAGCATCACGGCAACTCGGTCGCCAGGCTGCATTCCCGCGGCGATCAGGGCATTTCCGATGCGGTCGGTGACTTGGTCAAATTCTCGGAATGACAGAACTCTTCCATCGCAATCAAGGGCCGGCGCATCGCCAAAACGCCGAGCACTCTGCCTAATCAGGGATCCGATGTCCATTGACTCTCCTCGTCAGTCTTCCGGGGTACCGGTTAGCGCTTCAGTGAGACGCTGAGTTCGCCGTGCTCGTAACCAAGGTACTGGGCGGTGGCATTCGTGATCATGTCCCGTACGAGCGTGACCTCCGGGGAATCCGCGTAGGCAAGCTTTGTCTTGACCGGACCCGCGGCGAGCATCGCATCGACATCTGGTCCGGGAATCAGGAAACGCAGGATGAGCTCCTCGTCGCTGAGGTTCTCGCCGAGCTGATGGCGGATCTCCTTGAGCGAGGGATCAGGGCGCTCCCAATCCAAGAACTCCTTGCCGCGCTTGCTGCCGAAGGCCTTGTCGAGAACTTCAGGCGCAACTTCACCGGGGATCGGACCCATGTGCCCGGCGAGGTACATGAGGTTCTCGTCAGGGAATACCGTGTAGCGCTCCTCGTTGACCAGATTGAGCAATGCCTGAATACCGACGAGCTGCGAGTAAGGCGTGGCCATAACCGGATAGCCCATCTCCTCGCGGACGATGCTGATCTCGTCCAGCAACTCGTGATAGCGGTTTTCCATTCCGTACTGCTTGAGCTGATTGATCAAGGTGCCGGTCATGCCTCCGGGCAGCTGATGCGCCGAGTGCGCGAGGTTGTACTCGCGCGGAGCGCCGATCGTGTAGCCCTCAGACTCTGCCGCGCGCGTGAGGTGCTCAGCGATCACGGGGATCAAGGACTCATCGATATTGGTCTCGAATCCGAGTCGGCGCATGTTGTCAGCGGTGATGTCGACAGACGGCATGGAAGGGCCATTGGCCATCGGGCCAATGGCTGTGTGCAGAATGTGGATGCCAGCCTTGGCTGCCGTCAGGTAGTTGAAGGTGCTTGCACCCGTCGTGTTGTGGAAGTGAGCCTCGAGCGGAACGCCGTTTGCCGCTTCGACCATGCGGGGGATCCAGGTGGCGGCACGTTCAGGCGAGAGCACACCAGCTTCGTCGCCAAGGATGATTGTCTCCGTGCCCCAAGTCGACATCTCGCTCACGATTCGGGCGTAGAAGTCGTCGGTGTGCACCGGCGACTCGGCGAACATGACCTGTGGAGCAGCCTCGGCACCGGCCGCCTGAACGACGCCGCTCATCCACTTCATTTCGTCAAGATTGAACAGGCAGTCGAAGATCCACATGCTGCCGATACCGTGCTTGACGAGGGTGTTAACCCAAAGTTCGAGGATCGCACGCGGGGTAAGGCCCATCCCGACGATGGCATTCGAGCGAGTACCCGCTCTCATGCGACTCATCGGCATTGCTGCGCGTACGAGATCGAGCCCCTCCCAAGGGTTCTCGCGGCAGTAACGCACGAGCACCTCGAAAAGAGATGAGCCGGTGAAGTCGACAATGCGGAAGCCCATGCGGTCGATATCGGCAGCGATCGGCAGACTGTGCCCGGCCCGCATGCGCATTCCCCACAGGCTCTGCTGCCCGTCGCGCAGGGACTGGTCAATGAACTGGATCTCGGTCACGGTGTCTCCTCAGCGGTGTGTGCATGGCTTGGTTCAACCCAACGTGGCAGGAACGACTGCTCGACCCACCTGGTGTGATGCTGCTGTGCAACGAACTCCTCGTCGGCGATCACTCCGCGAAGGAAATCGATATTCGTGGTGACTCCGTCGATCGTCAGGTGCCGCAGAGCGCGGTCCATGCGTACGAGAGCATCGTCTCTGTCTGACCCGAGGGTGAGCACCTTCGCAATCATCGAGTCGTAGTAAGGCGGAATGAGATATCCGCCGTATACGTGACTGTCGATGCGCACTCCGCCACCTTGCGGGGGAATCCAGCGCGTCACTCGACCAGGCGCGGGCATGAAGTTGTTTCGAGCATCCTCGGCATTCACGCGACATTCGACGGCGTGGCCGGTGAGCCGAACATCGGCTTGTGTCACCGAGAGCGGTTCGCCTGCCGCGATTCGAAGTTGCTCGCGCACGATGTCGACGCCGGTCACTAGTTCAGTGACAGGGTGCTCTACCTGGACTCGAGTGTTGACTTCGAGGAAGGCATAGGCACCCGTGATTGCGTCAACGACGAATTCGACAGTTGCCGCACCTACGTAGTCGAGGGCACGGCAGAGTTCGACAGCAGAGATGTGCAGTTCCTCGCGTACCGCCATCGGGATAGACACCGCGGGGGCTTCCTCGACGACTTTCTGGTATCTGCGCTGTGCGGAGCAGTCACGCTCTCCGAGATGGATGACGTTGCCGTGGGTGTCGGCGAGGATCTGAACTTCCACGTGGCGAGCCTGGGTAATGAACTTCTCCACGTAGAGCCGTCCGTCACCAAAAGCCTGAAGAGCCTCATTGCTTGCCGACGCGAATCTCTCATCGAGATCAGACATGCTGTTGACCAGCACCATTCCGCGACCACCACCGCCGGCTGCGGCCTTGAGGAGAACCGGAACGCCGATCGCCTCGGCAAGTTCGCGGGCCTGCTCGACACTTTCGAGAGCGGCACTTCCGGCACCGGTGGAAATCCCGATGGACTCGGCGACCGCGCGCGCCTGGATCTTGTCCCCGCCTCTACGAATGGTGTCAGCGCTGGGACCGATAAAGATGATGCCGTTTTCCACACAGGCTTCGGCCAACTCGGGACGCTCAGCCAGAAAACCATAACCGGGATGGAGCGCGTCGCATCCGGTCGCGACTGCCGCTTGCATGACGCGATTGATGTCTAGGTAGCTCTCGGTCGACG